>JASJAX010000044.1 GCA_030066755.1 Acidimicrobiia bacterium
CTCATCGCAGCGCGTCAGGAGCTCCTGAACAACCCCAAGTACGGACTGGGTCAAACGTTCACCGCACGCAAGGTTGCGGTCTATGGATGCCCGGCTGAAGACACCGAGTGCGAGGGCGGTGGAGGTCTGCGCGTCACCGTGACGGTGAACCAGGAACTCCAGGCCGAGGCCAGTCGTATCCTTCGAGCGTGGTTCGAGGACACCGGTGGACCAACGGGTGCCTTGGCGTCGATCGACAACCGCACCGGAGCGATCCGAGTCATGGCCAGCGGGCTCGAGTTCGGCACCGACATCGAAGCCGGGCAGCGCCCTTACGACCTCGCAACCGAGGGCAGGCGCCAAGCCGGGTCGTCCTTCAAGCCGATCGCGCTGCTCGCTGCGCTGGAGTACGGGGCTGAGGCGGGCTGGCCGATCACGCTCGGTACCTACTGGGACTACAGCAGCCCGCAGGAGATCCCCAACCCCGGCGGAACGCCCGACCCATGGAAGGTGTACAACGCCGGTGGCGCCGGCGGCGGTGGCGTACGCACGCTCGACCAGGCAACGTATCTCTCCACCAACACCGTGTACGCCCAGGTTGCCGTGGCCACGGGGCCGCAGAACATCGTCGAGGTAGCGCACCGCATCGGCATCGACTCACCGCTCCAGGCCGTGCCGTCGATTGCGCTCGGTGTCAACTCAGTGAGTCCGCTCGAGATGGCAGCCGCGTACTCGACGATCGCCAACTACGGCGAGCGGGTCGTGCCCTACCTGATCGAGCGGATCGAGGACGCCGACGGCAACGTCATCTACGAGCACGAGGTCGAGCGGGAGCGGGTGATGGACGAGGCGCTGACCGCCGCCACCGTACGCTCGCTCAAGAAGGTGGTTTCGCAGGGAACGGCGACCCGCGCCGACATCGGACGTCCTCAGGCCGGCAAGACTGGTACCGCGCAGAACTACCGCGACGTTTGGTTCATGGGCTTCATCCCCCAGTTCACCACCGCCGTGTGGGTCGGCTACCCCGACGGTCAGGTGGAGATGGAGAACTTCACGGTTTGGAACGACCTCGAGGGCCGTGAGCAGTACTACAAGCGAGCGTTCGGCGGCACGCTCGCAGCGCCGATCTGGAAGCAGTTCATGCTGTACCTCACTGAGGACCTCCCCATCGAGGACTTCGCGCCGGAACCCGAAGGAACGAGCACCTACTACAAGGTGCCCTTGGTCGAGGTTCCCGATGTGACCGGTCTCGACGAGGACGAGGCCGAACACGAGATTCTCCAAGCCGGTCTGCAGGTTGCGTTCGAAGGCGTGGCGTCGGTCGAGCCGGAAGGCACCCTCTTGGGACAGTCACCGGCCGGGGGTGTCAAGATCTCGCAGGGACGCACCGTCACCGTGTACATCTCAACCGGCATCCCACCAGTGATGAAGGGCGGATGGAAGGGCCTCACGGTCGAACAAGTGGCCGAGCGCTTCGCGGGGTTCAACGAGGAAACCGGATTGAACCTCACGTACCGCATCGTCCTCGAAGACACCAGGGTGGAGCGGTGGGACGGTCGTGTCATCCGCTGGGTGCCGGGCACCGGCGAACCGCTGGCGTTCCAGCAGGAGGTCACCTTCTACGTCGGGAGATACGTCCCCAAGGACAACGGCGACTGAAGGCAGCTCTCTGTCGTCCTCCCCCGCAGGAGCGGGGGAGGTAGCCCGAGTCGCAGACTTGGGCCGGAGGGGGCACAGCCGATCACGTGACCCCCAGAGCCCAGCTCCGCACGATCACCGTTGAGGCTGTCGGTCGGCCCACCGCACGAAGAACGTTGCTCCGAGGCTGCTGACGACGAACCCGATGGCGAGCGGGGTGACGGTCCCGTCATAGAGCCCATCGATGACGGCGCCGAAGAGCGCGCCTCCGCCGGTGGCAATCGCTCCGATGATCGCCGATGCGGTGCCGGCAACCGCACCCATGGGATCCATTGCTCGGCTGTTCGTGTTCGGGATCAGGAGCGCATGCATTGCGAGTAGGGCCGCCATCACGACGACGAAGGGAACCAGTTCGGGAGTTCCTCCGGTCGACAGGGCGAGGACGAGGAACAGCAGCGCCGCCACGACGTATGCGCCGAGGGTCCACCGCAGCATTCGCCCGGTGCCGAACCGCTCAACGAGGTTGGCATTGACCAGCATCGCCACGCCCATGGCTGCTGCCAGACCTCCGAAGACCAACGGGAACAACGAAGCACGCTCGAGGACGTCCTCGACGATCAGCTGCGAGCTGGCGAGATAGGACACGAAGGCACCGAAGCTCATCGTCAGGGCGAGCATGTGACCCACCGTCTGGCGGTTCCCGAGCACGAGCTGCGCGGCGCTCCACAGATCGGCAGGCCGCAATGCGAGGCGATGTGTGGGATCGAGCGTCTCCCCGAGCCGGAGCGTCCACACCGCAACCCCGGCAACGAAGAGCGCCGCAGCCCAGAACACCCACTGCCACGGCGCAATCGCAATGATGCCTGCCCCGACCGTCGGGGCGACGACGGGTACGAGGATGAAGATGGCGAACACGAACGACATGAGCCGAGCCATACGATCGCCACTGAAGAGATCGCGGACGATCGACAGGGCGATGGTCCGCGGCGCGGCCGCTCCGAAACCCCAAACCGCACGGGCCACCAGGAGCAGCTCGAGGCTGGGTGCAAGTGCTGCTCCGACGGCACCGGCGCCGTAGACCGCAAACCCGGTGTAGAGACCGGCCTTGCGCCCAAACCGATCGGACAGCGGCCCAAAGACGAGGGTGCCTCCCGCAAGCCCAAGCACGTACGCGGTGACGACCGCCGCCACCCGGTTCGAGTCAGCAGGGAGCCCGAACTCCTGCCGCATCTCCGTGAAGGCGGGCAGCATCAGGTCGATGCCGAGCGCCCCCAGCGCCATCACCATGGACAACAACGCAATGAGTTCTCGGCGTCCAAGCCGTCCGGTGGGCGGGGCAGACGAAGCCATCGGCCGCCAGCCTACGGTTGGTCAGGCACCGCCAAGCCGCGCCTCGAGCATGAAGGCTCGATCGCCGAGCAACTCCGTGACAACACGGAGCCGGCTCGCAATCCCCGTCGTCTCGAGGAGACGTTGACGATCGATTTCCTCCAGCGGTGAGACCGCGCTGAGAAACCAGGACGCCGCCAGAGGATCGTCGGGCATCTCCGACTCGACGTTGCCCACGTCGTACCCCAGCTCCGACGCGAGCGCGAGTGTGCGCCGGAACGCACTCCGGGCTTGGTCGAGCACCTGATCGACGTCCGCTTCGAGCTCCCCATCATCGATCGGCTCGACCATCGCCACCGGGTACGGATCATCCGGCAACCATTCGACGACCCGCACTCGTTCCTCGCCGACGGCGACGACGGCGAGGCGGTGCTCGTCGATCTTGGCGACACGAAGGACCCTTGCGGCCGTCGCAACGTCGAACCGCTCGTCGCCGCCACCGACTTCCCAGCCACGTTCGATGAGCACGACGCCGAACCGCCCGTCCGGATCGTCCACGAGTTCGGCCAGCATCTGCAGATAACGCGGTTCAAACACCTGCAGCGGGAGCACGGCGGTTGGGAACAGCACGCTCCCGAGCGGGAACATCGGCAATCGGTACGGCGTATCGGTCATTGCCTACGAGCGTACGCCCCTCCCTGCCGGTAACCCAGCGGCGGGTGTCGGTGATCCCCGCGAGCGCAGTAGCCTCGTCGGCGATGTCCAAGCCGTCACCAATCTCGCGCCTCTGGCGATACGCCACCCATCATCGACCGCAGATCCTGCGGGCGTCCCTGTGGTCGTTCCTCAACAAGGCCTTCGACATCGCCCCGCCGCTGCTCATCGGCCTCGCCATCGACATCGTGGTCGAGCAGGACGGCTCGGTGATCGGCCGCTTCTTCCCCGTCGAGACGCTCCGCGGGCAGGTCGTTGTGCTGGCGATCCTCACGTTCATCGTGTGGGGCCTCGAGTCCCTCTTCGAGTACCTCCACGGCATCGAGTGGCGCAACCTGGCCCAAACCGTGCAGCACGAGCTGCGGATCGATGCGTACGACCACATGCAGCACCTGGAGATGGCGTACTTCGAGGACCAGACGTCGGGCAACCTCATGGCCATCGTCAACGACGACGTGAACCAGTTGGAGCGGTTCATGGATCACGGCGCCAACGACCTGATCCAGATGCTCACCACCGTGGTGCTGATCGGTGGGTTCTTCTTCGTCGCCGCACCGTCGGTCGCGTGGCTGGCGTTCCTCCCGATCCCGCTGATCCTCTGGGGCTCATTCCGCTTCCAACGACGCCTCGAACCGCTCTACGCACGGGTGAGGGCGCAGGCGGGTGCGGTGAACAGCCAGCTCGGCACCAACCTCGGCGGGATCGCCACGATCAAGAGCTACACCTCCGAGGATCGCGAGAAGGCCAGGATTTCTGAGGAGAGCGACCGGTACCGCCTGGCCAACAAGGCCGCGATCCGACTCAGTTCGGCGTTCTCCCCCCTGATTCGGATCGTGATCCTGGTCGGCTTCATGGCGACCCTCGTCTGGGGCGGGTTCGAAACCCTCGACGGCGACATGGACACGTGGGTATACGCCACGATGGTGTTCCTCACCCAGCGGCTGCTCTGGCCGCTGACGCGGCTGGGCGAAACCATGGATCTCTACCAGCGAGCCATGGCATCGACGACTCGCATCCTCGACGTGTTGGACACCGAGGCCTCGATCACCGACGGCGACCGCCACATCGATCCGCTGGCGGTCAAGGGGGATCTCAGGTTCGATCGGGTGACGTTTGCTTACCACCCCGGCATCCCGGTGATTCGTGATGTCTCCATCGAGATCGCACCCGGGACCACGGTGGCGTTTGTCGGTGCAACCGGCTCAGGCAAGACGACGATGGTCAAGTTGCTGCTGCGGTTCTACGACGTCACCACCGGCGCTATCTCGCTCGACGGCATCGACATTCGCGAGCTCCGTCTCCACGATCTGCGTTCGTCGATCGGATTTGTGAGCCAGGACGTGTTCCTGTTCCACGGCACCGTCCTCGACAACATCGCCTATGGCCGGGCCGACGCCTCGTTCGACGAGGTCGTCGCCGCCGCCGAGGTCGCCGAGGCTCACGAATTCATCCTCGATCTGCCGAACGGATACGAGACGATCGTGGGCGAACGAGGACAGAAGCTGTCCGGTGGTCAACGCCAGCGCATCTCGATTGCCCGAGCGGTGCTCTCACAGTCGCCGGTCCTCGTGCTGGACGAGGCGACGTCGGCCGTCGACAACGAAACGGAGGCCGCAATCCAGCGGTCGCTCGAAGTCATCTCCCGTGAGCGCACCACCGTGGTCATCGCTCACCGGCTGTCGACCATCCGTCACGCCGACCAGATCTACGTGCTCGACGCCGGTCGAGTCATCGAAGCCGGAACCCACGACGAACTCGTCGCATTCGGCGGCAGCTACCGGGCCCTGTGGGACGTTCAAACCGGTGACGCCGTCGAACACCATCCGCACGGAGTCGAACGCTAGATATCGTCAGATATCTTTCGCGGCCTCAATCGTGGTCTCTTGCACCCCCACCGGGCGCCTGATATTCGTGCGTCATGACCAAGCCGCATCAGATCACCGAGCTGTCGGCGACGCCCGGGAACACCCGTCGAGATGACCGTCCTCCCATCGCGATGGATCCCGCGCCACTCCCGGGCGTCGCCGCACCCATTCGCCGAACGGCGCGCCAAAGGCGAGCACTCGCACCGCATGCCTGGCCGGGCACCCACGATGGCATCTCGTTGCTCGACCCCGACGCCCGGCGCCGGTGGTGTGCACTCATCGGTCCGGGAGCGGTCGCTGATCTGCTTCGACTCGCCACCGCCGCAGCCCGCGGCCGCTCCCTCCCCCGCCCCCTCAATCTGGACACTCTGGCCCGCTACGGACTGGTCACCTCGGATGGCAGCCGCCTCGTCGTTCGCATGAGCTACCCCTCCATGCCGGTCACCATGATCCGACGGCTCCACCCTTCGTTGCGAGTCGGCGTCGATGCGAGCTGAGTCTGCGTTCCAGATCCGTCAATGCAGTAGCGCTCTGGCGCAAGACCGACGATCCCCTTGGTCAACCGCCGAGGGTACGCGCGCCGTCCAAGGACAAGTCAGCCGTCGTCGCGCTCTTCGGCTCGTGCCTCAGCCTCTCTGCGTGCGCACGCAGCACACAGCGGCGAACCGCTCACTCGGACCGCGACAGGATCACTCCCGCACCGCTCACAGCGCGTTCCATCATTGCCCTCCATCCGTCCGTCATCGGCACACGACAAAGGTCTCCACAGGACGGTTCCGCCGAGTCCCGAACGCGCTAGTCCGTTCCGGCCGCCACTACGGTGGATTCGATGAACGATGTTGCCGCAGCCGCTCGAGTGCTCGCCGATCGCCGACAGATCCTCGTCTACACCGGAGCCGGAATCTCCACTGAGTCCGGAATACCCGACTTCCGTGGCCCGAGCGGGATCTGGAAGACCGCCGACCCTGCCGACTACACCCTGCAGCGATACCTAGCCGACGCCGAGTTCCGACGGGAAGCGTGGGACCGGCGATTCACCTCATCGGTGCTCCGTGAGGCCCGGCCAAATCGGGCACACGATGCGGTCACTCGACTCTGGAAGTCGGGACGAGTCATCGGGGTGGTGACTCAGAACATCGACGGCCTCCACGAGGCCTCCGGGCTCGCCCGCGATTCCATCGCGGAGCTCCATGGCAATGCCCACGGCGTGATGTGTACGGGCTGCGATGCCCGACCCGGCCAGGACACGGTGTTCGAGCGCTGGAACGCCGGCGACCTCGATCCGCACTGCCTCGACTGCGGCGCCGTGCTGAAGTCGACGACCGTGTACTTCGGCGAGATGCTGCCCGAGAGCGAGTTCGCCCGGGCCTCGCTGTGGGCGGCGATGGCCGACGCAGTGATCGCTATCGGGACAACGCTGGGGGTCTACCCGGCGGCGTACATTCCCCAGGAAGTGGTGAGTCGTGGCGAGCCGTTCGTGCTCGTCAACCGCGGCGAGACCGAAATGGATCGCGAGGCGACCGTTCGTCTCGACGGCACTGCAGGCGATCTCATGCCTGACCTCGTCACCGCTCTGGTCGGATGACTCCTCCGCTGGGTCCAACGCCGGCGGAGCTGGCGAGCATGGAAGGTCGCCGCCCGCCCCACGGTGAGCCCGTGAAGGCGCCCTTGCCGGCTCCCAGGCCGCCCCGGTCCAGGGTGCGTGGTCGAACGGTTCATCTGACACCGCTCGAACCGACCGACGACGTCGACAACCTGTGGGCGGCCACCCACGGCGAGCCCGAGCGCGACGCAACGTGGCGATTCATGGGGTACGGCCCGTTCCAATCGATCGAGGACTACCGCCGGTGGGTTGGCGAAGCCGCAGCAACCACCGATCCGATGTGGTTCCTCATTCGGCAGAACGCCGGGCCCCCAATCGGCATGGCGACCCTCATGCGGATCACCCCGGCCCACGGTGCGATCGAAGTGGGGAACATCTGGTTCGTGCCAGAAGCGCGGGGCACCACGGCATCGACGGAGGCGACGTACCTCCTGATGCGCCACGCCATGGAATCGGGATACCGGCGGCTCGAGTGGAAGTGTGATGCCGCCAACCTTCGCTCCCGTCGTGCCGCCCTCCGCCTCGGCTTCCGCTTCGAAGGCATCTTCGCCAACCACATGGTGGTCAAGGGGCGCAACCGCGACACTGCGTGGTTCTCGATCACGGCCGAGGAGTGGCCCGAGGTCGAGGCGGTCATCGCCGGGTGGCTCGACGTAGCGAACTTCGACGGCGAAGGCAGAGCACGCTCTTCACTCAGCGAGGCGATTCGCCACCTCTGGTGAGCCGGTGGCGTGATCGTCGTACCGGGGAAGGGGTACGCTTCCCCGCATGCCTACCTATGAGGAGATGCTCACCTCTGCTCGGAACCGAGTCGCCGAGGTGACGCCGGCCGACGTCGTCCAGCGACTCGATCACGGCGTCGTCCTGCTCGATGTCCGTGAGCCGGCGGAGTGGGAACTGGGCGCACTCCCCGGTGCGGTCAAGGTCCCCCGCGGCATTCTCGAGTACACCATCGGCAAACACGTCGCCGATCCGTCGACACCGATCGTTGTGTACTGCGAGGGTGGCCATCGGTCCCTGCTCGCCGGCGCTGCCCTGCTGGACCTGGGTTACGAGCAGGTGACGTCGCTCGTTGGTGGTTTCACCCGCTGGAAGCAGGAAGGACACCCATATCGAGTGGCCGAGGGGCTCTCGAATGAGCAGCGTATGCGGTACAACCGGCATCTCATCCTCGAAGGAGTCGGCGAGGCCGGACAGCAGAGTCTGCTCGACGCCAAGGTTTTGCTCATCGGCGCCGGCGGCCTCGGATCGCCCGCAGCGTTGTATCTGGCGGCGGCCGGGGTCGGCACCCTTGGCATCATCGACCCGGACACGGTCGATGCCTCCAATCTGCAACGCCAGATCCTCCACGATGCGGACGGCGTCGGCCGACCCAAGGTGGAATCGGCGCGTGCCCACCTCACGGCGCTCAACCCGGACGTGAAAGTCGAGCCGTACCTCGACCGACTCACCGCCGACAATGCCGTTGCGGTGATGTCCGGCTACGACGTCGTGATCGACGGGGCCGACAACTTTCCGACCCGGTACCTGGTGAACGATGCTTCCCTCCACCTCCGGGTCCCGGTAGTGCATGGTTCGATTTTCCGCTTCGAAGGCCAAGCGACCGTGTTCACCCCCTATGTGGGCCCCTGCTACCGGTGCCTGTTCCCGGAGCCGCCGCCGCCCGAGCTCGCCCCGTCATGCGCCGAAGCCGGGGTGTTGGGTGTTCTCCCCGGCATCATCGGGTCGATCCAGGCCATGGAGGCGCTCAAGCTCGTCCTGGGAATCGGCGAATCGCTGGCCGGGAAGCTGCTGACGTATGACGCGCTCGACCAATCGTTCCGTACGCTCCGTTTCGATCGTGATCCATCGTGTCCGGCCTGCGCCGACGAGTCCCGGCCGCCCAAACTCGTCGACTACGGCCCAAGCTGCGCGTCCGCAGGGACCGTGACGCGGGATTGATGCTGGGTCAGTCGCCAGTTGCCAGTCGTCAGTCGTCAGTCGTCAGTCGTCAGTCGTCAGTCGCACGTTGAGCGACGAGTGCTGATCCCCCCTACCCCCGGCCTCACGGCCGGCGGTACCTTCCCCTCTCCGGGGGACTGTTCGGAAGCGGCCTCCGGCCGCAGTACCGAGTACGAAGTACTGAGTGCAGAGACCAGAGGCGCCTACCGCCGCCCTCCGGGGGGACTGTTCAGTACTCGCTACTCGCTACTCGCTACTCAGTACTTGTCCACAAACCCCAGCTCAACGGCGTGGGCGTGCTAACTTGCCGTCCGGGTCAAGGGCGGAGATGGACGCACGTAGGAGCGGCATCTCCATGGCAAACCTCGTTTCTCGCCGCAGGGCGTCGCTTGCGCTGCTCGCACTCGCGCTGGTCTTCCCCGTCATCACGCTCGCACCGGCGGCGATCAACCCGGCCCGCGCCGCCGAGGCCGAGTTCACGTTCGAAGGTGGAGGATGGGGTCACGGTGTCGGTCTCAGCCAGTACGGGGCCTACGGAATGGCGCTGACCGACGGCGCCGACGCCGAGACGATCCTCGAGCACTACTTCACGGGGGTCTCACTCAAACGGCTCGGGACCGACATCCCTGCGGCCGCTCCGCTCTGGGTCAACATCCTGAATCGGGCCTCAGAGGCACTGCTGCGGCCCACGGCGATCACCGGCGACGGCGTTGGATTCGTAGTCAGACACAACGACGTACAGTTCCCCGCTCGACCTGGCGACGCAATCGCAATCGAGGTCGTCGGCAACAACGGCGAGGATCCGATCTGTCGGCTTCGCATCGCCGACGCCGTCAGCGACGGTCCTTGCTTCGCAGACATCACATGGGACGGGACCGACGCCGACCCCACGAGTCGCCTCACCATCGAGAACGTTGCCGCCAATCCCGGCGATCCCACGGTCATGTGTACCAACTCCGACTGGAACACCATCCCAACGACGTTCCGGCCGTGCTCCTACGACCACGGCGTGATGCACCTTCGCCCGGCCGACAGCGAGCGCTTCCATCTGGTGCTCGAGGTGGACATCGACGACTACGTCGAAGGTATCTCCGAGATGCCGTACTTCTGGGGTGACCCGGCAGGTGGCCCCAACGGCGCCGCAGCTCTCGAAGCTCAGGCGATCGCGTCGCGTTCCTATGCCGTTTCCCGACAGATCGCCAGAGGCAATCCGGAGGACCGGCCGTGCTGGTGCGACGTTGTCGACACCTCAGCCGACCAACGCTTCGTCGGCTGGGGTCACACTGGAATCGGGTACGAGGCATGGGTCGACGCCGTCGAGCGAAGCGCAGGAGTCGTCCTCACGCACCCGAGCGTCGGTTCGGGAAGCCGACCGATCACGGCGTACTACGGGTCGTCGTCCTACGGCGTGACCGAATCGGGGTTGGACGGCTTTGCACGAGACACGGCCTACCTCCAGAGCGTCGACGATCAATGGGCCAACGACCCTGCCGTGCGCAACCCCTACTCCACCTGGTCTCGGACACTCACCGGATCGCAGATCGCCGAGGCTCTCGGCATCAACGAGCGCATCACGTCGGCCACGGTGACTGCGTGCGGTGATTCCGGGGCGGCATTGCAGGTTCGCTTCCGTGACGCCGCAGGCACCGAACACTTCCGAGCCACCCGCGACCTGCGTACCGAGCTCGGGCTGCGATCACCTCAAATCACGGCCATCAACGACCGTCCGGCCTGCCGACCCGAAGAGACGCCGACACCGGCCCTCGTTGCGCTCGGGATCCGCCTCGACGACAACGCGACCGGCGACAGCGTCGGCAACAACGACGGCATTGCGCAATGCGGCGAAACCATCGAGCTCTTCACTGGGATCGGCAACACCGGAACCGCGACCCGCAGCGGGTTCACTGCCACGGCCATGACCGAGGATCCCTACCTGTCCATCCTGCACAACACCACGTCGTCTGTCGCGGCAATCGGACCGGGAGGAGAGGCCGAGAACAGCAACGACTGGGACATCACGATCGACGAGAACACACCGGCCGGCCACTCCGCCGGGATCGAGATCGACGTCCCGCTGCCGTCCGGTGGCACGATGCGTCTCGGTTACACCATCGAAGTCGACTGCGAAGGTGGAGCCGAGAGCGCCCCGATCGCAAGCACCGGGTTCACCGTCGACGACGGAGTTCGCGGCGACAGTGTCGGCAACAACGACGGCAATGCACAGTGCGGCGAGACCATTGAGCTCTATGTTGCGCTCCAGAATCTGACCGATTCGCCGCTCCTCGACGTGTCCGCAGACATTGTGAGCCTCGACCCGGCCTTCGAGGTCCTCTACAACACGTCATCGACCTACCCGGACATCGGGGTGGGAACGGCAGCCGAGAATCAGAACGATTGGGACCTCGTCGTCGCATCGGACACTCCCGACGGGTATCTCGCCGTCGTCGAGCTGAACGTGACGGCTGCCGGCGTAGCCACACCGATATCCGTCGAGATCCCCGTCACCTGTGCGTTGCGCGGACCCCAGGTCGCTTTCACAGGCGTTGCGCGAATCGACGACGGCCCGACCGGCGACTCGGTCGGCAACAACGACGGCATCGCGCAATGTGGCGAAACCATCGAGCTCGGACTGGAGCTGACCAACCTCGGGGACACGCCGCTCACGGGTATCGTCGCCACGTTCATCATCCAGGACCCGGTGCTCACCGTCCTGCACAACGTGAAGTCCGAGTATCCGGACTTGGAGCCGGGTGCCGTGGCCTTCAACAGCAACGACTGGGATCTCGCGATCGGACCCCTGACGGGAGACGAACCCGTCGTGTATCGCGTGAAGATCCGCCACGACGGCGGCTCGGAGACGTGGAGCTCGCAGCTCTCCGTCACGTGTGGAGACCCGTCGCCGTTGGCGGCGACGTCGGTCACCATCGACGATGGCGTTTTCGGTGACAGTGTCGGCAACAACGATCGTAAGGCCCAGTGTGGTGAGCTCATCGAGCTGTACGTCGAGCTGCGCAACGGCTCTGGACGAGACCTCGCCGAGTTCAATGCGAGGCTCAGCGAGGACGACCCGCACCTCGACATCCTCTACAACGTCGACTCACCCTACGGACCGATCCCCAACGGCTCGTCCGGGGAGAATCGCAACGATTGGGACATCCAGCTGAGTGATGGTTTTCCCGATCGACACATCGCCGTGGTGACGGTCACCATCGACGTTCTCGGCATCTCGATCGATGTCCCGCTCACGCTGCGATGCAAGTCGTGATCTGAGCAGCGGATCGCCCCTCGGTACGAGATCCAAGAGCGATCAGATAGCGAAGAAGCACCGTCCGGGGTGGCCGTAACGCTCAACCGGTTCCGGTGAGGTCGCAGCCTGAACCGTCGTCGGCTTCGGCGGCTGCGGCTTGGGCTTCGGGGCCGGCGGCTTGACTGCAGGTGGCTCCTCGGCAGGTGGCTCCTCGGCTGGAGGCTGAACGGCAGGCGGTTCTTCGGCAGGCGGCTCTTCGGCCGGTGGACTCACGAGACCCTCGGGACCCCGCATGAAGACCACCGTGACCCAGATCTTCGTGTCGGACTCCCGAACCACTCCGACACCCACATAGTTGTAGTTCCCGAGGATGTTCTTGCGATGCCCAGGGGACTCCATGAATGCCGTATGCAACCGGGCGACGTCGGGCCCGACCCCGACGTTCTCGGCGAGTGCGCTCCAGCCGGAGGTCACGCTCCCGAGGTTGGGGTTGTGATAGAGATCACTCGCCGCCTTCATCGCCGCCGAATGCGCTTCGGCGTCGTCGGCGAGGTCCCAGTACACCTCGAGCGGAGCGAGCCCGTTGGCCGAGCGGGTTGCGTTGATCTTGCTGACGAAGGCGTCCTCGGGTGCGGCGAGTGCCGGAGCAGCCGCTACTCCGAGCGTGAATGTGGCGATCGAGAGAACGATGCTGAGGAGGCGGATAGTGCGACGCATGCGCGGTGGTCCTGGTCCTGAATCTCGACACTGTGGTTCGTCTGCCCTACCGCAGAACGAACACAGTGAGTATCGGGTCGACCACAGAGCGTCTTGAGGAAAGCGCGGCTTAAGAGAGGGTCAATAGGCAGCAAGCAGACACCAGCCACCAGCCACCAGCCACCAGCCGCGAGCCGCCAGCGACGAGTTACCGCATCACGTCACTGCACAGCAACCAACTGGTAGCTGGAAGCGAGCGCAGCGAGCGATCTGGCGGCTAGGAGCGAGGGTCAGCGAGCGACTCAGTACTTCCTTTCGCCCCTTTGTCTGGGGGGCGCCCGCGACCTAACGTCGGCCCATGGCAACGGACCCACGTTGGATCATCACGCTGCGGGTACTCGCCGTGATCGCAATCGTTTCACTCGGTGCCGTCATCACGGTCCGGCTTCTCACGTCGGACGCATCGACGACGGGAAAGATCGTCGGCACCGTCGGTGTCGCCGCGATCATGGGCGGTGGAGCGATTCGGATTTGGCTCGCCTCGCGCCCCTACGGACTCGGGGCGTGGGACCAGCGCAAACAGTCCGGCTGACGTCAGTCGGCGTATCCGGCAGCAAGCTCGACCAGCGTACGAACGCCGAAGCCCGTGCCACCCTTTGCGATGTAGTGCTCTGCCTTGCCGCTGCGAGCCGGTCCGGCAATGTCGAGGTGAGCCCACGGCCCGTCCCCGACGAACTCGGCGAGCAGCAGCGCTGCCGAGATCGCTCCGCCGTAGCGCTCGCCCGTGTTCTTCATATCGGCGATGTCCGAATCGATGAACGACCGGTATTCACGCTCCAGCGGCATCCGCCAGACCATCTCGCCGCTGCGCTGCGCGGCGTTGTCGATCGCGGCTGCCGCCCCATCGTCGTTCGCCCACACACCGGCGATCTTGGGGCCGAGCGCTACCGCACATGCGCCCGTCAGCGTGGCGATGTCGACGATGAGATCCGGCTCCTCTTCGACTGCGAGCGAAAGGCCATCGGCCAAAACAAGCCGGCCTTCGGCATCCGTGTTGAGCACCTCGATCGTCTTGCCGTTGCGTGCGGTGAGCACGTCTCCTGGTCGCTGCGCCGCCCCGCCGGTCATGTTCTCCGTCAACGGCGTGATGCCGGTCACGTTCACCGTGAGCCCGAGCGACGCGATCGTGTCGACTGCGGCAAGGACGGCCGCAGCTCCCGACATGTCGGTCTTCATGGTCTCCATGCCCGATGCGGTCTTGAGAGACAGGCCACCGCTGTCGAACACGATGCCCTTCCCCACCAGAGCGATCGATCGAGTTGCTCCCTCCGGCCGGTACTTCAGCACGACCATTCGGCCCGGGTGCTCGGAGCCGAGGTTGACGGCCTTCAGCCCGCCAAAGCCTTCTTCGTCGAACTCCGACTCGTCGTAGATCCGGATGTCGATGTCGTGACGGTCGGCGATCTCCGAGGCAAGCGCAGCCATCGTCGTCGGCGGCTTCGCTACCGCAGGCTCGTTGACGAGGTCGCGGGCCAACGCAACTCCGGCGGCTACGGTCGCCCCACGCGCGGCCTCGGCCAAGGCCGCCTCGTCCGCGCCGGCAAGGACCAGCGCTTCGGTGAGCGACGGCTTGGGCTCGCTGCGGTACTTGTCGAAGCTGTACTGGCCGAGGGAGAACCCAAAGGCCACGAACTCCGCGGCACCGTCGAGTTCGATCTGATGCAGGGTCGTGACGACGGTGGCGTCGCGCCTGGTTGCCCTCCCGGCGGCACCTGAAGCTCGCCGCAGAGTCTCCGCATCGACCTGATCCCCGAGCCCGACGAACATGACACGATCGAACCCGGAATCGCCACCCGGTACAGCCATGATGGAGTTCGCCTTGCCGGTGAACTCGCGCGACTCGAAGTAGGGCTCGATCCAGTCCCCCAGGTTGGCGGCGGCATCGGCACCGCCGGGCCCATAGGTGGTGTCGGCCATCACCGGCACCACCAGCACCGAGCCGGTTGCGCCGTCACCTCCAACGATCTCCATGTTCAGTCCTCCTTGGTCCGGCTCGGCGTCCACTCGCTCTCCGCGGCCCGAGCCAGCATGTACAGATAGTCGGCAAGTCGATTCAGGTAGCGGACGACCTCACTGCCGTCGAGCCCACCCTCGGCCGCATAGGCAACGGCGCGCCGCTCCGCCCGGCGGACGACGGTACGGGCGACATCGAGGGACGCCGCGAGTTCGTTGCCACCAGGGACGATGAACTCCGTCGGCATGCCGACCTCGTCGACAACCCGGTCGATCGCTCCCTCGAGCGACTCGACCATGTCGGCGGTGGTGCGGCTCGTCCCATCGACCAGCTGGTCACGCCGATCGGGGGCCGTTGCGAGCTCGGCGGCAACGACGAACAACTCGCGTTGCACTCGCAGGATCTCGGCAGCCATCGATTCCTCGGTGCAGGAGGCTCGAGCCAGGCCGAGGAGCGAGACGGCTTCATCCACCGTCCCGTACGCCTCAGGACCCAGGTCGGCCTTGGAGACGCGGCCACCGTAGAACAAGCCGGTGGTTCCGTCGTCACCCTTCTTGGTGTAAATGCGCATACGGCGCCTCACGATAGAGGGTCTCGCGCATACACCAGGATCTTCCGGGCGACCGCTACCCAGTCCCAGAGGTCGCCAAGAGCCGCCCGAGGACGACCACCCCAAATGACGTCAAGACTGCGAGATAGCTCAGTCCGGTCGCCGCCATCACACCCGTGTAGTTGGGCTCCTGCAACGCGTACCAAACGGCGATCACCAGCAGGAAGGAGAACAAGGCCAGCGCAATGAACGCCCATCCGAGCACGGCGTCGGTCGGGACCCAATCGAGCGCGCCCTGGACGACTGCCCACAGGAAGTCACCGAGAAGCCCTGCGCCCGCCGCGAGGTCGAGTCGTTGGAGCGCCCAGCGGGGGAGGCGCGGATCAACGAGGTACCAATGGCCGAGCATCATCTCGGTGGTGATCGCACCGAGGAAGACCGTGCCGGTGACCGCCGGCAAGAAGGCCGACCCGATGTCGGAGAAGGACCCGAGCGCAGCAACGAAGAGCACGACGGCCGACGTTCCGAAGAAGGCGGCCGCCAGCCGCTGATTGCGACCAACGATCATGGCCCCAATCGCCAGCGCCACACCGACGTACCCGGTCGGGTCTTCGGCAAACACGGCAACGCCGACACCGAACAACGCAACGGTGCCGCCGGTCAACCACGTGAAGCCGGGCCCGACGACTCGCCACCACGCAACCACAGCGCCGCCGCCGGCGACTCCGGCAGTCCACATCGCCAGGACGGTCGCCGGACTCAAGTCCACTACTTGCCCCCTCGAGACGCCGACGTCGCTGGAATCACGCCAGCCAGTCTGCCACCCGATCGGCGACGGCCGAAGGAGTGAACCCGTATTGCTCTGCGAGGACCTCAGCCGGGGCGGATGCCCCGAAATGGTCGATGCCGATTGCAAGACCACCATCACCGATGAGATCACCCCACCCGGCAGTGACCCCCGCCTCGAGCGACACTCGAGGCACCCCGCCGAGCACTTCAGCGCGATGATCGGCACTCTGTTCGGCGAACGCTTCGACACAGGGCATCGAGACGACTCTGGCGGAGATACCGCGCTCGGCGAGCAGGCCGGCGGCGGCGCGGGCCAACCACAGCTCCGACCCCGTTGCGATCAGGGTCACGTCCGAACCTTCGCTCACGACATAGCCGCCCAGAGCCACGGCGGCCGGTTCGGTGTCGACATCGGGAATCGGCAGGTTCTGACGCGTCAGGATGAGGGCACTCGGACCTTCGACTCGGTTGATCGCCGCCTCCCACGCACCCGCCGTCTCTGCCGGTGATCCGGGCCGGAACACCCATAGATTCGGGATCGTTCGCAGGGCCGCAACGTGCTCCACCGGCTGATGGGTCGGCCCGTCCTCTCCGAGGAACACCGAGTCGTGGGTCCACACCCAGATGCTCGGCACGCCCATCAGCGCGCCCAGCCGGACTGCGCCACGCATGTAGTCCGAGAACTGGAGGAACGTCGAGCCGAACGCCCGGAGTCCGCCGTGGAGGTTGACACCGTTGACGATCGCTCCCATGGCGTGCTCGCGCACCCCGTAGCGGATGTTGGCGCCCGCCCGAGCATCGGGTCCGAACGCATCGGCTCCCTTGATCGGAGATTTGGTCGATCCGGCCAAATCAGCGTCGCCGGTGAGGACGTCGGGCCTGCGGGTTGCGAGCTCCTGGATGACCTCGCCCGACAGGCTCCGTGTTGCGGCACTGCTCCCGGCGTCGTGCGCCGGTTTCGTGAGTTGCACCGGGGACGGCTCGGTCAGCTCCTTCCACAGCTCCGCCAGATCGTTGTTGGCAGCAAACACCTCGGCCGTGCGGTTGCGCCACTCGGCATGGGCCGTTCGGCCCCGATCCATGGCGGCACGGAAGAACGAGTACACCTCATCGGGCACCTCGAACGGTGGCAAGTCCCATTCCATGCCGGCCTTCACCAGGGCGATCTCGTCGTCACCGAGCGGCGAGCCGTGGGCGGACGCCGTGTCTTGCTTGTTCGGGCTCCCATATCCGATGTGGGTCTTGGCGGAGATCAGCGTCGGCCGTTCCGTCTCGGAATGAGCCGCCTCGATCGCTTCGGCGATCGCCGGACGGTCGTGGCCGTCGACCGTGATGGTGTGCCAGCCGTAGGCATCGAACCGTTTCGGGACATCCTCCAGGAACGTCCACGAGGTCGGCCCTTCGAGGGTGATCGCGTTGTCATCGAACAATGCGATGAGCTTTCCGAGCCCCCAATGACCGGCGAGGGACGCTGCCTCCGACGCCACTCCTTCCATGAGGTCCCCGTCGGAGCAGAAGACGTACGTGTGGTGGTCGACCACCTCGGCACCCAGCCGGGCCCGAAGGTTGGACTCGGCGACGGCCATGCCGACCGCAGTCGAGAACCCCTGACCGAGGGGACCGGTCGTCATCTCGATCCCGAGGTGACGCTCGAGCTCCGGGTGGCCGGCGGTCACGTACCCCCACTGACGGAAGTTCGCAATGTCCTCCATTCTGAGCGGGAATCCGCTGAGGTGGAGCAGCGAGTAGAGCAACATCGATCCGTGACCGTTGGAGAGTACAAATCGATCACGATCGGCCCACTCCGGCGAATCCGGATCGACCGTCAGGAACTTCGTCCACAGGACGACACCGAGGTCGGCCATCCCCATCGGCATCCCGGGGTGGCCCGAGTTCGCTTTCTGGATCGCATCGATCGACAGCGCACGAATTGCGTCGACGGCCAATTGCTCGATGTCCCGGGACATTGCCGCTCCTCTGAGGTCGGGGGGTCGCGCCAGGCTAGTGCGTGCGTTTCGGGGTCAATCGGCTCCGCAACACCGGGCAACGGACGAGCGACGGGTGATGACGCCGCCATCGCCTGCTGGCCTCTCGCCCCCTGGTCTATTCGACGAGATCCGCTTCGGGCACGGTGTACGACGGCATCACCAGGTGCTGCGCCCACGGTCCAGGATCGTCAGACCAGTTCATCGCTGCGATCTGCGCAGACGAGCGGCGGCCTCCCGTCGCACGGAACAGCTCGAAGAGTGGTGCGGTGAGGACGATCTCCGCATCTCCCCTGCCGATCGGGTATGTGGTGTCGTGATCGGTGGGCCAGAGCAGCAGGTTCGGGAGTTGGCGTGCCGCACCGATGAAGCGCAGCAAGCCGACGTGAGAACGCATCGCAATCCGCACCGCAAGGCTGTCGCGGGCGCCCGGGACGGCGACGGCGCTGCGGATGTCGTGCTCGTGCAGCGCGAGATCCGTGACGATGATGTCGGGCCATGCGATGGCCGGCACCGGCCCGAATGCCGTGATCAACGGCTCGGGCAAGCCGGTCGATGCAGGATCCCGAAGCAGCGACTCGAGCTCGTCGCCGTGATGCGCCCACTCGGCGGCCAGACTGCCCGGACTTCGATCGACTCGAGCGGCGACCTGAGCGGCCGTCCATTCTTCCGAGGCATACCCGTCGAGATTGCCGCCGACCCAGTCACCCGCGAGCCCGGCGAGGTGCGCTACAACGTCGCGAACCTTCCACCCGGGCGTCGCCGGGACGACTGCGTCGGGGTCCTTGGCCAGCAGATCGGTGATCCGGCGGCGGGCGTCTTGATAGGCAGCGACGTGATCCATGCTGTCATGATGGTCGATCGCCGCTCCCTGCGTAGGGTGGACGAATGCAGACTGCGCCGACCGAGACGGGGCTCGTCATTCCGGTTCCGGAGATCGACGACTTCGTACAACGGTGGCGACCGTTCGATGCCGTCCCGCTGGTGGGCGTGCCCGCACATGTCACGATCCTGTATCCATGGGTCCCGCCGCCGGTCCCGGATACCGACCTTGCGGCTCTCAGTGCCCTCGTGGGCAACTTCGAGCCGTTCGACTTCGAGCTCACCGAAGTGCGCTGGTTTGGAACGGACGTGGTGTACGTCGCTCCCGATCCAGCTGAGCCGTTCGCCGCATTGACCCGTGCCGTCACGGCGAGGTGGCCCGAGCACCCCCCTTACGAGGGCGAAATCGATGATCCGCTCCCCCACGTCACCCTCGTCCACGGTGGCCCGATCGAGGCCATGACGCGGGCCGGCGAAGAGGCGGCTGCGCTGCTGCCCATCCGCTGCCGAGCCGAGGAGCTCTGGCTCATGGTCGGGGGCCGGGACCCAGCCGTCTGGTCGATCGACCGCCGCTACCGCTTGAGAGGACGCCGTCCGGACAGCTCGGCAACGATGGCGTAGCGCGCATCCTCGGCTGATTTCTCTTCCCCACCGCCCAGCGTGTGCGGTGGGTGGTCGCTCGGCCGCCCCATGGAAACCCTGAGACCGTCCCTGAGACGTCAGGGGTACCGGCGGGCCATACCCGATTCCGGCCGGCAGGACGGTGTCGCACGATGCCACCAAGCCCCACGGGAGCAACGAGACCGCTCCCGTGATGACACCGGAAGGCAGCGGAGCCATGAACCACCAAGCCACCACCTACCGCATCTTCGACTGGGTCAACCGACACGCCCGCATCGTGCTCGTCGCGGCGCTCCTCGGTGCGCTGACCCTCGGCGCCGTCGGCCCAATGATCGCCGACACCGACGAGCCCTCGTTCGATCCGTCCGGCGAGGTCTTCGACACCTACGCCGCCGCCAGCGAGACCTTGAAGTCCGAATCGACGATCGCCGGAGAGGCATTCTTGATCGAGTCCGCCGATGGCGGCGACGTCCTCACCGCCGCCGCCCTCTCCGAGTGGCTGGAAGCGTCGCAACGAGTGCGCACCGCTGATGCCGGCGCCCACCTCGTCGATCGACACGACCCGGACCTCGACGCCACGATCCCCGGCATCGTTTCGATCGCCGACATCGTCGACGCCGAGCTGACGAACGGTCTCGCCGATGCCACGGACGTCGAGGTGAAGCAGGTGCTGGCGCACGTCCTCGAGCCGCGGGCGCCGACATCGTCGTTCCGTGGCACGTTGTCCGAACAGGCGACATTCGCCAACGGAGTGTGGACGGCCCCGGCATTCACCGCACAGGTCGTCTACGACTGGTCGACCTTCGAGACTGAAGCCGCCGCCGAGCAGTGGCTGCGCGAGGTACAAGCCGAGGTCCAGCGAGACGCCGTAGCAACGGCACCGATCGGCATCGCCATCGACGACGAACTCGCCTTCGAAGAGGCCACCACCGCCTCGGCGCCCTTCATCTTCATCGCCGTTGCACTCATCGTGCTGCTCATCGCCCTGGTTCACCGCAGCTACTGGTCGTCGACCGTCGTCGCCATCGGCCTCGGCGCCACGACACTCACCTACTACGGCGTGTCGGCGCTCATCGGCCTCAAGATGGGCTCGATGCTGCTGTCGTTCGTCGTTCCGATCGCCATGATCAGCTTCGGTGTCGACTTCTACATCCACGGTGTGGGTCGAGTACGCGAGAGCCAGGTCGACGATGGCCTCGACCACCACCGCGCCTATCCGGCCGGGATGGCCTCGGTGTTCACGGCCATGTTCCTCGCCGCCGGATCATCGATCGCTGCGTTCCTCTCGAACGCAACATCCGGCACCGAGGCGATTGTCGAGTTCGGCGTTGGATCTGCGATCGCCATTGGCTCCGCCTATGTGTTCCTCGGACACATCGCCCCGCGTGCCCTCATGGCGCTCGAGGTATTCGTCGGACCCAACCCGCACCTCTCGTGGTCGAAACCGGTGTATTGGGTGGGCCAGGCCGTGGCCGCAGTGATCGCCGGGCTCGCCGTTGCACTGGCGGCCGTCATGCCGGCAATGGGGACGGCCGCGGTTGCCCTGCTCGTCGTGATCCTCGCAGTTGGTCCCGCACTCCGGACCCGGCGCCGCAATCGGCGAGCGTCACACCGCGGGCGACCGACCCGGCCTGCGATCCGTGGCGCCGCGCACGGTCTGCGCCCGGTCGGCTCAGTCGTCGCTGGGCTTGCCCGCTACCGGGCCGTCACGCTTCCCATCGTCGTGGCGATCGGGGCCGTCGGCCTCGTCACCGCCCTCAACGTGCGGTCGGGCTTCGAGATCAACGACTTCCTGCCGTCGAATACCGACTTCGTGCAGTCGATCGAGAAGGCGACCACCCACTTCCCGTCGAGCGGTGAGGGGTCGAGCTTCATCTTCGTCGAAGGTGACCTGACTGATCCCAACGCCTTGGTGGCGCTCGACACTGCGGTTGCCGAACTGGACGCATCCGATGCCGCATTCGGTCGCGACCCGGATGGGGATCTGATCGTCGGACTCCACGCAGGAGACCTGGCCCGAATGACGATGGCATCGCCCGACGCGGTCGACGCCGTTGGCGCTGCAGGGACGGCCCTGACCGATCTGAACCGAGATGGGCTGCCGGATTCGGCGGATCAGGTGCGAGCGGTCTACGACTACATCGGCCTGAACGGCGTGCCGACGCCCGATGGCGACGTGGCAATCTCGCCCATGGACCTCCCGAGCATTCTGGCCGACGAAGGCACGACCCAGGCGACGCTCATCCGAATTCAGGTCGGGAGCTTCACCGACGGGGCCATCATCGAACCGGTGTGGGAAGCAATGAACGCATCGGCCGCGAACCTCGAGGATGCAGCCGACGTGGCCGCCGCACCATCCGGTGACGTACTCACCTCGTTCGAGAGCCTCGAGGCGTTCACCGGCTCGATGGTCGTCTCCGTCCCCTTGGCGTTGGCGTTGACCTTCCTGCTCGCCGCCGTCGTTCTCCGGTCCTTCCGATACGCCTTTGCCGCCATCGTGCCCATCGGCTTCGTCCTGATCGGTATCTACGCCTTCATGTACACCGCGGGGTACACGATCAACGTCGTGACGGCCACCATCGCAGCGATCGCAGTCGGCGTGGGCATCGACTTCTCGACCCACTTCACGGCGCGGTACCGAGAGGAACTGAACGGCCACGGGCATCGCCTGAGCGCGCTGCGGAGGGCCGGCGAAGGGACCGGTGGAGCGTTGGTGCTGTCGGCCATGACGTCCATCCTCGGGTTTGCGGTGATGGCGCTGGCTCCGACGCCGATCTTCTCCACGTTCGGTGCGTTGACTGCGGTCATGATCGGCTTGTCCCTGATCGTGTCGCTGGTCGTCCTGCCGAGCGTGCTCATGCTCGTCACGCCGAGGCGGGTCGAGCAGACTCGGCTCCGCCCGGCGTACGCCACGTGAATCACCGGCGTCGTTTGGAAAGCGGAGGGCCCGCACCGGCGGGCCCTCCGCTTTGGCGAATCAACGGCATGACCCGGATGTACGGCCATACTTGAACCAATGGACGCCCGAATCCTCCTCGTCGAGGACGACGCTTCGATTCGAGAGATCACCAAGCTGGGGCTCGAGGCCGCCGGCTTCACCGTCGAGACGGCGGCAGACGGCGACGACGGACTGAACCGGTTCCGGCACAGCCGTCCTGATCTCGTGCTACTCGACGTCATGCTCCCCAAGCGAGACGGATTCGAGGTCTGTCGAGCAATCCGCGCCGAGTCGGCCGTGCCGGTCGTCATGCTGACCGCGAGGACCGACACGGTGGACGTCGTGGTCGGGCTCGAATCCGGCGCGGACGACTACGTGACCAAGCCATTCGAGATGCCCGTGCTGGTCGCCCGGCTCAGGGCCGCCCTGCGCAGGGCCCGCCACGACGAGCAGAGTGAGACGGTGACCCTCGGCGACGTCACCGTTGACGTACTCGGACATCGGGCAACTCGCGACGGTGAGGACCTCCAGCTCACCCCGACGGAGTTCCGGCTCCTCGTCGAGCTCGCCCAACGCCCGGGACAGGTGTTCACCCGCGAACTGCTGCTCGAACAGGTCTGGGGATACGGCTATCTCGGCGACTCCCGACTCGTCGACGTCGCCGTGCAGCGACTGCGCGCCAAGGTCGAGCCCGACCCGTCGTCGCCGGCGCTCATCGAAACGGTACGGGGCGTCGGCTATCGGGCCCGCCGCTGACCGTGTTCCGGAGCTTCCGCACCCGGCTGGCCTTCACGATCGTGCTGCTCGTCGGCACGACCGTGGTCCTCGTCGGCGTGTTGGCCTACGCCCTCGTCGAACGATCGTTGCGCAATCAGCTCGCCACCGACGCCGTCGAGCAAGCGGAGTTCAACATCGGAGTCCTGGCATCGAGCGATGTCCTGCCGGCCGGCGCCGGGCGGTTCGAGTTCGAACAGTCCGGCCTCGCCGATCGGTTCGCGTTGCGGGGCAGCGATGGGGTCTACGTCGAATTCGGCGGCGGGTCCGATTCGTTTGCGTCCGAACTGACGCTCATCGACGTCGGGGAACGCCTCCCCCAAGATCTCCGATCGCTCGTTGCGACCGGTCGCCTCGGCTACGCGTACAGCGAGGTCGGCGATGAGCCCTTCCTGGTCGTCGGCGGCCGGCGACCAGGCGGACCCGACTTCTACTTCTTCACGGCGGCACAGGACGTCGAGGACGCGCTCAGCCGACTCCAGCAATTCCTCACCATCGCCGGTGTTGCCGTTGTCGTCCTCGCCGCGCTCGTCGCTGGACTGATTTCGCGCCGCGTGCTCCGACCGGTCCGGACCGCGAGCACCGCCGCCGGCGCAATGGCCGGCGGCGACCTGTCGGTGCGACTCCCGGCGGACTCCGACGACGAGTTCGGCCGGTGGGCGGAGTCGTTCAACTTGATGGCGGCATCGCTCGAGGACAAGGTCGCCCAACTCCAAGCGGCCCACGAACGGGAGCGACGCTTCGTCGCCGACGTGTCCCACGAACTGCGCACACCACTCACTGCGCTCGTCGCCGAAGCCGACATGGCGGGCCAGTTCCTCGCAACCATGCCCGAGAACGCTGCACGGGTCGGCACGATGCTCCGCCGCGACATCGATCGGCTCCGCCGTCTCGTCGAAGACCTGCTCGAGGTCTCCCGGTTGGACGCTCCTACTGAGTCGGCCGGGCTCGATACGTTCGACCTGACGCCATTCCTCGCCGCCGTCATCGTGGATCGGTTGCCCCACGCCCAGCTGGTCGGAGCCGAAGCTCGGATCCGGGCCGATCGGCGAGGGCTGGAACGGATTATCGGGAACTTGTTGGACAACGCCGACAACCATGCGCCGAACGCCGACGTGAACGTCACGACCGAGGTAGTCGGGGACCGACTCACCATCGTCGTCGCCGACGACGGGCCGGGTGTACCCGCAGAGGACCTCGACCGCATCTTCGAGCGCTTCGCCACCATGGACTCAGCCCGCGGCGGCGGGAGCGGACTCGGTTTGGCCATAGCTCGCCAACATGCCCGGCGGATGGGTGGCGACCTGTTGGCACGGGCGAACTCACCATCGGGCGTGGCGTTCGAGCTTCGACTACCTGTGACGGTCTTGTTACACGGCCGTGATGGTCATGAGATCCACACATCCGATCCTGAGGGTGACACCACGCCCACAACAGGGAGATCGACATGAAGCGCATCACCATCCTGATCAGTGCCATTGCTTTGCTCGTCGCTGCGTGCGGGGCGGGCGATGGCGTCGTCGACGCCGGACCCGTCACCACGGCAACCGGAGACGGACTCACCACGACGACGCAGGCACCTTCGGACTCGACCGCACCCCCGACAACAGCGGACCCTTCGACGTCGACAACCACGACGACGGCAGCGCCGACTCCGACCAGGTTCGTCGACGTGTACTTCGTCAAGGATGCCGAGTACGCCGTTCCCGTCGCCACTGCGGTACCCGACACGCCGCAAGTCGCCACCAATGCGATCAGGGCGCTCATCGCCGGACCAACCCCGGATCAGGAAGCAGCCGGGCTCTTCAGCGCCGTCCCCTCCGACACGCTGCTCCTCGGCATCACCATTGACAACGGCCTTGCCAGGCTCGATCTCTCCCGGGAGTTCGAGGCCGGTGGAGGATCGTTCTCGATGCTCGCTCGGCTTGCCCAGGTCGTCTACACCCTGACCCAGTTCTCCACCATCGATGCGGTCGAACTGTGGCTCGACGGTGCGCCGGTGACCGTGTTCTCCGGTGAGGGGCTGTTGCTGGAAGGTCCGATGTTGCCGTCCGACTACTTCTCTGCCCTGCCGCTGGCGCCCACCGGCACCGCAGAGCGTTGGGATCAGGACGACATCGGCGACCTCTCGGCGTACGGCAGCCAGATCCGCCGGGTCGTGCTCGTCACCGAGGACGATGTGCTGAACGTGCGCGCTGATGCCGGCGTGCAGAACGACATCATCGGCATGCTCGCCCCCGGGACCGTGATCGGCCTATCCGGATCGAGCACCACGGTGGGCAGCTCGACGTGGGTCGAGATCGTCACGCCTGCGGGTGACGGCTGGGTCAACGCTCACTTCCTCAGCGAGGTCGTGTCCGACGAGGCATTCGCCGCCGACGATCGTGTCCTGGCGCTTCTCAACGAGATGGCCAACATCGTGTACGCCGAAGGCGACTTGTCGCAGGTTGCGTCACGCCGCGGGTTCTACATCTGGCACCACGACGGACCGGTGCGCTTCTCGGCATCCGAGCTGGTCGATGTGATGACGGACCCGACGACGTACAAGTGGGGATCGAACGCTCTCGATGTCACCGACCCGGATCAGGCATCCGAGATCCCGAGTCGGACCTTCGCCGAGGCGATCGGTACGAGCTTCGCCTCGACCTGGGACGATCCCGACCGCGAGTTCAAGTACGACGAGCCGTTCGAGGGCGGCAACGGCCGGCCGGCGGCATGGGCGATCCCGTATCGGCTCAGCGGATTCCACTACGTGAGCATCTACGACTCCGGCGACAACCCGGACTTCGCTGGCCTCGACTGGACGATCTGGCACGTATCGATCGACTACGAGGATGGCGAACCCGTCGTCGTCGGCCTCACGATCGACCAATGGGCGCCGTGAACCGGGCGCCATAGACCGACCAGGGCCCCGCTTCGGCGGGGCCCTTCATCATGCCCGACGCGTCGCGGCACGATGTCATCGGTCAAGGTTCGCTCGAACGTTGGCGCATTCGCGCTGATCACCGATACTTGCCTGATGCACACCACGCCCTCACGTCCATGGTGGCGCCACGGCGTCATCTACCAGGTCTACATCCGATCGTTTGCCGACGGAAACGGTGACGGCACCGGCGACGTCGCCGGGATCCGCTCCCGGCTGCGGTACCTCCGCGATCTGGGTGTCGACGCCATCTGGATCAATCCGTGGTATCCCTCGCCGTTGAACGACGGGGGCTACGACGTCGCCGACTATCGCAACATCAACCCCGAGTTCGGCACCCTCGAGGAAGCGAATGGGCTCTTCAGCGAGGCAGCCGAACTCGGAATCCGGGTGTTGGTCGATCTCGTCCCGAACCACACATCATCGGATCATCGATGGTTCCAGGAGGCGACACATTCTCCACCAGGGAGCCCGGAGCGTGAGCGCTACCTGTTCCTTCCGGGCAAGGGTCCATCTGGTGAGCATCCTCCGACCAACTGGGACAGTGTCTTCGGTGGATCGGCGTGGACCCGGGTGCCCGACGGCGAGTGGTACCTCCATCTGTTCGATCCCACCCAGCCCGACCTCAATTGGGCGAATCCGGCCATTCGGGCGGAGTTCCGAGACGTCCTGCGCTTCTGGCTGGATCGGGGTGCGTCGGGCTTCCGGGTCGATGTGGCGCACTCGCTCGACAAAGACCTGACCTGGCCGGACCTCGGCGACGACGAGGAGAGCCACTCCACCCTCGAGGGCACGCATCCGCACTGGGACCGCACCGGCGTCCACGAGATCATCCGCGAGTGGCGAGCGGTGCTCGACGAATACCCGGACTCGATGATGGTGGCCGAGGCATGGGTGGCGAACTGGGACCGTCTCCAGGCCTACCTTCGGCCGGATGAGTACCACCAGTCGTTCAACTTCGACTTCCTCGAGCAGCCGTGGGATGCCGAGGCGATGCGTGCATGTGTCGAGGAATCCCTCGAGGCCGCCGGGTCTGTGGGCTCCATCCCGACGTGGGTGTTGTCGAACCATGACGTAGTCCGGCACGCCACCCGATACGCGCTCCCCCAGGACGTGAACGCCAAGGAGTGGCTCCTCGACGGTGACCGCAGTCTCCTCGACGAAGCCCAGGGGCTGCGTCGCGCCCGTGCGGCTGCGTTGCTGATGCTCGCCCTCCCGGGCAACGCCTACCTCTACCAGGGAGAGGAACTCGGTCTCCCCGAGGCGTACGACTTGCCGGTCGAGGTGCTCGACGATCCGGTGTGGGCTCGTTCGGCGCACACGAGGAAGGGACGTGATGGGTGCCGGGTGCCCATCCCGTGGTCGACCACCGGGCCCTCGCTCGGCTTCGGGACCGACGGTGCGTGGCTCCCCCAGCCGCCGGTGTATGCCGAGTACGCCGCGTCGGCGCAAGACGATGTCGCCGGATCGACGCTCGAGCTCTATCGAGCCGCGCTCCATCTCCGCAAGGAGCATCTCGTCGCTGACGAGCAGCTCGCCTGGCTCGACCTCGGCGAGGACGTGGTCGCGTTTCGGCGAGGTTCTGGCGTCGTGTGCGTCGTCAACTTCGGCGACGACCCGGTGGCACTGCCAGACGGCGAGGTGTTGGTCGCCAGCCACGACCTCTACGGGGCCCGTCTACCGGGCGACTCGGCGGTCTGGATTCTCGAGTCGTAGGCCTGTGCGGCCAGACGCCGCCGGATCTGCGATAGATTGCTAGAGCGATGTCGAGTTGGTACGACGCATGGGCGGACCGATACGAGGACTGGACCGATGGGATGTCCGCCGACGTCCCGTTCTACGTCGAGCTTGCGCGTCAGGCCGACGGGCCACTGGTCGAGCTAGCGGTTGGCACCGGACGCGTGGCGATCCCGGTTGCTCAGGCAACGGGCCGGCGCGTCATAGGAATCGACTCGTCGCAGGGGATGCTTTCGCAAGCTCGCCTGCGCGCAGTTGAGGCCGGAGTCGAGCTCGACCTCCGTGAAGGAGACATGCGGGACTTCGAGATCGAGGAGCCGGCCGCCTTGATCTACTGCCCCGGGCGGTCGCTGCTCCACCTGCCCACATGGGCCGATCGTCGCCGCTGCTTCGAACGGGTCGCAGCTTCACTCCGGCCTGACGGCCGCTTCGCCTGGAACGCGTTCGCGTTCGACCACCACGTCGCCGCCGCCCTCGATGGCCAGCATGGGGACACCCCGCTGCCGCACACGTCCTCCTTCAGCATCGGCAACAATCGAGTCGACGTCACCCTGGACGATGGTGGAACCGGTTCGCTCTGGTGGGCAACCAAGAACGAGTGGCTGGGGCTCATCGACGTCTCGGGTCTGCAGCTGGAAGCTCTCTATGGCGGATTCGCCGGGGAGCCGCTCGACGACGACAGCGGTGAGTACGTCTTCGTGGCCCGTCGGTAGACACTCAGCCTGGCGCTTCCGGCGGCGCCTGGAGCCCTCCTGTCCACCGACACGTCCCAGCAGATGCGCCTCGGCGGCCTGCGGATAACGCCTGCGTGGCATAGTTTTTTGTCACACATCGCAGGTACGTTGACTGCATGTTCGCCACCGAACCCGTTTCATCCCTCAGTACGCGGCTCAAAGTATCTCGTCCGGCGCGACCTCGCCGGAGCTGCGACGCGTGGCCTCCGGATCGTACGTCCGGGTTGACGCTCGCCGGGCACGAGCGACATCGGCGATGACCGGTGGCGCGACGGGCCCGCCCGCCACCGGTCCTGAGTACTAGTCGGCGGGCTTGAACAGCACCCCAGTGACGGTATCGCCGTACGGCTGTTGGGTCAGACCGAACTTCACCAAGTATCCGCGGTAGTCCCCTGTTCCTCTGCCAACCCCGTGGCCGGTCCACGCAGGTGACTCCTCCCCGGTGAAGGTCGCCACCCAGACACCGTGGTAGCCCCGGTCTTCGTCGACCGTCAGCTCCCAGGTTCCCCACATGAACCCCTCGCCGGTCTCCATGTTCTGTCGGATGTTGATGTTGATTACGGAGACTCCGGAGTAGAACTCCGGCCCAACCGTTTCGTACGCAACTTTGAGGCCCCGAACGTGGGAGATGGGTCCCCGCATCCACTGGATACCCTCGTCGAGCGGGGGTCCGGCGATGTAGTCCTCGGCGGTGAACTCGATTCGGTCGGTTGTGGCGGAGACCGGGAGTGCCGATCCGAACACCACCAACAGCGACAACGCAATCAGCATGACGGTACGTTTCCGCATGGAGCCCTCCTTCCGTTTGCTCCATGTGAACAAGACACAGCAGCCTGACGATCCGTGCCCTGGTCAGCAGGCCGGGGCGGCCCGGCCGATGGCTGTCGGGCCCTGCTCAAACAGGGTGTGTTGTCCGGCGGAATCCAAGCGTCACCGATTCGGATGGGCCGAGCCGGGAACGCGGTGCCGAAGTCCTCTCACCAAACCCGGTGACCGGCGATACGTTGCGGACAACAGGCTCTACGACTCGTGCCGAGAACACCTGCAAGCGAGGCTCGCTATCGAGCGTTGTTCCAGCGTCACCACGAGAAGGTGTACGCCTTCTTCCGGCGCCGGATCGACGCGGAAACGGCACGCGACTGCACGGCCGAGACCTTCGTCGTCGCATGGCGCAAGGTCGACGAGATCCCCGAGGCCGGGGAACTGCGGTGGCTGTACATCGTGGCTCGCAACGTGCTCCGCAATGCGTATCGAAGCCGGCGACGATCGCGCATCGTGCTCGGCGGCATCACCGATCGCAGCGACAGCGGCGAGACGCCGGAAATGGTGGTCGTTCGCAACGAGGAGGAACGAGAGGTGATCGAGGCACTTCGACAGCTGCGAGAAAAGGACCGCGAGATCCTGCTCCTCTCCGTGTGGGAGGAACTCCCGCGCGACGACGTTGCCGCCATCCTCGGCTGCAATCCCCATGCGGCGTCGCAGCGCCTCCACCGTGCCTCACGCCGCCTCGCCGCCGCCCTACCGAAGCACTCGTCGATCACGGGCGGGCTCGCACCACAACGGGAGGAGGGCGCAACATGACCGATGCAAGGACGGCGCTCGACCGGTTGCGGCACGTCAATCCACTGCGGGCGGATGATGCGATCGATCCCGTCGAACTCCAGACCGTCGTCGCAGAGTGCGAACGACGAGTGCAGGAGACGAGTCGGGCCGGCACCAAGCAGGCCGTGACATCGATGGATCGGCCGCCCGGCAAGCGGTTCCGCCCCGCCTTCGTGGTCGCCGCTGCGTTCACCGTCGCTATCGCGCTGGTCGGGGCGATCGTCATCTTCGGCGACGCAAGCCAGACCGCTCCGACGACATCGCCGCCGGCAACAACACCGGCGCCTCCGACGAGCATGCCGATAGCCGTCCTCGGCAACGTGGCGTACGTGGACGACCTTGTCTACTACGCAGACGACGAACGGACTCTCGAAACCTCCATGTTCTTCCCGGCAGAAGGGAGGGGCCCGTGGCCAGTCGTGGTCATCTACAGCGAGTTCTCTGTCAACGCTGCCGAAACCTACCTCGGCCGGCGGCTCGCGGAACGAGGCGCAGTTGTGTTCACCCCGGTTTGGGTCGATGCGCGCCCACCGACGTCCACCGAGTACCTGACCGGCCAGATGTGGGATCGAGCAGCCTGCGCGGTCGGCTTTGCTCAGGCGGCCGCCGAGGCGGTTGGTGGCGACCCCACCCGCACCGTTGTTGCAGGGGACGGCGGTGGCGAACACCCGGCCGCATGGATCGCCCTGGGTCACGCCGACGAGAGTGTCTGCCCAACCCCAATCCAACACGAGCTTGCAGGCCTCGCGGCGGGTCAGACCCAGTGGTTCTTCCAGGAAGGCCAGTTCGACGACGCCTTCGCCGCCTCTGAGACGATCGGCGTCGACATTGTCGACCGATTCTTCAATCCGGATCGATGGCAGGTTCCTGCGGAGTTCTCGGTGGTTCTGTGGGCCACGGCCTGGTATGACGGAAACTCAAACACCATCGACGATCCGCCGACCGGCGACTCGTGGATCTGGTCACGAGACCCGACCGGAACTCTCGTTGCAGACCTCGCGACCGTGGACGCCTTCGATGACGGCCTCATCACCTTCCGCGACAACGCCCGATTGATGCAGCTGCGCATGACACAGGCCGGGATCGACGTCACGTACGACGAGACCACCGAGCCCTACTTCGATATTGGCCCCGCCCTCGAGCGCATCTGGCGGCTGCTTTCGCATCCTGAGTGACGTGCCCCAATCACCGGACAACACACCGGGCGAAGGAGGACGTCATGAGGAGATGTGGACCGCTGTCGATCACGATTATGGCCGTCTTGCTGGTGGCCGCCTGCGGGTCGGACGCCCGAAGCCAGCCGGACGCCCCAAGCCAGACTACGACGGTAGCGATCCCCGGGACCGAAGCGGCTCAAGCCTCTACCGGTGCCCCCACGACGGAGATGCCCGGCACAACGGCTGAGATCCTTGTGGCAGAGGACGTCGTCTACCACGCCGACGACGACGGGGACTGGACGATGGACGTCTTCTATCCGAGCGCAGCCGGACCTTGGCCGCTCGTCGTCGTGTATCACGGCATGACCACGACTGCGGCGGCCGCTACCGCGCGCCAGATCGCCGGGCGAGGCGCAGTTGCGGTGGCCCCGCAGTGGCTGAAGGCGACGCCGCCAAGGCTCACTGGAGAGGTCTACATCGACGGCGCGCTCCTCGACCGAGCGGCGTGCGCCGCAACCGAGGCCCAACGGATCGCATCGGACTACGGCGGCGACTCTTCGAACACGAACGTTGCCGGCTATTCCGCCGGAGTGCACCCGGCGGCATGGATCGGCCTCGGTGTTGTACGCAACGACGTGTGCCGAACAGCACTCGTTCACACGCCTGTCGGTGTGATCCTGGGCGACAACCAGTTCATCTTCTTCGACGCAACCTGGGACGATTCGCTTGCCGATCCCGATTCGGTCGGAGCCGACACGCTCGACCGGTTCGTCAACCCGGAGCGATGGAACGTCGCTGATGATGTCGCGGTGTACCTGTGGACGTCCGACTACCGGTACGGAAGGGTGATCGAGAACCCCCCGACGGCCGATTCGTGGCTCCTCGATCGGGACACGACCGGCACGCTCATCGATGATCTGGCATCGGTTGGAGCATTCGACGACGAGTGGATCGGCTGGATGGACAACGCCCACCTCATGGAGCTACGCCTCTCGGCTTCCGGCATCGACGTCGTTCACGAGGCCGTTGGCGGTGGCCATACCTACAACACCAAGGTGTACGACGCCATCGAGGAGCTCATCTCACGCAAGTGACGGCCGGGCGATCCTCTCGTCAGCAAGTGTGTTCGAGGGAGTCGGCTCGCCGGGTGAAACCGATCAGCCGACGATGCGCAGCTCACGGCTCGAGTTGTTGAGCCGCTCACCACCATCCGGGGTGCAATGCACGATGTCCTCGATACGAACACCGAGCTTGCCCGGCAGATAGATGCCCGGCTCGACGGAGAACGTCATGCCCGGCTCCAGCACCTGCTCGTTACCGTCGACGAGGTACGGATCCTCGTGGACGTCCAACCCGATGCCGTGGCCGAGGCGATGGATGAACCACTTGCCGTACCCGGCCTCGTCGATGACACGCCGTGCGACGGCGTCGATGTCTTGTGCCGCAGCTCCGGGCTCGACCGCATCGACCCCTGCTTGCTGGGCCGTCTTCACCACCTCATACACCTCGACGAACTCCGCCGAAGGCGGTCCGACATGGAAGGTGCGCGTCGTGTCCGAGCAGTAGCCGTCAACCGTTCCACCGAAGTCGACGACCACGCTGTCACCCTCGGCGATCACCCGGTCCCCCGGATGGTGGTGAGGGGACGCGGCATTGGGGCCTGCCGCCACGATTGCGAACTCGGCCGCATCACAACCTTCTTCGATCGTCATGTGCCCGATCTCTTCCGCCAGGGAGCGCTCGGTCCTGCCCGTGAACCGCATGTCGGCGAGCCGGCCGACCACCCGATCGGCCGCAGCACCGGCGGCTCGGAGGCGATCGACCTCGGCAGCCGTCTTGCGCAGGCGCAACAACTCGGAGATGCCTCGAGCCGACTGGAAGACGGTTCCCGGCATCATCTGCTGCAAGCCGAGCAAGAACACCGACCAGGTTTGGTCGCCGATCGCCAGACGGGCCGGTCCGCCACACAGCGAAGCGACGATCGCCACAGGATCCTCCGTCTCGCCCCACGGCCGAATCTCGAAGAGGCCATCACGAGGATCGACCCGTGGCGCCTCGAGCTCGGGTACGACGAGTGTCGGCTTACCCTCCTGAGGGATGACCGCCATCGTCAGCCGCTCCGACACCATCGATTCGTAACCGGTCAGGTACGGCAGATCGGACCCGACCGAAGCGAGTAGAGCGGCCACGCCACGATCGGCAAGCGCCGCCTGCGCCCGGGCGATCCGGCCGGAGTAATCGAACTCTGTCCTGCTCACGTCCGAGCCGCCGTGAGCGAATCCCTCGCGTGATAGGACGACCGCACCAGCGGACCGGACTCGACGTGCGGCATGCCGAGGCGGTGTCCTTCCACTGCGTACCGCTGAAACTCGTCCGGGTGCACGTAGCGTTCGATCGGCCGATGGCGCGGGGTCGGCCGCAAATACTGGCCGATCGTCACGATGTCGACGCCGACGGCGCGGAGGTCGGCGAGCGCACCGAGGACCTCCGCTTCGGTCTCCCCCATGCCGACGATGAGCCCGGACTTCACCGACCCCGTCGGTTTCATCCATTTGGCTCGAGCGAGGAGGGCGAGCGACCGGCCGTAGCTGGCCGCCGTCCGGATGTCTCGCTGGAGTCGCAACACCGTCTCGGTGTTGTGATTCAGCACTGCGGGCTCGGCCTGCATGACGGTCTCCAGCGCCTGCTCATCGCCCTTGAAGTCGGGAATCAGCACCTCGACCTCACAATCGGGGACGCGGGTCCGGATCTCCTTGATCGTCTGGGCGAAGATGAACGCGCCGCCGTCCGGCAGGTCGTCCCGGTTCACCGACGTCAGCACGGCATGTCGAAGACCCATCGTGGCGACCGCTTCAGCGGCCCGAGCCGGCTCACCGAGGTCGACCTCGCCGGGACGACCCGTTGCGACGTCACAGAAAGCACAAGCCCGAGTACAGCGGTCACCCAGCAGCATCATGGTGGCGGTGCCCGCCTGCCAGCACTCGTAGATGTTCGGACACTTCGCTTCTTCACACACGGTGTTGAGCTCGAGTCCCCGCATGAGCTTCTTGAGATCGCGATAACCCTCGGTGGCGAGGTTCGCCTTGACCCGCATCCATTCGGGACGGTCCGGCTCACCGGCCATCACCCCACGGATCATCAGCGGAATCTCGTTCTGTCGCTCCGGGGAGAACACACCGGCAGCGACCATTTGATCGATGTCGTATGCCGTCTTGCGAGCGCCCCGACGGAACGCGCCAAGTTGAACCTCGGCGTTGTCGTTGCCGAAGATCCGCTCAGCGTGCGGCAGCATCGCCTCAACCGCTTCCTCGAGCGTGACCGATCGGCCGAGCAGCTCGGTCAGGGACGTCACGTCCCGGTCCGCAATCCCACACGGGATCATGTTGTGGAAGTAGTCGAGGTCGGGCTCGACGTTGAGCGCGAAGCCGTGCATCGACACCCCGCGTGCCACTCGCACGCCGATGGCAGCCACCTTGCCCTGCGCCGTCCACACGCCGGTGTAGCCGGCCTCCGCCCACGCCTCGACGCCGAGATCCCCGAGGGCCGCAATCAGCATCTCTTCGATCCGTCGCACGTGGCCGACCATGTCGAAGCCGTTGGGGAGGCGGGGAACTGCGAGGATCGGATACCCGACGAGCTGCCCGGGGCCGTGATACGTGATGTCTCCACCACGGTCGACGTGGTGCAGCTCGGCGCCAATCTCGCTCAAACGCTCCTCGCTCAGCAACAGATTCGATCCGTCACCGTTGCGCCCAACGGTGTACGTGTGGGGGTGCTCAACCAGCAGCAGGTAGTCGTCGACGGTGCGGCCGCCGGTCCGGCCCTCCCAGAAGGCGCGTTGGAGGTCCCACGCTTCGCCATACGGGAGTCGACCGAGCCATCGAACCCGGAAGCGCTCCCCGCGATACAGCGGGGTGGGACTCACGACAGCTCTTGCTCCCAGTCCCAGGTCTCGAGGTTGCTCTTGATCCGCTGCAGGAACAGGACGGCGGTCGAACCGTCGAACGCCCGGTGGTCCCATGTGAGACCGAGATACCCGATGTGGTGGATGGCGATCGAGTCGCTGCCGTCGGGCAACGTGATGACCGTCGGCCGCTTGGTCACCGTGTCGGTCGACAGGATGCCAACGTTCGGCACATTGATGATCGGGGCAGTCATGAACGAGCCGTAGGGGCCCGGATTCGTGATGGTGAACGTGCTGCCCGAGATGTCATTCGGGTCGAGGTTGCCGTCGCGGGCCTTGGTCGCCAGACCACGGATATCCCGAGCGAGTCCGGTCATTCGCTTCTCATCGGCGCCCTTCACGGTGACGACGACCAGGCCTTCCTGATTCATGTCGACGGCGATCCCGAGGTTCACCGCAGAGTGGAAGACCTGCTTGCCCTCCTCGAGATAGAACGAGCTGTTGACCACGGGGAAGGCGTGGAGTGCATCGATCGTGGCTCGGGCGATGAACGGCAGGTACGTGAGCGAGTAACCCTCTCGCTCCTTGAAGGCCGCCTTGTGGGCCTGGCGCACACGCTCGATCCGCTCGTAGTCGACCTCGACGGATGCCCACACGTGCGCTGCCGTTGCCTTGGCCTGGATCATGTTCGTTGCGATCCGCTTGCGGAGTCGACTCATGTCGACGACCTGAGAGCCGTCCAAAACCGGGACCGAGGCCGCGGCCACCGGTTGCTCTGCCGGTGCAGGGGCCGGCGCTGGGGCCGGAGCAGGCGCAGGAGCCGGGGCTGGGGCCGGAGCGGCTGCGGCGGGTGCAACGGGTTCGGGCGCGGGAGCAGGCGGGGCCGCCGGCTCGAGCGTCACCTTCGCAGGCGCAGGCGCAGGCGCAGGCGCAGGAGCAGGAGCCGGAGCGGCGGCTGCAGGCGCAGGGGCTGGAGCCGGGGCGGCGGCTGCAGGGGCTGGAGCCGGGGCGGCGGCTGCAGGGGCCGGAGCCGGGGCGGCGCCGGCAGCGATGAAGTCCATCACGTCCTTACGCGTGATCCGACCGCCCTCACCCGAACCAGGCACCTGGTCGAGGTCGAGGTTGTGCTCGGCGGCGAGCTTCCTGACGACCGGCGACAGAATGCCGCGACGCGGAGCTTCGTCGGTCGGTGTGGCCGCCACGGGGGCTGGAGCAGGCGCTGGAGCGGGCGCCGGCTCGGGAGCTGGAGCAGGCGCTACCGCAGCCGGTTCCGCGGCCGGAGCAGCCGGAACCGAGGGAAGCGGCTCAGGTGCTGGTGGCGGAGGAGGCATCGCTGCAGGGGCCTCGGCTGCCGGCTCCGGGGCAGGCGCAGCCGTCTCCGCCGGCGCTTCGGCCGGGGCTTCTCCGGCCTCGCCGATCACGGCGAGCGGTGTCCCGACGGTAACGGTCTCCCCTTCGGGGACCAGGATCTCCTGCAGCACACCGGATGCCGGGGACGGCACTTCCGTGTCGACCTTGTCCGTCGAGATCTCGAGCAAGACCTCATCTTCGGCAATGGTGTCACCAGGCTGCTTGGCCCAGCTCAGAATCGTCCCCTCGGTGACCGTCTCCCCCAATTGGGGCATCGTGACCGTGACCGCCATGTGCGTGCAGAGCTCCTCGTTCGCTGCCTCGAAGAGTAGTGAGGATGAGGGGCTTTCTTGGGGAATGAGGCGTCGCGAGCCACGAGCCACGAGCCACGAGAGGTCTCGCACCCCCGTTGCATCGCGTTGATCCGCTACTCGAGGCTCGGGGCTTGACCTGGACCAGCTACAGACCAGCGCAACGGCGTTCGGAGCTGGACGCCTAGCGGCGTCAGGGCTCGCAGCTCGACCTCAGCCTTCGCTGAGGTCGGCCTGCCGCGTCAGTGCAGGCTGGTCCCCGCTGCCGACAGCAACGTCTCCCCGATCGCCTCCGAGACGGTGGGATGGGCGTGGATGAAGGCTGCCGCCTCCTCCGGAAGGGCCTCCCAGCCGACTGCGTACATGAGCTCATGGATCATGTCCCCGGCGCCGGGGTCGGCAACGGCGGCACCGATGATCGGCCCGTCCTTCTCGGCGATGACCTTGACGGTTCCGCCGACCTCGCCCTTGATGATCGAGCGGCCGACGCCTCGCATGCCGTGGCTCGTGACCACGATGTCCCGGCCTTCCTCTCGGGCCTGAGCTTCGCTGATCCCGACCGTTGCGATCTCGGGATGCGTGTAGACGACGAGCGGAATGGACTTGAAGTCAACCGGAGCGGCGACGCCGGTGGCGATGTGCGTGATCGCCGAGATCCCTTCGGCGAAGCCGGCGTGGGCGAGCTGCGGCGTTCCTGCCACAACGTCACCGACGGCGTAGACACCGGGCTTCGACGTCATCATGGTCTCGAGGTCGACCACGATGAACCCTCGGTCGGTCGTGATACCGGCCTCCTCGAGGCCGATGTCCTGCGTCACCGGAGCACGACCCACGGCAACGAGGACAACGTCGACGGTGACCGCCTCGTCGCCAAACGGCACCTTCACCCCGTCCGAGGTGATCTCCGCCGGGCCGACGAAGGTGCCGGTGTGGATCTTCACGCCCTTCTTCTTGAACGTGCGCTCGAGAACCTTGACTGCGTCGGGATCGGTCCCGGGTAGTAGCTGCTCGAGCGCCTCGAACAGGTAGACCTCGGAACCGACATCGCTCAACAACGAGGCGAACTCGCAGCCGATGACACCGCCGCCGATGATCGCCACGCGGTTCGGCTGACGCTCCCAGTCGAGCGCTTCGTCGCTGGTGACGATGCGCTCACCGTCGATGGCATATCCCGGAATCGAGCTGGGCACCGAGCCGGTCGCGACGATGACGTTGCGCGCCTCGATTCGTTGCGTGCCACCCTCGCCGTCCGTCACCTCGACGCCGCCGTCGACGAGCCGGCCGTAGCCGTCGATGACGTCGACCTTCCGGGCCTTGAGCAGGCCGGACAACCCACGCACGAGACCGTCGACGACCTTCTGCTTACGAGCGAGCGCTGCCGCCCAGTTGAGCGAAGGCGACGACGCCTCGACCCCGAACTCAGCCGCTCGGGCCACCGTCGAGAAGACCTCGGCGGTCTGCAGCCAGGTCTTGGCTGGGATACACCCACGCAGCAGACAGGTACCGCCGACTGAGTCCTTTTCGACGAGCGCGACCGAGAGCCCGAAGTTGTGCGCGTAGAGAGCCGCGGCGTACCCCCCGGGCCCCCCACCGATGATCGCGACGTCGTACACGGAAGACCTCCGGTTGCGGGAAAGTTGCGACCGAAGGTTAGCGGGCCCATGGTTCGCAGCCGCCGGGACAGCCCGGCCACTGGCATCGCCGACGCCGGTACAGTCCTGGCTGTGCAGACACGCTTCCTGATCCTCGCCGCCCTGATCACGGGGCTCGTCATTCTCGCCGCGGCGGCGATTTGGTTCCTCACCGTCCTATGAACGACCGCATGCTCGACCTCCCGGCACCCGACCTCCGGGCCCTCGTCTCCGGCGAGGTGATCGTTGCGTTCGTTGCGGCAGGAGTCGTGACCGCCGGCGACGTCGTGACACTCGGCAGCTCGGGACCGCGACCGGCGGCTGAGCTGAAACCGGCGTATCGGCGGTGGGCGGACACGGCAGCGCCCGATGGCAGATGGTCGGCCACGGTGGAACACGTTGTCGCCGCTGATCGCCTCGAGCCTGATGCCGGAAAGTCCCGCCACATCCTCGAGAACGTGGGCGAAGGCGACCTCATCGTGCTGCGCGTCATCGGCAGGAGTGGCCCGGTGTTGTCCGATGACGCGTTTGCGGCGCGCCGGGCTTCCCTCGATGCGGCCATGAGCCCGTGACCGACCTCATCATCCCTTCTCCGGGATACGTCAACCTCGAAGCGCGTTGGGACGTGCCCGACCACCCCAACCATGCGTTCGTCTTCTGCCACCCTCACCCGGAGCACGGAGGCAGCATGGACGTACCCCTCTTGGAGGGTGTCACGAGAACGCTCTCTGCGAGGTCGGTTGCAGTGCTGCGGTTCAACTTCCGAGGCGTCGGAGGGTCCACCGGCCGCTGGAGTGGCGGAATCGACGAGATCGACGATGTCGCCGCCGCCGTTGCAACCGCCCGGATGTGGTATCCGGATCTGCCCCTCGTGATCGGCGGCTGGTCCTTCGGCGGGGCCACGTCGTTGCGGTGGATCGCACGGGACCGTGAGGATCTCGCCTGGGTTGGCATCGCTGCACCGATCAGCTCAGCACTCACTCCGCCGCTTCCGCCGCGCGAAGCGCTCCCGGCTGCGTCGCGCACATTCATCATCGGCGACCGTGACCAGTTCATCACCGTGCCTGAAGTCGAGGAGTATGCCGCTGCCGTTGGTGGGCACGTCGAGGTGATCAAGGGCAGCGACCACTTCTTCTTCTACCGGCACGAACGGGTCGGCGACCTCGTTGCCGACGCCGTCGCGGGAGCAGTGAACGCCGGGTAGCCTCGCCGGCATGCAGATCGGCATCCAGGTGGTCGAAGACCACTACCAGAAGTACCTCGAAGCAGCCGTCTGGGCCGAGGAACGCGGCCTTGCGGCCTTCGCGATTCCGGATCACTACCTCTACCCACGAGGCGACAACGAGTCCCAACCGGCTCACGACGCGCTCGCCGTCATGGCGGCGCTTGCGGCGGAGACGTCCACGATCGAGCTCGTTGTGCTCGTGAGCCCGGTGACGTTTCGGCATCCGGCGGTGCTGGCGAAGAACTACGCCACGATCCAGGAGATCGCCGACGGTCGGCTTCTCCTCGGCATCGGCACCGGCTGGATGGAGGCCGAACACCAGCGATTCGGCATCGATTTCCCGTCGATGAGCGACCGCTACGCCATGCTCGAGGAGAACCTCGAATACCTCTCGGCGGCGTTTGGCTCACCGCCGCAGAACTACTCCGGGGATCGTTTTGCATTCGAGAGCTTCGACATCCGGCCGCGGCCTCCGCTGCGGTTGCTCGTCGGTGGATCCGGCCCGAAGCGGACGCCGCGTCTCGCGGGGATGCACGCAGAGGAGTTCAATGCGTACGACGTACCCGACCAGGACTACCCGGCGAAACTCGCCGTCGCCCGTGAGGCGGCTGCTGCTCACGGACGGGATCCGAGCGCACTTCGTATCTCAACGTCGGGAATCGTGATGGGCGGGCCGACGGACGAGGCAGCGGAGACGCAGGCTCGCCACATCGCCGAGCGGCTCGGACGCGATCCAGATGAGTCAGTCGCCACGCTCCGCAACAGGCAGCGGACCACCTTCGGTACCTGGGACGACATCCGAGGGGCTCTCGAGTCCTTCAAAGAGGATGGTGTCGAGCGGTTCTATATGCAGAACGTCGAGCCCTTCGATCCCGTTGTCCTCGGCGCCACCCTCGACGCATTGGGTCTCTGAACGCTCAGCCGAGGAGCTCGGTTGCGTTGCCCAGAACGATTCTCTCGACAACGTCGTCCGGCACGGCGCTCTCGCGCCATCCCTTGACCAGCGCCTCCGGATCACCGAGCGGATACGAACTGCCGAACACCATGCGCTCCCCGAGTGGCCCGCACGCAGCGTCGACGAGGCCGGGCCATTCGGTTGGGGTCGTCGCCGTCGGACACAGGAAGACGTTCTGCTTGTGAGACGCCACCGCGAGCGCCTCGGACTGCCACAGGGGTCCGGTGTGGGCCAGGATGACGCGCAGCTCAGGAAAACGAGCGGCGACCCCGTCGACGTGAATCGGGTCGCCGGCGGCCAGCCGTACACCGGCTCCGCCGGGGCTGCCGAATCCAAGCCGGGTGGTCCCCGTGTGGAACAAACACACCAGCCCGTACTCCGCTGCTGCCTCCCAGACCGGCGAGGCAAGACGGTCGGCCGGGCCCATCCCTTGGGCCGCTGGATGTACGGCGATCCCTTTCATCCCCGCCCGTGCCGCTTCGTGAACCTGAGCGACGGCGAGGGCGCCCTTGGCAGGGTCGACGGCGCCCAGCCCATCGAACACATCGGGATCACCGGCCACGATCGCGGCAACGTCGGCCGTCGAGAAGGGCCGTCGATTACCGGACGTCTCGAGATCCCACCCGAGGAGGAGCGCTCGGCCGTTTCGGCTGCGGTAGTGGTTGGCGAGTTCGGCGGGCTCGATCGCCTCGACGACCTTGCCCGTCGCGGTTTGTAACCCGCCGAGATACGGTTCAAGCGGACCGTCGAGAAGTGGCGCAACCGGCGGATGAACGTGAGCGTCGTAGAACTGGGTCACTGCGGCCGGAAGCCGCGGTTGCGCGCCTCGGCCAAGGTGTCGGGTCCGAACGTTTGCAGCAGATTCCTCGTCATCAAGTCCTCGTCGTCGATGCGAGCGATGAGCGCGTCGGCTTCGTCGGCATCGTCCGTGTCGTAGACGACCATGTCGTCACGGGTCCCGACATAGCGATGGTCCTCAAATCGGCGGTGGCGGCTCATCATGCTCCTCGCTCGACCGTCGGCGCCATGGTCGGACCCGGTCACTCGATCGTCAAGTCAATGGCAACCGATGTGACGCCCGTGTCCTCCAGCTGGATCAACATCCGGCCGCGCTCAGCAGGCCGCTCGAACTCGATCCGCCACAGGTCACCTTCGAGTCCATCGGCGGTGATCGTGTATCCGGCGTTCTCGAGGTTTCCCTCGAAGAACACGACGGCCGCATCCCGTTCGGAGGGAATGAACAGAATCACTTCGTACCGTCCGCGACTCTGGTCGACCAACGTGCTTCCGATGGTGGCCGCTCCGGGAATGGGGAAGTCGCTGGGGAAGCCCTCGGGGATCGATCCACTCCCGAAGATGACGCTGCCGGAAACGGCAGTCGTCACCGTCGTCGACGTCGTGCCGTTCCCGTCGTCGCCGTTGCAGCCGGCCAGAGCGACGGCGAGCACGACGCCGCCGAGTAGCCAACGAACACGGCGATCAGACGCGCGGCGGTTCACGGTACCCACCAAACACATCCTTCATCGCAGCCACGATCTCTCCAAGGGTTGCCCGAGCACGAGCCGCATCCACCAGCAGCGGCATGAGGTTGGCGTCACCACCGGCGCCAACTCGAAGTGCCTCGAGCGCGGCTGCGACGCGGTCGTCGGAGCGCGCTCCACGTAGGCGTATCAGCTCGGCTCGCTGGCCTTCCTCGACTTCGCCGGAGATCCGGAGAATCTCGAGCGGCTCCTCTTCGGACCGCACGTGTTTGTTGACTCCGACGATCACACGCTCGCCCGACGAGACCGCCTTCTCGAACTCGTACGCGGAGTCCGCCAGAGCCGACTGGAACCATCCTTCATCGATACCGTGCAACACGCCGTCGAGCATCGACCCCTTCCCCATCCGCTCGATCTGGGCGAATCGCTCTTCGGCAGCAGCTTCGATCCGGTCCGTCATTGCCTCGACGAACCACGAACCACCCAACGGGTCGATGGTGTCGGCGACGCCGGTCTCCTCGGCGATCAGCTGTTGCGTGCGAAGGGCGATCTCAGCGTTGCGAGCCGTTGGGAGTGCGTACACCTCGTCCATGGCGTTGGTGTGCAAACTCTGGGTTCCGCCGAGGACCGCAGCGAGACCCTCGATGGCGGTCCGGACGATGTTGTTCTCCGGCTGCTGCGCCGTCAGGGACACGCCGGCCGTCTGGGTATGGAACCGAAGCTTCAGCGACCGCTCGTCCTTGGCCCCGTATCGGTCGCGCATCCATCGCGCCCAGATGCGACGGGCGGCACGGAACTTGGCGATCTCCTCGAAGAAGTCGATGTGGGCGTCGAAGAAGAACGAGAATCGCGGCGCAAAGGTGTCGACGTCGAGCCCGCGGCGCTGACACGCCTCGACATAGGCAAACCCGTCCGCCAGGGTGAAGGCCAGCTCCTCAGCGGCCGTCGCACCGGCTTCGCGGATGTGGTACCCGGAGATCGAAATCGTGTTCCACTGCGGTACGTGATCGGTGCAGAACTCCACCATGTCGACGATCAGGCGGAGATGCGGCTCCGGCGGGTAGATCCACTCCTTCTGGGCGATGTACTCCTTCAGGATGTCGTTCTGAAGCGTGCCGCGAAGGGTGGCCCAATCGACCCCTTGCTCCTCAGCGGCGACGAGCAAGAAGGCAAACACCACTTCGGCCGGTCCGTTGATGGTCATCGACACGGAGATTTCCTCGAGAGGAATGTGATCGAAGAGCCGGGCCATGTCATCTGCCGATGAGACGGCAACGCCGCAGTGACCGACCTCACCGAGCGCCCGCGGATCGTCGGCGTCGAGGCCCATCAGCGTCGGCATGTCGAAGGCGACGGACAAGCCTCCTTGGCCTTGGGAGAGGAGATATCGGAACCGCTCATTGGTATCGGCAACGGTGGCGAACCCGGCGAACTGCCGCTGCGTCCACAGCCGTCCGCGGTACCCGGTGGCATGGATTCCACGTGTGTACGGGAACTCACCGGGATAGCCGATGTCCTCGGGGACGGCATCGGCGTCGTCGGGGGCTCCCAGCGCCGGCACTTCCTCGAACGACAACGTCACGAATCGATCTTTGCGGGTCCCGCTTGCTTCGTAGGCCGCTTCCCAATCGGCGCGGGCATCCGCATCTCGGGTGGTGTCGCTCATGGCGCCCATGCTACGAGATTGTGTCGCCTTCAGCGGGGTCGCCGATCGCACCGATCGCTGCGAGATACGACGCCTGCAGCTCGAGCACCTCACGGATGGCTTCGCCCTCGTACGCATGCCCCTGCGCAATAGCCTGGTCTTGGATGTAGCGCCCCATCTCGGTGCCGGCGAAATCGACGGGTGCGTCGGGATCGGTTCTCACGGCCGGGTCCTGGAGGTAGCGCACCGACCATTCCAGAATCCGTCGTACGTCGTGGCGATCGAGCTGATCGCGCGCCGGTCCCGACCGGCCGTCCATCACGAATTCGATCGAGTCCTCCACACCGTAGATCCGGGCTCGTTCCGGCAGTCTCCGCCGCTCCTGCCAGGCGAAACCGGCCCCGATCACGAGCAGGAGCGCCAGCAGGACGAGTGCAATCAGGATTGCCATCGGTGCGATGGTACCGCCGCCCGAGATCAGAAAACCCCCGGTTGTTGCTACCGTTCCGACCCATGTCGTTCGCCACGATGCGCACGTTCTTCGCTCTGCTTGCCATCGGCGCCAACCTGGTCGTCGTCGGCTACCTCGTCCTGATCGTCGCGGGGCCTCGAGCCGCTGCGTTGCGAAACCGAACGCGAGCGGTGCTCGCCGGCTACGAGGCGCCATTCGCCTGGGTCGCTGCATCGACCGCGACGTTCGGGAGTCTGTATCTCTCTGAGATCGTGAACCTGATCCCGTGCACCTATTGCTGGTATCAGCGCATTGCGATGTATCCCCTGGTGGTGCTCCTCGGGATCGCCTGGTGGCGGCGTGATCGGAACGTGATTCGGTACGCCGCACCGCTCGCAGCCATCGGGCTGGCGATCGCCGGTTGGCACTACCTCATTCAGCGGGTGCCGAGCCTCGGCGGCGATGCATGCACCGTCGGCGTGCCTTGCAACTCGGCGTACTTCTGGGAGTTCGGGTTCATTTCGATCCCGTACATGGCGGGGAGCGCCTTCGCTCTGATCCTCGCCCTCCTCCACATCTGGACTTCCAATAGCCGCGTGGATACTGCATCATTGGCGCCCGAATCCCGACAACTCGTCTGAGGAGAACCCATGGCCAGCAACCGCCAACGCTCCGGCAAGGGCAAGTCGCGCCAGCCGGCACCTGAACCGGCAAAGCGAAGCTTCCCAATCGTGCCGGTCGTCTTTGGCGTGATCGCCGTGATCCTGGTCGGGGCCATCGTGTTCACCGGCGGGGAGAGCGAGAGCGGACCGCAGTTCGGCGACATCGAGCTCGAAGGGGCGGCACTCCCGCTGTATCCGTCGTCCGGCTTCCAGACGATCGCCGAGGACCCTGCGCTCGGTGAGACGATCCCATCGGTGAGCGGTGTCGACATCGACGGCAAGGATCTGACGATTTCCGCCGACGGCACCCCGAAAGCGATTGCGTTCCTGGCGCACTGGTGCAACCACTGCCAGGCCGAGGTGCCCCGAGTCACGGAGTGGATCGAGCAGACGGGCGGCGTTGAAGGTGTCGACCTCGTTGCGGTCACCACCTCCATCAACTCGGTGCGCGGCAACTACCCGCCCGACCAGTGGCTGCGCGACGAGAACTGGCCGGCGCCGACCTTGCGCGATGATCAGGGCAACAGCACCCACCTCGCGTTCGGCGCTGGCGGGTTCCCCTACTGGGTGTTCGTCAACGGCTCCGGCGAAGTCGTTGCCCGCACGGCCGGCCAGACCGACATCGGCACACTCCAGGCGTTGATGGGCCTAGCCCGCGACGGCTGATCGGCGGCCTACGGCCGCCGAGTACTGAGGCGACGGCCAT
>JASJAX010000191.1 GCA_030066755.1 Acidimicrobiia bacterium
CGGTTGGGGTCGGCCGGCTCCAGCAGGCGTCCGAGTCCGATCAATCGTGCGACCTGTTCCACGACGAAGCCGTCCCGATCGAGACGCTCGATCAGGGCAAGGGCATCGTCGACAGCACCGGGTTCGCCTCGATGGGCGCGGGCGGCGTCTCGCAGGAATGGGCCGAGCAGGTCGTCGTTGGTCTGCCGGCGCGAGTAGACCCGATCGGCGAGACCCACGACATCCGCCGGATCGCCGGCCAGCATCAACATCCGAGCCGTTGCGTCGATCCACGGGATCTCGTTGATGGCGGCGAGCGTGGTGTACGCCCACTCCAGCCCGGCCTCGCGGTCACCGGTGAGCAGGTGCACATAGGCGCGATTGGCCTGAGCCCCGAACTCGCGGAAGATGTTCGAATCGCCCATCGGTCGGTTCGCCAGATCGTCGATGTCGCCCGGCCCGTCGTAGGTCCCGGTCCGTATGGCGCTCGCTGCCGCCTCGATGGATCGCAGAGCGAACTCGACCGAACCCTGGCTCGACTCCCACAGCGGATCCGTGAGCAGGGCATCCAGTTCGTCCCATTGGGCTCGGAACACCAGGGCGTTGGCGAGGTTGCCCATGGCGAGCAGCACGAAGCTGCGGTTTCCCAGTCGTCGGCCGAGCTCGATGGCCTCGCGCGTGGGGTTGCCGGCCAACTCGGATGGGGGAATGACGGCCCCGAGGTTCAGGTACGCGCGAAGGGCGACCGCGTTGAGTTCGTGGCGGTCGGCAAACTCGATCACCGACTGGAGCATGAGCCGGGCCTCGATTGGCCGCCCGGTGATGCCCCGAACGGTCGCGATCGTGACGAGTGCGTCGCCCACGACTCCGTTGAGCTCGAGTTCCTCAGCCGCGATGAGTGCGCGGTCGGCCGTCACGAGGGCGGCGTCGTGGTCGCCGCCGAGGAATCGTGCGCGAGCGAGGAGCCCGGCGAGCTTGGGGAGCTCGGGGTCGACGGTGAGGTCATCGACGCCGTCGAGCTCGCCTGTCAGCACGTCGATTGCGGAGTCGATTTGGAGGTGCTCGAGCAGCACGAAGGCGAGCAACGCCGCGCTCCGGCGAACGCCGCTTGCGTCACCACATCGGGTGCTCAGGTCGAGGGCTTGGCGGGCGTAGTCGGCGGCAGCAACCGGTTGGAGTTGAGCGCTGGCGGCGAATGCCATCCGTTCCTTCACTGTGGCCTGTGTCGTGATGTTGAGGCCGAGCTCGAGCTCGAGCATCCGCTGCCCGAGCGAGAGCACTTCCTCGTGGGCATAGAGACCGGCTGCCCGGTCGAGTGCTGCGAGCAGTACGCCCGTCGCGCGGAGCCGGAGCTCTTCGGCGGCGGAGTCACCCCGGGTCACCTCGAGGGCGCTGAGGTAGTGGTCGGCAGCGATGGCGGCCGAGTCGGGTCCCTCGCGATCCTCGTAGAACTCGGCGATGGCGATGTGGCGACTGCGGCGTACGTCCCGGCTGAGACGATTGCGGGCGACCTCCCGGACGAGCTTCTGGACGAAGCGGTAGCCGCCCCGGAGCGGTGATCGAGGATCGCGAATTGGCTCGATCAGTTCCTGATCGACGAGGGCATCGAGATTCGGCTGGAGGATGGATTCGCGGCGGCCGGTGGCGGCAGCGAGCCCCGGCAGGGAGAACGCGTGCCCCAGAACCGCGGCGTCGAGGAGCGTCGTCTGCTCGTCGGTGTCGAGGCGATCGATTCTGGATCCGATGAGGAGCTGCAGCGTCTCTGGGATGCCGAAGTCCTCGAGGTCGGTGTGCGAAGCCGTCTTGCCTTCGACCTTGAATGTCTCGCCCGCGCCGATCAGGGCTCGGGTGAGCTCGACGGCGTACAGCGGTACACCGGCCGCCCGATCGATGATGTCGCGCTGCAGATCATGCTCCAATTCACCCATCACCCCTTCGAGGAGCTGTCGCATGAAGTCATCGGGGATGGGGCCCAGGCGGAGCGAGATGACCCCGCGGCGACCCGATGCCCAGGTCGGGCGGCGATCGAGCAGCTGGGGCCGCGCCACGGTGATGATCAGCACCGGAACGTCAGGCATCCAATCAGGGAGCTGCTCGACGAACTCGAGCAGACCGGCGTCGCCCCAGTGCAGGTCGTCGAAGACGAGGACCGTGGGTCCGGCGGTGGCCATGTGGCCGATGAACGCCCGCACGGCAGCGTCCAGTTCGGACCGGTCGCCTTCAGGCGAGTCGCCGAGTCCGAGCAGGGAACCGAGCCACGGCCGGATCCGTGCCCGTTCGGCAGGCTCGGTGACGAACTGATCGAGGGTTTCGTCGAGGGCGGCGGCAACGACCTCGGCTCCGTCGTCCTCGGCAACGCCGATCCGGCCGCGCAACAGGTCGGAGATGGCGCGGTAGACCACACCCTCCGAGCCGTAGGAGAGAGATCGGCCTCGGTTCCAGAAGATCTCGGTGGCCAAGCCGTCGGCGTACTTGCGCAGCTCCCACACGAGGGCCGACTTGCCGATCCCAGCCTCGCCGATGATCGACACGAGACGGCTGCGGCCGGTCTGGATGACGGCGCCGAGCACGTCCTTGAGGAGCTGGAGCTCGGCGATGCGGCCGACGAAGGGTGGGTCGATACCTTCGACCCGGCCGCGCCCGCCACGTTCGGCGACCACCCGGATGGCGCGCCACGTGGCAATCGGCTCGTCGCGACCACGAACCGCGTGCTCGCCGGCCGGTTCGAACTCGATGGCGTTGCTCGCGGCACGGAAGGTCGTGGGGCCGACGTACACCGCTCCCGGCTCCGCCAGCTCCTGCAGCCGCGACGCGGCGTTGACGAGGTCTCCGACGATCATGCCCGTCGTCTCGTTTCCACCCTGCCGAACGGCGGCTTCGCCGGTGAGGACTCCGACGCGCAGGCGGATGTCCGGTTCGCCCGCCTCGGCGGCGAGCTTGCCGAGCGCGTCCTGCAGCTCGAGTCCGGCGCGTACGGCTCGCTCGGCGTCGTCCTCGTTGGCGGATCGAGCGCCCCACACCGCCATCACGGCGTCCCCGATGTACTTCTCGACCAGACCACCGAAGCGGGTGATCACGTCGTGCGTCCGTTCGAAGTAGTCGGCGAGGAAGGCGGCGACATCCTCGGGATCGGCGTGTTCCGTCCGGGTCGTGAATCCCACGAGATCGGCGAACAGAACGGTGACGAGTCGGCGCTCGGTGCTGCTCGGCCGCTGCGTCGCCGTGTCGGTGACCGGGATCTGAGGCTCGGCCAGGGCGCGACCACAGTTGCGACAGAATCGGTCATCGGGCGATGCCGGCTCGCCGCACTGCGGGCAGGGGTACGCAGTCTCAGTCACCGCCGCCAGGCTACTGCGGGATGCGGCTCCGGGATATCAGCCGGCGGTGTGATCCTCGACGAACTGCAGCGCGTCCCGCTCGTCGGCGAAGACTTCGAACGGAACCAGCAAACCGCTCATCACTTCCGGGTAGGCCCCGAGCCGTTCCACAACGCCCGCATCGTCGGCGACTACGGCCGCCGCGTTGGCGGTGTCCGCAATCATCCCGATGAACTGGGCCCACGACGGCGCATCGAACTCCCACGGCGGATTGACGAAGAGGAGCGGGATCCGGCGTCCGCCTGCGAGCCGCCGGGCGGCCGTCAGCGTGTCGGTCACGGTGGCCGGGCTGTGGTGGCTGCCCTTTCCGGTGATGCGCACGTGACCGTTCTCGTAAGCGAGTGACGCCGCCGGGGTCTCCGCCTGCGACCCGGCCGTGAGGAACTGACCGAGGAACTCGAGGGCCGCCGATTCCTCCTGGAAGATGCGGAACGGAATGACGAGGCTGTCGATGATCATCGGATACGACCCGACGTATCCAGCGTCGAAGTCGCCGAGGATCCCCAGCACCGCCGCTGCAGGGCAGATGTCCTCGATCCGTTGGATGAACTCGGCCCACGACGTCGGCGCGATCTCGCCCCAATTGCGGGTGTCGAAGAGGATGGGCAACCGCCTGCCACCGGTGAGGTCGAGCACCGCGGCACACATCTCGCGCACCGTGTCGGCGGTGTGGGGCTTGCCCAAGCCGATGACTCGGACGATGCCTTCGTCGAGCGTGATCTTCACTGCCGACGTGAGACGTTCCGGTTTGTCCATTTCCCGAGCATACGTCGCCGATCCGAGGCGGTAGTGTCGCGCCGGAGCCCCGATGCGTGATTCTCGCTACGACATTCTCTTCGAACCGGTGCAGATCGGTCCGGTGGTCGCCCGGAATCGTTTCTATCAGGTGCCGCACTGCAACGGGATGGGGCATCGCCATCCGCAAGCCGTTGCCGAGATGCGCGGCATCAAGGCGCAGGGTGGATGGGCCGTCGTGTGTACCGAGGAGACCGAGATCCACCCGACGTCGGATCTGTCTCCGTTCATCGAATTGCGGAACTGGGACGATCGCGACATCGCGTCGCTGGCGCTGATCCCCGAGAAGATCCACGAGCATGGTTCGCTCGCCGGGATCGAGCTCGTACACAACGGGCTGCACATCGCCAACCGGTACAGCCGGGAGGCACCGATCGCGCCGATGGCTTTGCCCGTCGATTCGGTCGATCCCGTGCAGGCCCGTCGGATGGACAAGTCCGACATCGCCGATCTCCGCCGCTGGCATCGCGACGCCATCGAGCGGTCGATCCAGGCCGGCTTCGATCTCGTGTACGTCTACGCCGGTCACATGATGACGGTGATCCAGCAGTTCCTGTCGCGCCGCTACAACGACCGCACCGATGAGTACGGCGGGTCGTTGGAGAACCGGGCACGGCTGCTGAAGGAGATGCTCGAGGACGCCCGAGAGCAGTGCGACGGTCGTGCCGCAGTGGCGTGTCGGTTGTGCGTCGACGAGATGATCGGACCCGACGGTCTCGAACGTGGTGAGGTCGAAGCGGTCGTTGGCATGCTCGCCGAACATCCGGATCTGTGGGACTTCCAGGTCGGGACATGGGATTACGACTCGGAGACGGCTCGGTTCCAGGACGAGGGATACCAGGAGGAGTACGTCCGGGG
>JASJAX010000045.1 GCA_030066755.1 Acidimicrobiia bacterium
ACACGCCGCCGGCCTGCCGGCGGCGAAACCAGCGGTAACGCTCTAGTGGGAGGGACCAGAGCGGGGGAGGGAGGGGATTACCGCTGTACGTCCACGGTCACCTTCCGAGGCAACACCTCGGGGCGCTTCGGGACGCTGATCTCGAGGATTCCGTCCTTGGACGTCGCTGTGATCGATTCGGCATCGACACCGTCGGGAAGGAGCACGGTGCGCTTGAACTCACCTTCGAAGAGTTCGCGACGGTGATAGCCGCCTTCGAGCTCTTCGCTCGACTCGAAGGTCCTCGAGCCGCTGATCGTCAGCGTGTCACCTTCGACGGTGACCTCGATGGCATCGGGATCGACACCGGGGACTTCGGCACGCACGACGAGCGTGTTCTCCTTGCCGAACACGTCGATGCGGGGGAGCCACGTGTTGGCGCGGCGGCCGGGGCTGTCTTCGAACACGCGCTCGATGTCGCGCAGCATGCCCCACGGGTCGAACCGGACGAGATTGGTCATGATTCCTCCAAGAGTGCGTTACCTCTTCAGGTAATACGATGGTACAACTCCAGATAATCTGAGTCTATTCCACTCAGATCATACGTCAAGCCCTCTCGCGTCGGGGCCAAACCCGGATTTCCGCCATCCGATGCGCCGGTCGGTCCGTAGACCACCCAAAGGAGCCCGGTCTGCAGGTGCGCAGGCGGGAACACACGAAAGGAATCTCCTGATGCGCAAGCTGACCATGCTGGTGGCGGTCCTCGCCCTGGCAATCATCCCTGCGGCCGGTGCGGTCGCGCAGAGCGGCGAAGGTCAGGTCACCGTGGTCCACGGTGTGCCGGATCTTCTCGTCGACGTTTACGTCAACGGTGACCTCACGATCGAGGACTTCGAGTACGGCGATGTTGCCGGCCCGCTGACGCTGCCCGCCGGCTCGTATGACCTCGAGGTCTATCCGGCCGATGCCGATCCCGCCTCCTCCGATCCGGCCCTCGCCGGCTCGACCGACCTCCCGGCCGGTGCCTACGCGACCATCGCGGCGTACTTGCAGGAGGGTGGCGCCCCGACGCTCGGTGTGTTCGTTGAGAACAACTCCAACACCGATGCCGGTAACGCCCGTGTCACGGCCCGTCACCTCGCCGACTTCGGTGCGGTCGACGTCCTCGCCAACGACGGTGCGGTGTTCGAGGGTGTGACCAACGGCCTCGGCGGCGACGCCGACGTGCCCGCCGACACCTACAACATCAAGATCACGGCGGCTGGCGACGCCAACACCGTGGCCTTCGATGCCGACCTTCCGCTCGCTGAGGGCACCAACACCATCGCTTATGCGATCGGCTCGGTGGCCGGCGGCTCCTTCCAGGTCGTCACGCAGACCATCACCGGTCTCCAGAGCGCCCCGGGTGGCGTTCCGACCGGCACCGGCGGTCTCTCCGGCACCGGCACCCCGGCTTGGCTGATCGCTGCCATGGGCCTCGGCCTCGTGGCGCTCGCTTCCGGCTCGGCCCTCGCTCGCCGCGAGAACTGATCCCGGTCAACAACGAACAACGAAACGGGGAGGGCCGGCGGAATGCCGGCTCTCCCCGTTTAACGTTCGGACTCTCATGCGTCGCCGCTTTGCCGCCTTCCTCGTAGCCATCGGGCTGATCCTGCTCGTGGTCTTGCCTGCGATCTGGCAGTTGACTCGTCCCGAGTCGGTCTTCGGCGACGTCGCCGCCATCGAGGAGTCGCTCCGTGACACCGACTCAGCGGTGCTCCCGGCCGAGACCCCCGACGAACCGTTCGAACCCGCTCCGGGTGAAACGGGCGGCGAAGGGGCTGAGGGCGAGACATCCGACACGACGGCTCCGGTCGACCCCGTCCCGGGAGGGCTCCCAGTCGGGCTCCGGATCGGCTCGATCGACGTCGACGCCCCGATCGCACCGTTTGGCGTCGACCGGCGCACCGGCGACATGGACGTCCCGAACAACGTGACCGAGGTCGCCTGGTACAAGTTCGGTCCGCGACCCGGAGAGAACGGTTCGGCCGTTCTCGCAGCCCACGTCGACCTCGCGAGTCAAGGGCCCGGCGTGTTCTTCGACCTGAACACCCTCGAGCCGGGCGATCGGGTGACGGTCGAATACGAGGGCGGCGAGGAGCTCGTGTTCCGTGTCACCGCCCGTATCACCTACGAGAAGACCGAACTGCCGCTCGATGTCATCTTCTCGCGGGAGGGTCCAACGGTGCTGACCTTGATCACCTGCGGCGGCGGCTTCAACCGACAGGTACAGAGCTACGACAGCAACGTCGTGGTGTACGCAGTTCCCGACGATGGGTCGTCGGTCCCGGACCAGAGCTGAACCCTCGGACGATCAGTTCCCGTTCACCACAAATCGCACGACGTGTTTCGTCGGATCGCGTCGTTTGTCGACATCACGGACGAAGAGCCGTACCCGGTATCGGCCCTCGGGGAGCTCGCCGACCCATGACCACGCAATCGCTGGGTTCCTCCGTTGGTCGGCGAGTTGCACGAACCGGCGATGCAGCGTTGCGGCAAACGTTCCGTCGGCCTGGAGATACTCCTTGGTGTCGCGGTTCTGAACGATGAGCCGCACCTTGTCGACGCCCCGGTCGTCCCACGCGATCCCGGAGAATCGGACGACCGCGCCGACGGTTTCGGATTCGCTCGGCCGGTCGATGTACCCATCCGGCGACGCAAGAGCAGATCCGTTGCTCGCAGTCACGGTGGCAACGGCAGGCGATCGGTCGCGGCGCCCGGCTCCGTCAACTGCGGTCGCCGTGATGGTGTATGCGCCGGGTGCGAGATCGAGCAGGGCATGGGTCGCCGCACTGGTCGATCCGATGCCAATCACGAGCGGAGACAGATCGACCGCTGCCGTGCGGAACACCCCGTCGGGGTGGAGGAAGCGGCCGGCGGCATCGGTGACGGTCACCTCGATGTCCTCGACACCGTGATCGTCGGTTGCGACCACGCGCAATGGAACAACCCGGCCGACGGTCGACTCGTCACCGGGTGCCACGATCGTGGTGGTCGGCCGCGTCCCTGCCGGTGGGGTCGGGCGGGGAAGCGGGAAGAAGGCGTGGCGTTCGAGTGGGATGCCGCCGAAACGCTCCCCATCGGAACCGGCGAGCAACCCGCGGTCGGTCGTCCGCAACGCCAAGACCCCGCGGAGACCTCCTGCACCGGGGTCCCAAGGGAGCGCCGTCCCGTCGACGGGGTTCAGGGCCATGATCTGGTCACGGGCAACCGTGCCCGGCGGCTGGACATCGGTGTTGCCGTTCGGGAAGTCCGTCCAAACGGTCCCCGGGGCCATGGCCCACCGCATGTGGCCGCCGACGTAGACCGCTTTATCGGACACGGCCAACGCTTCCGGCGTGTCGAAGGTTCGACTGATCCAATCGGGTTTGACCTCACCGTCGGCATCGACGGGGAAACGAATGACGGTGTCGCAGCCGGGTGCGAAGTTCCCGATGGCGGAGGCGACGACGACGTAGGACCCATCTGGGGAGAACTGGACGTCGCGCATCAAGGGCCGCTGGTACTGGGGATACCAAGCCTGGCAATCGAAGTCGTAGATGTCGGTCCTCCAGGGAAGGACTTCTGCGACGTCGCCGCTGATGTCGATGAGCGCAACCCCTTGCCGAGGCAGGCCGTCGACGAACCGATCGTTGTGCACCGATGCGAGCGTTCGCCCATTGGGGGAGACGTCAATCCCTCGAACGGAAAAGGCCCCGTCGTAGCCCGTACCGCCGGTGATCGGCAGGTTGAAGCCGTTGTCGACGGCGCCCGTCGTCAGGTTCACCGCCGCCAGCAGTCTCCGGGACCTGGCATTGACGGTGGTGAACGATCCTCCGAAGAACACCCGTTCCCCGGCGACAGCGACGTCCAGGACATTGCCGTTGGCGTCGGCGACGAACCGCTCATCGAGCGACCCGTTCGTGAGTCGGAGTTTGGCGACATGCCCACGTGGCGTGCCGTTGACGGTCTCGAATCGTCCGACGGCGATGACGGTGGCGTCACTGCCATCGGCCAGGCTGTTCACCGCCCGGTCGAGCGTGGGGGTGAAGCCGGCGTCCAGTCGTCCGGTGTGGAGGTCGTACGACGCGAGGTAGCGCTGTTCGACCACGCCGAGTGCAGCATCACGTACCCGAGTGAAGGTCCCGCCGACGATGACTCGATTACCAACCTGGAGTCCGGCGAGCACTTCACCGTTGAGGAACTGCGGGGTGGTGCCGAGTGGGGTCTCGCCGACGACGGCGTCGTGGTCGACGCCGGTTCCGGCGGCCGGCACCGGGGCGGCCATCACGACTGCGAGCACGACCGCAATCAGCGCACTACGGATGCTCTCGGATTCGCGCTTGCGCCGGCGCACCACTTCCCCTTCACGGCACGGACGAGTCCGGCCCGAGGTTACCGGCGTGATCAGAGCCTGCTGCGGACCGTCGAGGCCCGACGATCGTCAGGTTTCGGAGGCCGACCGGTTGGCCGTAGGCTGGAGTCGTGGCGTTCATCCTCCTCACCAATGACGACGGGGTCCATTCCCCCGCGCTCGTGCCGTTCGCCAAGGCACTCGGCGAAATCGCCCATGTCGAGGTCGTGGTTCCCGATCGGGAACGGAGTTGGATCGGCAAGGCGATCACCCGGCACGACCCCGTTGAAGTGACCGAGCTTCAGCGTGAAGGCGTCACCATGTACGCCACGACGGGCTACCCCGCCGACTGCACCCAGATCGGCGCCCATTCGCTGTTTCCCGACACGCCGGATCTCGTGGTGTCCGGAATCAACATCGGCTACAACCACGGTCTCGCATTCATGATGTCGAGTGGAACCGTTGGCGCTGCCGCCGAGGCGTGGGTGTCTGGTCTTCCCTCGGTTGCCGTCTCCGCCGGAACGGTCCGTGAGGAGTGGGCCGTGTGGTCGAAGTGGGTGTGGGAGGACGAGGCGCGTGAGATGTGGGAGCGGCTCGCCGCAGTGGCCGCTCCGCTCGTCGGAGCACTGCTCGAGCACGACTATCCCGACGACGCCGATGTCGTCTCGATCAACATGCCCGCGGCGTCCACGCCGGAGACCCCGCGACGTATCACCAGCTTGGCTCGGATTGGTTATGACCGGCTCTTCGCTCCGATGGGCGGCGGGCGGTTCCGCCATGAGTTCGGAGGTGGCTTCCGGGAGATGGCCGGGCTCGACGGATCGGACGTCGAAGCCGCGGGGGACCGAACCATCTCGATCACTCCGCTCAAGATGCCGACGTCCGGTTCGATCACCGAGGAGCTGCGCACCGCCTGGGACGCGTGACCCGTCACTCGATCCGCCTCTTCCGCCCTCGACCGACAGAGATGGGGAACCTCTTCGGTGCATCGGGCCATCCAAATATGTGCCAGCCGTCGTATACCTTGAGAAGCGACAAAACCCGCCGACATCACAGATGACGGAAACGAAGACGGAGCCGACATGAACGACGCAGCCACCATGAACGCAGAGCTGATCGAGTACATCGACTCGTGGTTGGACGAGAACTCTTGGCGTCTCGACCAGCGCACGCTCGACTTTGCGCTCGACGTGCGTCTCATGGCCTCCGGCATGTCGTTCGAGCCCGTTCCCGACGCCCCCGAGTGGGTTGCGTCGATGGCCGGCGTCTAAGCAGCGCCACCCTCGGCTTCGACCAACTCGGTCTGCGACACCTCGAACACGCCCTCGAGCAGGGTGCCCAAGTCCTCATCAGTGAACTTCGATGGGGCTCCCGTCAGCCACAGCGTGGCCATTCCGTGAACGGTCGCCCACGCCGACATCGCCACGTGCATCGGGTTCTTGTCTCCGACCAGACCGGCCTCGGCGACCTGCCTCACGGCTTCGAGCAGGACGGCAAACGCACGGCGGCCGGCGTCGTCGAGCTCCGGGTCCTCGGAGTGATGGAGCTCCTCGCGAAACATGATCTCGAAGTACTCGTTGCGTTCGAGGGCGAACGAGACGTAGGCCCGTCCGATCGCTTGGAACGCGGCTCGCGGGTCGGGCGCTGAGTCGAGCGCCGTCTGCATCTGCTCCCGAAAGATCTCGAATCCGCGGGTCGCATACGCCGTCAGCAGCCCGTTCTTGTCGCCGAAGTGGTGGGCGGGCGCCGAGTGGGATACGCCGGCGCGTCGTGCGGCCTCGCGGAGGCTGACGGCACCGACACCCGAGTCGCGGATGATTTCACCCACGGCGTCGAGTAGAGCCGTCCGGAGATCGCCGTGGTGGTAGGCCTGCTTCCCCTTGGTCATTTCCATCCCTGGTTCGATCGCTCCACACTATATCTTGACATCGTCAACATCATGTGCTGATATCTTGACATTGTCAACTAGTCACTGTCTAGATCTTCGGTGACGAGATGAGGGAGAGACATCCGCCATGCACGCCGCACCACACCGCACGACTCGCTTGACCAGCTGGTTGGCCGACCGGGCAACCGCCGTGATCATCACGGCGATGCTCGTGACGGCCATCCTGGCATTGCCGTTCCTGACGATGGAACCGACCGAATCGGCTTCCCAGGAGCCGCCGGGACCGGTGTTCGAGGCGAGGGACCAGATCGAGGACGAGTTCGCCTCGTCGGTGTTCACGACGTTCACGATTGTCGAAGATCGCAACGGTGACATCCTGCGAGCCGAGCCCCTGCGGGCGCTCCTGGCCGCCCAGGATGCCCTTCGTCAGGATCCTGAGCTGGGTCCGACCCTCTTCACGTACTTCGATGCGACCGACCAAGCCGAGGTCGTGGGGATGCGATCGATCGCCGACATCATCGACGAGCGATTGGACGGCGGACTCGCCGCTGCGTCCGACGAATCGGTCAAAGCGGTTGCGGCGCAACTCATCTCCGACCGCGGGGTGGCCGAACTCGGATTGTCCGCAGCAACGACACGGGATGCCGGCGGAATGCTCGTCGCACCGGCAGCGATCTTCCCGATCCTTTCCGACGACACCGTTTTGGGGTTCGGCGGGGCCGGGGTTCGCCTCGGCACCGACACTGCCTCGGAGGAGTACAGCCGGTCGGTGATCGAGGCCATCAGGGCCGACGGGGCGAGCTACTCGGCATGGGGGGTCGCCAACGATGTCAACCTCACCGCCGCAGAGCAGGGCGAGGCAGCCGGTCCGTTCATCGGCTTCACGATCCTCGCCGTGCTGCTCGTGGTCGGGTTCACCTTCCGCAGCTACTGGGTTTTGGCGGTCACCGGTGGTGCACTCGCCGCCCTGATCATCTGGCTGCAAGGCATCAGCAACCTGATCGGGCTGAAGGACGACCTCATCCTCTCGCTGATCGTGCCGATCGCCATGATCTCCTTCGGAGTCGACTTCACCTTCCACGCAGTCGGCCGATACCGCGAGGCTCGGCTGGAAGGTCGCAGGCCGCGGGCGGCGTTCTCGATCGGGATCGCAGCCGTCGCCGGAGCACTCGTACTCGCCTTGGCATCCGACAGCGGGGCGTTCCTCGCCAACACCGTGGCGCCGATCGAGTCCATCTATCAGTTCGGCCTCGGTGCGGCGATTGCCCTGGTGGCCGCCTTCGTGCTGCTCGGGATCGTCACGCCGCTGGCCGTGATGAAGATCGAGGAGAAGGTCGGTTCGCCGGCTCCCACCCGACGCTCCCGGATCGCCGCCATCGCCGGATCCGGCCTCGCCGGAAGTCTCGCAATGACGTCGGTGTTGCTCAGCGTGTTCATTCTCCCCGCCGGTGGGCTGGTTGCGCTGGCCGTCTATCTCGTCGCCGCCGTCTGGCTGCCGTATCGGCTGGCGCGGCCTGGAACCGATGCACTCCACTCACTCGACGGTCCGGCAACGACCGGTCGGGGGACCCGCTTCGTCGGCGCTTTCGTCACGCGCATTGCACATGCTCGGCGGCCGGTCCTAGCGGTCGTCGCCGTGGCCACCGTTGCGGCGGCGCTGCTCGCCGTGCGAGTCCCGACCGAGTTCGATGTGAAGGACTTCTTCGCCCCGGACACCGACTTCGTGGTCGGGCTCGACAAGCTCGACGAACACGGAGGCGCCCAGGCCGGCGAGCCCGCCGCGATCCTCGTCGACGCCGACTTGACCGATCCATCCTCCGTGGCGTCACTCCAGTCATTCGTGACGGAGTTCGAGCAGCTCGACTCAGATCGGTTCGGCCGCGTTGATGACGGCCGGATCGACATCGATGGTGGTGTACTCGAGGTGATCAGGGAGGTGTGGGCCAGCCCCGCGGCTCAGGCGGCGATCGCCGGCGCCACTGGTGTCACGTTGAGCGACGTCGATGGTGACGGTGTCCCCGACACCTCCGAACAGCTTTCAGCGCTGTACGGGTTCACTCGCCAAGCGGGCGTGCCGTTCGATGCGGTCAACCTCACACGAACCCCGGACGGTGTTCGGAGCGTCCTGTCAGAGTCCGGCGGAACGGTGCTTCAGGTGCCGTTGCCGGGTTCCCGGCAGGTGGAGAACATCTCAGGGGCCCGCAGCGACGCTGCCCCGCTCGTCGCCGCCTTCAATTCGGAGCTGTCGGCGATCGACTCCGATGCAACGGTGACCTTCACGGGCAGTCCGATTGCCCGTCAGGAGGCGCTCGATGCGATCTCGCAGGCGCTGCGGATCGGCCTCCCGATCGCCGTGCTCGTGTGTCTGCTGATCGCTGCCACCTTCATGCGATCGATCCGGTTCGCTCTGGTCAGCATCGTTCCGATCCTCATTGTGGTCACCTGGCTGTACGCCTTGATGTTCGCCGCCGGCTTTGCGATCAACCTCGTGACGGCAACCATCGGCGCCGTCTCGATCGGGATCGGCATCGACTTCGCGATTCACTTCACGATGCGATACCGCGAGGAGCTGGATCGCTCAGGAGTTCGCGACGTTGCGGTCCGTGCCGCGGCCGAGGGCACCGGGGTTGCGCTGATTGCCTCGGCAATCTCGTCGATGCTCGGCTTTGCGATTCTCGCCTTCGCCCCGATGCCGTTGTTCGCCTCCTATGGCCTCCTCACTGCAGTGATGATCGCCATGGCGGCCGCAGCGTCGCTGCTCGTGCTGCCGTCGCTGCTGGTACTCGTCACGCGTGACGCCGCCGAGCCCACGGTTCTGGAGTCTGCGCTGCCCGACGTCGCCTGATTGGATCAAGGAGATGGGAGGGGCCCGGCGCCTCTCCCATCTCAGATCCCCTGCAGCATCTCGAGGAGATCCACGAAACGCCGCGTGGCAAAGGTGATCTGTCCGACGTCGTCTCCGTCGGGCAGGATCTGCCAATAGCCGGCCGGACCGGCATCGAGCACGATGACCTCGGTGTCGCCGGCGGTGCCGTCGTCGCCGATCCAGAGCGATGAGATCCTCCAGCGGGACCGTCGCTGACAGTGGATCACCGTGAGTCGTTCTGCCCACCCCGGGTCGATTCCGTCGGCGATCAGCCGTGACGCAGCATCTGCGGGGTTCGCGCTCCACGCCATCTCCAACTCGTCGAGCAGATCGGCCGGCACCGTGACGGAGCCACTGATCGGGGCGTCCGGACGAGGTCCCAAGGTGACGAGCTGAGCCAGGTGGAAGGTCAGGAGTCCAACCTCGATCGGTCCGAGCCGGAAGAGGTCCGGACCGGCGGGTCGCCCCAGAACCGCGGACGTGCGGCGGATCCAGATCGTCGAAATCGCGGTTCCTTCGTCGGTGGTGACCTCGATGGTGACCACGCGCGTCGGAGCGATCACCACCTCGAGCATGTCTGCGGCTTGTGGATGGAGCTGTCGGTCCGTCGTGATGCCGGCCCGTTCGAGTTCGACCAGGTCCCGTAGCCGCACACGGGCGGCGCCGTCCGACCCATGCGTGCCGAGGAGCATCACGCTCGGCACGAGACGGCGTGGCAACGTGAGCGTGCCGCGACCGGCATCGAGAACTGCTTGCATCGATTGCCCCTCTGGTTCGGTGGTGGTCAGGAGTTCGCAGGGAGTGCTGGTGGTCCCGGCAGGATCTCGGCGACTCGCATTCCTCCGGTGGTTGTGACGAGTCGCAAGACGACCGCCATCGGGAGCGTCGCTCCGGCTTGATCGATGATGACCGCATCGGCGGTCGCCCACGTGCCGCCGCCAACCTCGCCGACCCGCACCGAGGTGACCTCGATGCGCTCCGCCGGGGCCGGGGTGATCGCGATGATGTCGGCGTCGGATGTCACGAGGCGCGGGATTCGTCCGCTCCCCGCCAGGTAGGCGTCGAGGAATTCCTGCACAAACGTCAGGACCGAATCGTTGCCCTCGCTCCGAAGGTCCGCGTAGATCCCGAACGGCACGCTTGCGACGGGGGTCGGCACCGGGAGCGGAGCGGCGGTAGCGAGGAAGCCGGAGCCGACCTCGGCCACCGCGACCTCGAAGTACTCAACGGTCCCGGCGCCGTAGCCGCCATCGACTCGTCGCAGTACGTCCGCCGCAACCGTGACTGTCCAGTAGCCGAACCCGATCGTGTCGGCGCCGACTGCGGCCGTCCGGCTCACGTATCGATCGTACGCAGCTACTGCAGCTGCAGGCGTGTCGACGGTGAACGATCGCATCGTTGACGCACCGGCGCCGGTGAGATGCGCCGCAACGTACATCTCGGCAAAACCCATCAGGCCGTTCGGCGTCTCGTTGAGGACCGGTGGTGATGGAAGGGCGATCGCGGTGCGAGTACCCCGACCAATCGTCCACCCAGAAATCAACGCGACAACGATCGCCGGTCCCACCCACCAGAGGAAACGTCCGGCCCCAGGTCTGGACTGTTCGTTGGCTGCGTCGGAAGGTTCAGGATCGGGCTCGCAAGGTGAGTGGCTACGGGTCGAGACGAAGTCGTCGAGGTCCGTGATGGGGGAGCCGAGTGCCTCTGGATGCGTGATCATCATTCCTCCTCGATCTCGATCGGCGGTAGCACCACGGTCTCGCCTGGATAGATGAGGTCGGGGTCGCCCGAACGCAGCCGGTCCCGGTTGCCTTCGATGACACGTCTCCAGTAGGTGGCGACTCGATCGTCCGATACCGCACCGTCGTGGGCCTGCTCGAGGTGGCGGCGGCTTATGGACCAGAGGTGATCGCCGTCTGCGACGATGACTGCGGAGGACCCCGACACCGTCACCGTTGCTGCACCGCGGTCGAGGAGGAAGGGGACGCTGGGTCCGATGTCGTCGACGGGCACGATGTCCTGCCCGGGTCCGGTCGATGTCGGCATCCATCCGATCCGTCGTGGTCCCGCCGGTCGCATCAGGGTCTCCTCGGGGCGAGTGTCATTCCTGGCGGACGTGGAGCCGTCGGATGGTGTACCCGGGGGAACGGGTCGCCCGCTCTCGTCGACTTCGACCACGATCGGTGGCAGTTCGTACGCCACGGCTGGGAGTGCCGGCGCGGTGATCGAGGCCGTTGCGATGCTGACGGCGAGGGCTCCATCGACGACGCGGCGCACTGCCGGCACGGTCACCCACTCGATGCTGCGCATCGTTCTCGGAATCCGCCTCAATCGTGCGACGAGGTAGACGACCGTGGTGCAGAGGATCCAGTAGGCCAGCACGATCGCAACGTGGCGCAGCACGGCAGCCAACACGTCCTCCATGGGTGCGGACACGAACCAGGTGCCCAGCGAACCCCAGGGGATCCGAAGCCACTCGAGATCGCCGAGGCGGTGGAGCAGCGCCACGGCGCCGCCTAGGAACACCAGGAGGGTCACAAGTCCGATTCGGCGGCGGATCAACTGCATGCCGACACACTACGCATCGCTGAAGTTGTTTGTCAACGGTTGATTACTGTTGACAAACGTTAGACATCGTATAGGGTCGAGAACCGATCGTGAACTCGCCCGAGTTCGTTGCGAGGCCCGACGGCCGGAGAGGAGAAGCTGAGATGGCCAACATGTTTGGTGCCGACCTGGGTGATTTGGAGACGTTGCGAGGCACGTTCGATCGAAAGGCGGACGAGGTCAACGCGTTGACGGGAAGCCTCACCGCGCAGATCGCTCCGGGAGCGACGGCCTGGTCGGGTCCGGGTGCCAACAACTTCCGGGCCGCCTGGGACGGGGACTTCCAACCAGCGCTCATGAAACTCGAGTCGGCGTTGCGGGAAGCGTCGATCGCCGTCGCCACCTATCGCGACAACATCGAAGCGGCCACTCGCTGATTCCCTGGGCGATGACCCCGACGGAGATGCGTCAGCAAGCCGCCCGGAAGCGAGCTCGCGCAGCAGCGCTCGATTCGGCGGCGGCTCGGTTGCGGGTGATCGCCGATGAGATTCGGCCGCTGCTGTCAGACCTTGCGTCGCGGTCGCGCGAGGTGTGGATCGGTCCGGCGGCATCCGATTTCGAACGTCGTGCAACGGAAGCCGACGCCGAGGTCAAGGTGCAAGCCGCGCTTCTGGTGTCGACGGCCGGCGACTTCGCCATCGATGCGCGGCGCCTCCGATCGGAGGCTGCGTCGCTCGACACCCAGGCAGCCACAGCCGAAGCCGCAGCGGCGCTCGGCTGCGACGCGTCACCGATGCCTGCCTCCATCGAGTAGCCGCCATGGAGTTCGCCCTCTCGCTCGACGGCACCGAATACGAGGTCGTGCTGCATGGTGCGTATCCCGAGCTGCCGCTCGAAGACGCCATCGCACCCCACGGGGCGCAGGGCGCGTTCGTCGAGGGGCGAATCGTGGCGCCGACGGCGGCATTCGCTGAGGCGGTCGCGCCAGGATCGCTCGTTGCCGTTGGCGATGAGATCCAGAGGTCGTGGACGGCCATCGAAGGCGCATCTGCGGGCGTGCGTGCGTTCAACCGGCCGCCACGCAGCGACTTCCCGGTGGCGCTTCCACCGCTCCCAGCGCCGTCCGGCCGTTCGGCACAGGCGGCGACCGTCCGGTTCGGCTGGGCAGCGTTGATCGTTCCGGTCGTACTCGGCGTCGTTCTCGCCGTCGTGATCCACCCGCGTATGGCGCTCTTCGCGGTGTTCTCCCCAGCGATGGCCTTCGCCAACTGGATCGAACAGCGCCGTCGGACCGTGAACGGCCGGCGTCACGCCCGCAAGGAGCTGGCCGTCGAGCTCGCTGATTTTCGGGAGCGCTTGACTACTGCAGTGCGCGCTGAGGCCAGGATGCGCCGCAGATCCCACCCGTCGCCAGATCGTCTGATCGCGCGTGTGCTGAACCTGGACGGTCGGCTCTGGGAACGCCGCCCCCACCACGATGACGCAATGGCGCTGGCCGTCGGCACGGCGTGTGTGGCGTGGGCGCCCGAGCTGACGGCCGGCTACGAAGGCCCCGCCGCCGTGGTGCACGATCTCGTGCGGGAGCTCGGCGTGCTCCACGACGTTCCGGTCGCTGTTGCGCTCTCACCGGGACACGTCGTCGGTCTCGCCGGTGGGGCGTCAGTTCGTCGCGCAGTCGCCCGCAGCCTGCTCCTCCAGGCCGTCGTCCTGCACGGCCCATCCGACGTGCGGCTCGCCATCGTGACCGATGACCCGGAGCAGTGGGACTGGTGCAAGTGGTTGCCGCATGTCGTTGCCAACGCCGATACGGGTCGGCGGCGCCTCGCCGGTTCCCCGATTGCGGCGGCCGAGATCTTGACCGGGTTCATCGCCGCACCCGCCGCTACCGAGGGAGTATCCGTCTCCGTCAACGGTCCGTGGGATGTGCTCGTGCTCGATGTCGCCGATCCGACCCAGCGATCACTCGCTCCGGTTCGCGAGGCAATCGATCGTGCGGCCGTTGGTGGCGGTGCGGTGTTGGCGCTGGCACCTTCGGTGGCTGAGCTTCCATCGCGCTGTCACACGGTGGTCCAAGCTGATCCCGAGGGCGTTGCCGTTGTGCGTACACCCTCCGCAGGGAGGGAGTCCGGTTGTGTGGCGGCATGGGTCGTGACCCGGCGAGACGCACGAGCAGTCGCTCGACGTCTTGCTGGGATCGTTGATCCTGATCTCCGGTCTGGAGTGTCCGAGATCCCCGGAGGAGTCCGTCTGGTTGAACTCCTCGGTTTGGATGCACCGGCGCCAGACGCGATTGCGGCGCGGTGGGCGCGTTTCCGTGGGACCGATCCGGCCGTTCCTGTCGGCAAGTCTGCCGACGGGGTGGTGACGGTCAGTCTGGTCGCCGACGGACCACACGCGTTGTTGGCCGGGACCACCGGTTCTGGGAAGTCGGAGCTACTTCGGAGCCTGGTTGCATCCTTGGCGGCAACCAGCCATCCCGACGACCTGACGTTCGTGCTCGTCGACTACAAAGGTGGAAGCGCCTTCGATGTCTGTGCGCGGTTGCCCCACACGGTCGGCCTCGTCACCGACCTCGACGGGCATCTGGCGCAGCGGGCCCTCACGAGCCTCGAAGCCGAGCTGCGCTACCGCGAGGAGACGCTGCGATCTGTCGGAGCCTCGGACCTGCCGGATTATCGGGATCGGAGCACCGGCCGGCCGCTTCCGCGGCTGTTCGTCGTTGTCGATGAGTTCGCGGCGCTGGCGAAGGAGCTCCCGGACTTCATGACGTCGCTGATCGACATCGCCCAACGCGGCCGGAGTCTGGGTGTGCATCTCTTGCTGGCTACACAGCGGCCGCAAGGGATCATCAATGATCAGATCCGTGCGAACACCAATCTCCGGATCGCATTGCGCGTCCAGGACCCGGTCGACTCGGTCGACGTGGTCGGGACACGATCTGCGGCTGAGATCGCACGATCGCAGGCGGGCCGCGGATTCGTTCGCCGCGGTGCCGGAGACGTGCAGGCGTTCCAGGCTGCCCGAGTCACTGGGCCGGCCACTGGGAGGCCCGACCCCGAAGTCCTCCCCTTCATCTTCGCTGCGGAGCAGCCGGTGCCGCCTCCGCCTCAGACGTTGCAGGACCAGACGACGGATTTGGACGTCCTTGTCGATGCGGTGTGCCGAGCGTTCGAGCAGTCCGAGTCGCCATCGCCCCGCCGACCGTGGCTCGAGCCGCTCGGAACCGACATCGTGGTCGCCGATCTGACGCCACCGGCCGCCGGGCGTGTGCGGCTCGGTCTCGCCGACGAGCCGAGTCGGCAACGTCAACGGGCCGCGACCTGGGACCCTGCGGACGGGAACCTCCTGGTCTACGGCGTTGCCGGGAGTGGCACCTCGACTGCGCTCGAGACGATCGCCATCGGCCTCGCCCGGGCTCACATGCCCGACAACCTCCACCTCTACGGGCTCGACTTCGATGATCAGCGGCTCGCCCCACTCGACGGCTTGATGCATTGCGGCGGGATCATCGGGTCGTCCGACCGTGAGCGTCAGGTGCGACTGATCCGGATGCTGCAACGCGATATCGATCGGCGACGCAAGGCACTCGCCGTCGACCCGACCGCCATCGCTTCGTTCCCGACCATCGTGCTGCTCATCGACAACTACGGCGGATTCTCTGCGGCGTTCGACGAGCCGGCCGACCTCGCCGTCAAGTCTGCGGTGACTCGGATCATCGCCGATGGGCCCGGCGTCGGAATCGTGTCGATCGTGTCCGCCAAACAGCCGATCGATGTGCCCGCCCAGATCTCTTCCCTGATCTCGGCGAAACTGCTCTTCAAATTGGCGGATCGGTACGAATACGCCGGGCAGGGTCTGCCCGGAATCAACCCGCCGACGGTGCCCGGGCGGTGCTTCGAGTCATGGACGGGTCGCGAGCTGCAGATCGCTCGTGCTCACGTCGATGGCGTCGGAGCTGCAGTCGCTGTGATCGAGAGTCCGCTGTCCGTCGATCGCCCAGCGCCGCGCGTCGGCGTGTTGCCGGATGAGGTGAAGGTGTCCCAAATCGCTCCTGCGGCTGCCGTTTTCGAACTCGAGTGGATCCTTCCGGTGGGTATCGGCGACCACGACCTCACTCCGATCGGGTTCCGTTTGGGCGAGGGCGACCACGTTGTGATCAGCGGTCCGGCCCGCTCCGGGAAGTCGACGACGCTGTCGTCGCTGGCGGCCGTTGCCAGATCGGCTCGTCCCGATCTGCGAATCATGGCCGTGGCTCCACGCCGCTCGCGACTCGCCGACAGTCCGGAGGTTGATGTCGTTGCGCCCACTGCGGAACCCATCGGCCGGTGGCTGGATGGCGGTGGCGACCTGCTCGTGCTGATCGATGACGCATCGATGGTCGACGATGTTGGCGGTGTCCTGGCGGACCTCGGCGATCGACCCCGCGCTGGAGTTCATGTTGTTGCTGCGGCACCAGCAGATCTCCTGCGATCGGCGTATGGGCATTGGACGACCGGCATGCGCCGGTCGCGAATTGGTCTTGCGCTCAAGCCAAACCCGGCGACCGACGGTGACCTGTGGCAGACGCCGCTGCCGCGTCACGGGCAGGCACAGTTTCCGGTCGGCCGCGGATACCTCATCGCCGACGGAGCATGCGAACTCGTACAGATCGCAGGCACGTGAGGGGGTACTGCGGTGCGGATCCGGACGGGCTTCTGGCCCTGGCAGCGTCGGTCGAGCGGCGGGTCGCGATCGCTGCTCGTCGCGCCCGCGAGGCGCACTCGCTGCTCAGGCACTTCGGCCGGGGTGGAGACGCCGATCGAATTGGTGCGGCACTCTCTCGCCGCGCACAGCTCCTGGCGCAGTCGGCGGGCGACCTCACGCGGCGCGCCGACCTCATCCGAGACGCGGAGAGGTTGCTCCCGGGTGGTGGAGCGCTGCCGACAGCGGTGACCTTCGACGCATGGTTGCGGGCGGAGCATGCACTGGTCGCGCCGTTCGGGCTGACCGACTGGGCCGGCCACTACTTGGCCTGGCGCGACGGGCCACAGCCGGGGAGCATTGCAGGGCTGGACCCGGCCGACGCCCTGACGACGCTCGAAGGCATCTCGCCTCACGCCCGGCATCGACTGGTGTTGGCCCATCCGGAGCTCATTGGTCGGTTGGACGGAGCGCCGGCGGAGATGCGGTACGCGGCGAATCGCATTCTCATCCGGCGCGAGATCTCGGGTCTCGAGTCGATGGCGGATGCGCTCACTTCTGACTCCATCGACTCCGTCAATGGTGGAGCCATCCACTGGTCAGAGATGTGGCGAGAGCTCCTGGCTGATGAGCGCGCCGGCATCGCGGAACGTATTGCGCGCTACCGCCTGTGGCTCGATGAGGATCGGCAGATCCTGCTCTTTGATCCCGCCGGCGATGGACTCGTGGTGGAGGTCTTCGGTGATCTCGAGGAAGCCCACCATGTCGGTGTCGTTGTTCCGGGTATGTCGAACGATATTGGGAACTTCGGTCCCGTTGACGGCGACGGGTTCAGGGCCAACGCGGATGACCTCAAGGCGGCGGCGGCGGTGTTCGACGAGCGAGTCGCCACCGTCGCTTGGCTGGGCTACGACACGCCCGACGGTGCGGATGCGGGTGTTCGCAATGCTGCACAGGAGGGACACGACGGCCTGGTTCGGTTCGTTGCGGGACTGGTAGCCGCCGACGATCGGCATGTCACGGTCATCGGCCACAGCTACGGCTCGCTCGTGACGGGTATGGCATCTCGGGTCGGCTTGGCTGCGGACGAGTTGGTCTTCGTCGGCAGCCCCGGAACCAGTCTCGACCACGCCGGGGACGCCAACCTTCCGCCGGGCGGGGAGGTGTGGGCCGGCCTGGCTTCGTGGGATCCGATCGGGGCTGGGGTGAGTCTCACACCGTCCGACTTGTGGGACGGGTCGTTGTCCGTGCCGGGGCGGTACCTCTTTGACTTGATCACGACCGGCGACCTCGCCGCAGAGGAGCTGTGGCACGGCACGAACCCCGTCCACGAGAAGTTCGGAGCCGTCGAGTTCACTACCGACGGAGCGACCGGGCACTCGCAGTACTTCGACCCCGGGACCGAGTCGCTGGAGAACCTCGCTCGGATTGTCGCCGGGCACACGGCCCAAGTGACCGTTGTGTCGTCCGAGCCGTTCGAACTCGCCCCGGGGCCGTTCGGATATCCCTCCATCGACCCCGCAGCCGAAGTGGCGTGACTAGTCGAGGGTCAGCGACTCGAAGATGCGAGTCTGCTCGACTCGGCCTTCGGGAAAGCCCTCCTGGTACAGCACGGCGATGAACACCACGGGGAAGGCGTCTTCGTAGACCGCGATCTCCATCGTCGCAGTCGAGCCATCGGTCTCATCGACGGCGTAGCTCGCAACGGCGTACGCCGTGCCCTGGACCGTGCCGTTGGTGGGGCCGTCGGTGAGTCGGAACTGGAACGGTGGTTCCCCGACGTTCAAGAGCCCGGCGAGGATCTCAGCCAAGTCGTCGGGCGTGGCGTTCCTCGGCTCGGCGCCCTCGGAGAGGACATCGGCGACATCGCCCACGATGATCAATCCGGCCGAGTCGTTGTCCGCACGAAACGCGGCGGAGGCGCGGCCGAAGCGGAGTGACTCTGTGGCGAACTCCCAGTCGCGGGGGAAGTCGACGGTGACACCGAGCGATTCGACGAACACGGGATCGAGGGGTCCGGGTGGGCGGGTCGTGGTGGTCGTCAGCGAGAAGATCACTTCCGATGTCGGAGGGATGAACCTCGTCGTCGTGGGACCGGCATCTCCGTCGCCGCAGGCACCGATCACCATTGCGAACGTGGCGACAACGGCGGCGAGCCTTGCGAAACGGCTACGCATGGCCGTGCCCTCTCCTGCCTGATGCGGTGATCGAAGCCAGCCACGTGGTGAACGGAACGGCCGCAACCAGCCCGATGCTGCCGACGAGCGTGCGCACGATCTCCACCGCAACGACTTCGCTGTTGGCCACCGTCCCCAGCGACTGCTCCGACAAGACGAAGAGGACGAGGAGGGGGAGCGACGCCCCGGCGTAAGCCAGCAGCAGGGTGTTCACCGTCGAGGCGATGTGGTCGCGGCCGATGCGAATACCGGAACGGAACAAGTCGGACGGAGACATGGCCGGGTTCGTCGCCTTGAGCTCCCACACCGCAGACGCCTGGGTCACCGTGACGTCGTCGATCGCGCCCGCGGATCCCAGGACGATCCCGGCAAGGAGCAGACCCCGCACGTCGATGCCCTCGAACAAGGTGAGCAGCGAGCTCTCTTCGCTCACGAGGCCGGTGAAACCAGCTGCGCCGACCACGATCGCAGAGAGCACCGCGGTCAACGCCAACGCGGCAATCGTGCCCAGAAGCGCCACGGTGGTCATCCGACTGAACCCGTGGGACAGGTAGAGCGCGAGATAGGCGATCGCGGCGGCGCCCACCACGGCCACGAGCACGGGGCTCCGCCCATCCAGGATCGCCGGGAGGACGAAGAGCAGGAGTACGACCACGCTCGCTGCGAGACCGACCAGAGCGGCGGCACCGCGCAAGCGCCCGAGCAGCACGACCACGGCAGCGAACGCCAGCGCAAGCCAGACCAGGGTGCCGCGTCGCTGGAAGTCGGCGAACTGATAGAGCAGCTGAGGATCGGGTGGGGAGATGCTGATGACGAACAGCTCACCCGTCAGGTCGTCGGCCAGGGTCTCGACACGAGCGGTGTCACCGATGGTGAGTCCGCCTGCGATGTCACCCGGGAACAGCTGGTGGTCGACACGGGTCGGGCCGTCACCGGTTTCGATGACGAGCGTCAGTACCCGGCAGGTCTGTTCCTCCTCGAACTCGCACGTCGCCTCGCCGGCATCGGCAACTCGGGCATTCGGTTCCAGGTAGGAGAGGATCACGGTCTGGCCGACGGTGAAATCAGGGGAGACCGTGCTCTCCGGGAACGACTGTCGATACACCGTGCCGATGTCCGGGCCGGCCGTGAGCTCGAAGGCCACCTCCGTGCAGTCGGTCGTCGGTACCCCCGGGCACGGAGCAGTGATGGTGTCGATCACGTTGGCAGCGTGGAACTGGCTCGGCACTCCGAGGGCGGACAACTGCTCGACCTGCCGTCGGGTGTCGCCCGTCGGGCGCAGGACAACCATCAGGACGAGCACGAGGACCGCCAGGCCGATGGCGGTGATCGTCAGGAGGTCGGGCCGGCGGCGCGGCGACTCGGCCGGCTCGTCGGGCCCACCAAAGGCGAGCCATTGATCCAGCTCAGCCTCGTTCGGTGAGTCGGGGGATTGCCCGTCGTCCATGCGCCAGATGGTGGCACAGCGGGGCCGCTCTGCATCGGATCTGCCTGTGGTGGCCCGGACGGGCGGACCGTCGACAATCCTATGTCCTGTGTATGCGGGGGCCTGCGGCGAGCTCGAAGATCAGCGGTGCTAGCTCGGAATATCGAGAATGAGGCCGATCGTGGCACGAATCTGGCTGAGAACGGTCGAGCCGACATTCCCGCGAACCCTCTCGATCCTCCTCGTCGACACCGCCCGCAGGTGTTGACTCTGCGCTGCCGAGTTCTGCTGAAGCCCGTTGGCGGCGTCGGGTTCGACCCTGATCTCCGAGGCGAATGCGCGGATCGTGGTCGTGAGCGGCACGACCTGGATCACCGTTGGTTGCGCGTCCAAGACTCGCTGCGCGGTGACCACCACAGCGGGATGGCGGAAACCAGCCTCTCGGCCCTCAGGGAGTCCGAGGTCCAGGTCGACGACGTCACCCGAGGTCAGCATCGAGCCAGTCGATCTCGTCCTTGGTCAGGACGGCCGTGAGTTCCTCGCCGATGCGTTCCTGGCGGAGACCTCGAACGGCGAGCGCAACCGTCTCGCCGACGGTTGTGCCGAGCTCATCTGCGAGTCGTTTCAGCTCTTGATGGGTTGCCTGGTCGATGCGCACACTCGTACTCTGCATGCAGATCAGCATACAGATCCGTATGCGTCATTGGTAGGGGTTCGTTGCGTCAGACACTCCGCCTCGATGACCGAAGGCTTCAGAGGTGGAGCTCGTACACGAAGGAGCGGCCCGATCCACCGCTGAATCGCTGGTTCATCGGTGAGACGAACTCGCCAACCACGCTGAAGCCGTAGTGGTCGTAGAAGCCGTAGCTGGACTCGACGTCGGTCTCGAGCGTGACCCGGTCGATCCCCAGTCCCCGGCAGTGATCGACGTATGCGTCCATCAGTCGTCGTCCGTAGCCCTTGCCGCGGGCCGCCTTGGCGGCGGCGAAGAGCGTGACTTCGCCGTGGCCGATCGGTTGGATCCGTGCCCTGCGGCTCTCATGCCGGGTGATGTCGCGGATCCACCCGAGCTTGTCACCAATCGCCAATCCGCGCAGCGTGAGCAGCGTTCGGAGTGTGCGCAGCCGCCCGGACGGTCCACTGAACTCAGTGCGGAAACGCTCACCACTGCCGGCGCGTCCGAAGAGCAGAGCGTCGACACCATGCTCGCCGGCGGTCACGGCGGCAAAGCGGCTCCCTGCGAGAGAACCTGCCGTGTACAGGCGGAGGGCGAACTCGGCCAGAGCCGGGGGTTGCAGATGTTCCGAGAACCCCCAGGCTTCGTCGACGATCGCCATACAGCGTTTGAGGTCGGTGGAGTCGAATGTACGAATGGTCACCTCGCATCACCGTAGCGACACGTTCCGGTTCGAGGCGCAGTACGACTGGCAAGGCGTGACGTACGTCGGCGACATCGAGGTCGAGCTCGACGGTGACCTGCTCTCCCGTCTCGAGTGGATCCGGTGGGAGCCGAAGCAGTAGGACCGCGTCTCCGCTACAGCGAGCAACCTATTGACCACGCACGGTGGCGTCAGTACTCTCTCCGGCGGAGTCCAGATGCGGACCGTGGTCGGTTCGCACCTTCCGTGGGCGTTGCAGGGGCCGCCGTGGGCTGGCGAGGGGTCTGGTTGGCACAACCAATAGGGGAGAGAGCTCGTGCGTACGCATCGTCGGCGACGTCTACATGTGTTTCTGATCATCGGCTTGTTGGCTGCGGCGCTGACCGCAATCACGGTGCCCGCATCCGCGGGTGCGGGAGATGCGGTGGAACCGCAGAAGGGGGCGCCGTTCGAGGCACTCATCAAGCGGTATCACCGTGCGGAACCGGACGGCAGCGGTACCCGTCTGTATGTCAACGACATCCTGTACCAACCGCGTAGCTTCGAGAACGGCACCGACGCCGACAGTTACCTCTACGGTTCGACGCTCGTGACCGATCCCGGCAAGTACGAGGGGTGGGACATCCTGTCGCCACCGAACTGGTCGGAGAACCGGAGGTCGGCGTGGCTCCACTTCACGCTGAATCGCCGCGCCAAGGTCGGCATCGTGCAGTTCGACGACAACGCACCGAGCTGGCTGAACAGCTGGACCTACAGCGGCAACGTCGAGCTCAACTATCGGGAGTACCCGGTCTACACGAAGACGCTCGAGGCGGGAGCCCACTCACTCGGCGGACCGAGCCGCAACGGCAGCGGCGTGAAGAGCTACATCGTGCTCCTCGCTGAGGAGAACGGCGCCCCGACCCCGACCCCGGATGCTCCACAGGGCAGGCAGATCCCCGAGCCGAACACGGAGTGCCAGGAGTGGGTGCACGATCAGTACACGACGATCGGCCCCGACGGAGCCGAGTACGAAACGTGGCATCCCCAGATCGATCCCGTCTACTGGTGCTACTTCCGTCACCACCATGGATCCGACCCGTCGATCATCCCGGGCAACCCGCTCATCCCGTACGAGTACGTCGCCGACAAGGTTCCTCAGGTCGAGCCGGATGTCGGATTCAAGGAGATGATCTTCAAGGACCCGCGCGGCTACTACGTGCGGATGATCGATCACGTGGCCACCGGGCATCACCGTCGGGTGTGTGCCCAGTTCCACACGGTCTACGCGCTGGTCTACGACGAGCAGGGCAATGAGCTGTTCCGCACCGGTTTCAAGGCCGACTTCGGAGCCACCGTCGACCAGGACGGCCGGGTCCCGGTCAGTCCGACCAACTGCGGGTACAACATGGCAGCGGTCGCTGCGGGCACCGAAGCTCGCAAGGAGCTGCGAATCGGGCCGAACGACCACGACTACGAACGTTGGGTCGCCGTCCCGACGGTCGAAACCGCCAATCTCGGCATGATCTTCCACCACCGGTTCGACATTCAGGATCCGTTCTCGTTCTGCTCCAACATGACGTGCAACAGCGTGAACACGGACCCGGATCGCACCGAGACCGGGACGCGGCGGACGTTCAAGATGCGCAACTTCGAGTTCGATGCATCACTCGCGCTGGCCACCGGGACGTTCTACACCGATCCGTACGGTGTCGGCCTCGTCGACGAGTCGGCGGAGAACGCCGTGCAGCAGTACATCAAGGCGGGCTTCCGGTTGACGTTCGAGCACGACCGGTACAACTCCTGCAACGTCGTCGATCCGTGGACTCAGAAGTTCTCGTGTAACAACAGTGGGTCGACCACTCGCGTCGAGTTGGAGCACGGCTTCATCAAGACCTACGGCGATGGCGATCTCCCGAACGTGATGTTCAACCGTCCGACGTGCAACGGCTACGTCGCAACGATCGTTGGGACCGAAGGTGACGACGTCATCACCGGTACGGCCGTCGACGACGTGATCGTCGGCCTTGGCGGCAACGACCGCATCGAAGGCCTCGAGGGTGACGACATCATCTGCGGCGGCGACGGCAAGGACAAGATCTGGGGTGGGCCGGGTCGCGACATCATTCGCGGCGAGCGCGACCGGGACAAGCTCTTCGGTCAACAGGACATCGACTGGATCTTCGGTGGTCATGGTCTCGACCGAATCGGCGGTCAAGGCGGAGAGGACGTCATTGCCGGCCAGGGCGGGGACGACGCCATCAAGGGACTGAAGGGTGACGACTTGCTCCTCGGCGGTCCCGGTGCGGACACCATCTGGGGTGCCGAGGGCGACGACATCATCGACGGCCAGCAAGGGACCGACCGATGCGGCGGCGGACCCGACGCCGATCGAATCGTCGGGTGCGAGACCTGACGTGAGTTCGTCTCGTGGGGCCCGCACGTCCGGGTCCCACGAGGCGGAGGAAACGCCCTAGCGATCTCGGGGTGGTTCGGTCACGAGCACATGGCCGTCGAGCTGCGGTCGGCTGGTCCCATTGACCACGAAGGCGGCCCGCTCCCACGGTTGGTGTTCGGCCTGGAACGGCACCTCTTCGGCCATCCACTCATCCCAGAAGGCTTGGGCGGCGGCATCGCCGCCGTCGCGCGCAATACCGCGCGTGCGCGCAACGATCGGGTCCGACGTGACCCACACGGCCGCGTCGAGATACGGGGCCAGCTCGCGTCGAGCGGCTCCCACGCCCTCGATGATCAGCCACTCGGTCGATGACTCGACGTGAATCGCTCCATCCCGGCCGCGGTCTTTCCAAGCATCCGGGCGATAGGCCACTGCAACGCCACGGCCTGCCGGCTCCAGCACATGGTCGATGAGCAGTGATGCCCAATCGAAGAACGAGTGATGCCACGCAACGTCATCGGTGTGGACGATGGCGCACCCCAGCAAGTTCGCCGCCAGCGCCGTCGCCAGTGTCGTCTTCCCACTTGCGCTGTGCCCGTCCACGGCAATGACCCCAACGCTCCGACGTAACGGCGACGCAACCTCGACGAGATCGAGAGTCAGGTCCTCGATGGGCATGGCCCGCCAAGGCCCGAAGTCCGGCTCGTCAGGAAGCTTCGGCTCACTCATCGCACGTGTATCTCGGTACTCAGTACTCGCTACTCAGTACTCCGGATGCTCTGACGAAGTCAGAGCATTCGGCCTGGGATGTCCTTCCGGCTCGGGAGGAACACACCCGTCACCGGACGGATCTTGATCCGAGCGTCGACGACGACGGCACCCTTGCCCGGGGGCAACACCTTCACCGGGTTCAGGTCGATCTCGGCGATCTCGGTGACGTGCTCCACCAGCACGGACAGCCGCAGCAGCAGTTCCTGAATCGCGTCGAGATCGCCGCCGGCCCCTCCTCGATAGCCCTCTAGCAGCTTCGCCGACTTCACCTCGGAGAGCATCTCCTTGGCATCGACGTCGGTCAGCGGATTGATCCGGAACGAGACGTCCTGCATCAGCTCGACGAAGATGCCTCCGAGCCCGAAGACGATCAGCGGGCCGAAGAGCGGATCCTCCGTCATGCCGACGATGACTTCGTGCCCTTCGCCGACGAACTCCTGGACGAGGACGCCTTCGACGTCGTCGACGGCGCCGATCACCTGGCGGTACGCCTCGCGGATTCCCGGTTCGCCGAGCACGCCGAGGGCCACCCCGCCGACGTCGGACTTGTGGAGCGCCGATGGAGCGATCACCTTTAGCGCGAGGGGACCGCCGATCTCCTCACCGGCGGCGACGGCTTCGTCCTCGGTGTGGACGACTCGCTCTCGAGCCACCGGGATGCCATACGCGCCGAGGATGGCCTTGATCTCATCCGAATTCAGCCAGCCGCCGTCCGTTCCGAGACGCCGCAACGACGAGCGGACCGCCGTGCGGGCCGCCTCGCGATCGATGTCGTCGAACGCGGGGAACGCACCTTCCTCTTTCTCCCGCCACTCGCGGTACTGCACCGCCGATGCGAGCGCGCGGGCGGCCGACTCCGGGTAGGTGAAGACGGGGAGGCGGGAATCGGCCGGGCCCTCCGGCACCTTGGCCGATGAGCCCATGAACACGCCGATGGCCGTCTTCTCGCCGCCGTACTCAGCCACGGCGCTGCGGATCGAGGCGACGATCTCCTCGGTGCCTTCGGGGGCGGTCGGGATGTAGATGGCGATCACCGCGTCGACCTCGTCGGACTGGAGCAGCAGCTTCAGGCACTCGCGATACTCGTCCGGCCCCGCCGAGGCGATCATGTCCACCGGGTTGTGAGGAGCCGCCATGCCGGACAGATGCTCCTTGATCTGGGCTTGGAGCTCGTCGGAGAACACCGGCAGCTCGAGATCCTGCCCTTCGATGGCGTCGGCGGCGAGGATGCCCGGTCCGCCGGCATTGGTGAGCACCGCAACGCGTCGCCCGTGGGGGAGCGGCTGGTTGGCGAGCAGTGTGGTGACCTCGAACAACTGGTGCAGCGTGTTCGTCCGGATCACGCCCGACCGCCGGAAGAGTGCATCGACCGCGACGTCGAGGCTCGCCAGCGACCCGGTGTGCGATGCCGCCGCCCGGGCGCCGGCCGACGATCGCCCGGCCTTCACGACCACCACGGGCTTCTTCTTGCTCACCCGCCGGGCGAGGCGGCCAAACCGACGCGGGTTCCCGAAGGACTCCATGTAGAGCAGGATCACGTCGCTCGCCGGATCGTCCTCCCAATAGAGGAGGAGGTCGTTGGCGCTGACGTCGGCGCGGTTGCCGAGCGACACGAACGTCGAGATCCCGATGCCGAGCTCGGCGGCCTGCTCCAGGATGGCGAGGCCGAGGGCGCCCGATTGGCTCGACATGGCCACGTTGCCGTGGGGAGGGAAGGTCGGGCCGAACTGCGCATCAAGCGAGATGTTGGGGTCGGAATTGAGGACTCCCATGCAGTTGGGGCCCACCATCCGCATCCCGTAGCGTCGTGCCGACGTGACGATGGCTTGCTCGAGCTCAGCCTCGCCGACTTCGCTGAACCCGGCTGAGATGACGACGACGCCCTTGACGCCCTTCTTGCCGCACTCGTCGATCGCCTGCTTGACGTGCTGCGACGGCACCACGACGAGCGCGAGATCGACGGGTCCGGGGATGTCCAAGACTGAGGGATACGCCGCGATGGAGTGAACGAACGGCGCACCCGGGTTGACGGGGTAGACGGTGCCGGTGAAGTCGCCCATCAGGATGTTCTTGAAGAGCCGGCCGCCGATGGACTTCGGGTTGCGTGAGGCACCGATCACGGCCACCGATGTCGGATAGAGCACGGGCATGAGCGAGGCCGTGACGGCGCGCTTCTCATGCTCCCACTCGGCTTCGCGGGCCTCGACCGAGTAGTCGATCGGGAACTCGACGCGGAAGATGCCTTCGTCGAGTTGGCGGGTGAGTCGGTAGCCCGAATCACGGAAGAGCCGCATCATGGCGACGTTCTCCGCCAGCACATACGCCTCGAACTCCGTGATGCCGCGGCTGCGGGCGTACACGGTGAGGTGTTGGAGCAGATGGCGACCGATACCGCGACCCTGGAAGGCGTCCTCGACGAGGAACGCAACTTCGGCGACTTTGTTGTCGTCGTCGGACTGTTCGTCGAGCACGTCGTAGCGACCAACGGCGACCATCTCGTCGCCGACCGTGGCGATCAACGCCATCCGGTTGTCGTAGTCGAGCGTTGTGAAGTGCTTCAGCTCCTCCGGGCTGAGGTCCAGCTTCATCCCGAAGAAGCGGTGATATACGGACTCCGGGCCGACCCGCTGGAAGAACCGGTGCTCGCGCTCGGCGTCGTCGGGTCGGATGGGGCGGATGTGGAGTGCTTGCCCGTTCTTCAGGAGAACGTCGAACTCGAACTCGGTGGGGTATTCAGCCATGGCTCCTCGGCTCAGATCTGTCGCCACAAAACATATCGGTGTCCACCCATTCTCCCAAGGTGGGACCAAGTCCCAAGTCTCGAGTCGCAAGTCCCAAGTAGCAGGTCTCAGGTCGCAGGTCGCAAGTCCCAGGTCCCGGATGAGCCACGAGGCGGTCCTGGACGGGGCTCCCTCTATCATCTGCTCATGCGACCGACCGTTGCCATTCTCGGAGCCGGCTCGATGGGCCAGATCCTCGCCGAAGGACTCGTGCGCGCCGGCTGGGATCCCGGCGAGTTGATCCTGGCTGCCCGTCGGAAGGAGCGGGCCATCGAGGCTGAGCGACTCACCGCCGTGACCTGCGTGCTCGATGCGGCCGAGGCGGCAGCAGGGCGAGAGGTCGTCGTCATCGCCGTCAAGCCGAAGGACATGGCGGGTCTCCTTGGGCAGGTGGCTGAGGTCATCAATCCTGACCAAGTGGTCGTGAGCCTCGCTGCCGGCGTGCCACTGATGGCCATCGAGGCTGCGCTTCCGGGCGTCCCCGTCGTGCGGTCGATGCCGAACACCCCGGCGGCCGTCGACGAGGGGATGACGGCGTACTGCCTCGGTGGAGCGGCCGACGAGGTCGCCGGAGACAAGGCGGCAGCGGTGCTCGCCGCCGTCGGCGAGACGATCGAGCTCAGCGAAGACCTCCTCGACGCCGTCACCGCCGTTTCGGGCACCGGACCGGCCTACATCTTCCTGCTCGCCGAAGCCTTGACCGAGGCCGCGATCCGAGAAGGTCTGCCGCACCATGCCGCCGAGCGCCTCGTCGATCAAACGGTGCGCGGCGCCGGCATCCTGCTCCAGTCCTCGGAGAAGAGCGCATTCCGCCTCCGGGCCGAAGTGACGTCCCCGGGCGGAACCACCGCTGCGGCGATGCACACGCTCGAGAACGGTGGGTTCCGGGCTCTGCTCGAAGATGCGGTTCGTTCGGCGACGCAGCGGTCGCAGGAACTCGGCCGCGCCGCTGTCGAGGCCTCCAGCGAGGACCGCTGAGGTGACAACGGCGCTCGGGCGGACGGTCCTCGCGTTCACCGGGCATCCCCAGATCCAGCGGCTCTTCACCGAGACGAAGGCAGGGCGCGCCCTCTCCACCCGGTTTGTCGCCGGCGAAACCATCGATGATGCGATTCGTGTCGCTCGAGACCTCAATGCCACGGGCGCCACGGTGTCACTCGATCACCTCGGGGAGCACGTCTCCGAGCGTGACCAAGCCGTGGCTGCCCGCGACGATTACCTGGCCTGCCTGGACGAGATCGCGGCTGCAGGGATCGAGGGCAACATCTCGATCAAGCTGACCCAACTCGGGCTCGGTACCGACGACGAGCTGGCAACGGCGTCGCTCGGGGCACTGGCGGAGCGGGCTGCCCGCGTTGGGACTTCGGTCACGGTGGACATGGAAGAGAGCACCCACACCGAGATGACGATCGGCATCTTCGAGAAGGTCCAGGCCGAGTTCGGCAACCTCGGTGTTGCGATCCAGTCGTATCTCCGGAGGACGCCGGCCGATCTACAGCGTCTCGAAGCAGCGGGTGGGCACGTGCGGCTTTGCAAGGGTGCGTACGCCGAACCTCCCGACCTCGCACTGCAGTCGAAGGCCGACGTCAACGGGGCGTTCGATGCGCTGCTCGGCCGACTCATGGCATCGGAGCGGCTCACACCGGCGATCGCCACTCACGACGCAACCCGAATCGGACTCGCTCAGCTGCTCGGTGCCGATCGCCACTCGCATTGGGAATTCCAGATGCTCTACGGGGTGCGGACGAAGCTGCAATCCCAGCTGCTGGGTGACGGCTACCGCCTCCGCATCTACGTTCCGTACGGCCAGGCCTGGTATCCGTATCTGACCCGGCGCCTGGCTGAACGTCCTGCCAACCTCTGGTTCTTCCTGCGGGCCTTGCTGGGCCGGTAGCGAGCGTTCGAGGACGGGGCGACGCTCTCGTCATTCGGGTTCTGTCTTGAGACAATGTGGGGTGTCGACCCGTCTGGTCGACTCGCGGCGACGCTGAGGTGGTTCGATGACCACGCTGCACGTGATCTGGCTGAGTGTCGGTGTCGGCGTGGTGTCGCTGATCCTGGTGGCGTGGCTGAAGGGCGCGTTCCAGATCGCGTTCCGGCTCCTCCGTGAGTTGACCCAGCGGTTCTCGCACGAGGGTGGCGAACCATGGACCATTGCGGTCGCGGCCGAGCCGTTTGTTGCTCCCTTTGCCGCCTTCTTCGCCGCTGCATTCGGAGTTGCGCACCCCGCATCGCGCTGGGCGCGTTGGTTCTACGGAGAGCGGCGAATGGCCGAGGCTCGAGCACGGTATCCGCACGACACGTCGCCGGCGGTCCCGACCGACTGATCGCGCACGCCTCAGCCCTCTCGAGCGGACCTGGCTAATTATGGGTCAAGGTGCTCGGGCTTCGCGCCGATTGCGCACCAGCAGGGGATCGGCACCATGATCGAAGCACCACAACCACTGACCGAAGCTGCTCGGCTTGCCGCGTTGCGGACGTACGAGATTCTCGACACGTCCCCGGAGCAGGCGTACGACGACATCACCTTCCTTGCGTCGCAGATCTGCGATACGCCGATTGCGCTCGTGAGCCTCGTCGACACCGACCGGCAGTGGTTCAAGTCACGGATTGGGCTCGACGCCACAGGAACGGATCGAAGCGTTGCGTTCTGTGCGCATGCGATCCTCGATCCGAGCGAAGTGTTCGTTGTCGACGACGCAACCGAGGATGAGCGGTTCGCCGACAACCCGCTCGTCGCCGGTGATCCCGAGATCCGCTTCTACGCCGGGGCGCCGATCACGACTTCCGAGGGGCATGCCCTCGGAACGTTGTGCGTCATCGACACGAAGCCGCGCCGGCTCGGCCCGGATGAAGCCCGTGCGCTCCAGGCGCTGTCGCGCCAGGTGATGACGCAGTTGGAGTTACGGCGGGTCGTAGCCGAACTCGAGGCGCGTCACACCGAGTTGGAGGCGAGCCACTCCGAGTTGGCTCACCTCAGCATGACCGATCCGTTGACTTCGCTCGTCAATCGGCGGGCGCTGATGGCGTTCCTCCATGCTGAACTCGAACGCCACAAGCGGTACGGGCACGACCTTGCAGTGGCGCTCATCGATCTCGACGACTTCAAGCCGTACAACGACGCCCACGGTCACGTGGCCGGCGACGAGGCGCTGGAGGCGATCTCACGCACGCTGCTGAATGTGAGTCGCCGGACCGACATCGCTGCGCGATACGGGGGCGACGAACTCATGCTCGTGCTGCCCGACACCAATCGGCACGGCGCCGTTCAGATCGCAGAACGCTTCCGCACTGAGGTCGCAGGGCTTGCATGGCCGAAGGGCCGGATCACCGTGAGCGTCGGTGTCGCCGAGGCAAACGAGAACACGCCGACACCCGAGTCGTTGATCGAAGCGGCCGACGCAGCGCTCTATCAGGCCAAGGCCAGCGGCCGAAACCGGGTGGCCTGACGCCGGCGAGACTCAGCGCTCGGTCATGATCCTCGTCTAGCCGGACTCGGCATCCAGAGCCGTGGCGATCCGACGGTGCGCCTCCCAGATGGCGTCGGGAAGTCCGTCGAACTGCTCGAGGTGCTCCTGCCGGTGCACCATCTCCTGACGCCAGCGTTCCACGTCGATCGTGAGCAGCTGGTCGAGGTCGTCCTGATCGATGTCGAGTCCGGTCAGGTCGAGCTCGTCCTGCGTCGGGACGATGCCGACCGGCGTCTGGCGCCCGGTCACCAAGCCGTTCTTGAGCTGCATCATCCACACCAGGGCACGGAGATTCTCCCGGAAGCCGGGCCAGATGAACCGACCGTCGTCGTCACGTTGGAACCAGTTGACGTGGGCGAACATCGGCGGTTCAGCGGCCGCGCCGACGACCTCGAGCCAGTGGGCGCCGTACGGACCTTCCGGATAGGAGATGAATGGCCGCAGGGACATGGGGTCGTAGCGGAGCTGACCTTCGACTCCCTCAGCGGCGAAGGTCGCTTCCGCACCCAGCGTAAGGCCGTCGTAGACGCCCTCGGCGACATCGGTCATCGCCCTTACCAACGGCTCCCGGTCGCGGGTCCTGCCGCCGAAGATGATTCCGTCGATGGGCACGCCCTCGGGAGCGTTGAAGTCCTCGGCGACGTTGGGGACATTCGCGAGGGATGTCGTGAATCGGCTGTTCGGATGCGCCCACGGGTCGTCGGCCTCATCCGGGCCACGATCTGCGATGACGCGACCCTTCCAGTCGCGCCATCCGGTGAGGTCCTCGGGGGGATCATCGGTGCGTCCCTCCCACCAGATTTCGCCGGTGTCGTGGTTGTAGGCGACGTTGGTGAACAGGGTTCGGGTGCCGGGAGCGATGGCCACCACAGCGGTGGGGTTGGTGTCCTCGTTGGTGTCCTTGCAGACGCCGAACACGCCGTACTCGGGATTCATGGCGCGCAGCACGCCCTCGTCGTCGACCCAGAGCCAGGCGATGTCGTCACCGAAGAACTCCACTTCATACCGGTCGCCGATGGCGTCCGGAGCGAGAGTCATGGCGAGGTTGGTCTTGCCGGAGGCACTCGGGAACCCGCCGCAGATGTGATACACCTGCCCGGCCTCCTTGTCGGTGATCCGCATCAGCAGGAACTGCTCGCTGAGGAATCCCGACTTCCAGCCGTCGTAGACGGCCTGGCGGAGCCCGTGGGCGATCTTCCCGAGGAGCGCGTTGCCACCGTACGAGGAGCCGAAATGGAGGATTGTTCGCTCGTCCGGAATCGTGACGAAGTAACGCTTGTCTTCGGGTGTGCCCTGTCCGAGGTTCTCGAGGTCGCCGGTCACGTGAACGGCGCGAACGAAGAAGTCGGGATCGGCCAGCTTGTTGAAGAGGTCGACGCCGACACGCGCCATTCGGATCATGTGCAGGACCACGGTGCGGTGGTCCGTCAGCTGGACGCCGGCGCCGTACTTCTCGAGCGGAGCCCCGGGAGGTGCCATGAGGTACGGGATGACGTACATCGTCTTGCCCTCGTTGGCGCCCTTCATGTGACCTTCGACGACGGGTCGGATCTCCGAGGCGAGTCGCCAGTTGTTGTACTCACCGCGATCCGCCGGATCGCTGGTGGCCACGATGGTGCGTTCTTCGGAGCGGGCGGTGTCCTTGTAGTAGCTGCGGGAGTAGTAGAGGCCATCGCCGGCGGGAAAGATCTCGCCTGCTTCGATCGACTCTGCGATCAGCCGGGCATCGTCGGCGGCGTCGACCACCTCGATCCGGGCAGCCCCAGTGTGCTCTGCCCACCGTTGCACGTGCTCTCGGACGGCAGGGTTCGTGAGTCCCGCCTCTTGCAACGCCGTCGCTACGTCGATCATGATCGGACAACACCCCTGCCGCTTGACCAATTGGGACGAGGACATCGTAATCCGCAGGACTGCGTCCCAGCGAGGCGAACCACTGGGTGCGTTGACGTGGCGATCCGAGCAGCTGGGCGAGTCGCTCAGGCGGCCCCGGTAACCTGGCGCACATGACCTCACATGCCCGGATTTCAACGGTCGTTGTCGCCCTCCTCCTGCTGCTTGTCGTCGCACCGGCGGCACTTGCGGCCGAACCGGCCGATGTTGCCCAGGAGATTCGTGACGATGGTGTCTTCGTCGAGTCCGGCTCGGACCTCTCAGAGGCGGACGCCGGCGAACTCGTCGCCGCCGTGCGCAACCAGGGCGAGCGTTTTTCGATCGTCGTGCTGGCGGATGATCCCGGAAGTGGGGCCGTGGTCTTCGGTGATGCGGTCGTCGACCGACTGGGAGGCCTCGCCGGCCTCATCTTCGTGCTGACGCCGGACGATCTCGCCGTCGTCGGCAGCGGCGAGGTCTACACCCTCGATGAGATCGACGATGCCCTGGACGAGGCGATCGACGCCGGCGGGTCCGACACCGCCTACGCCACGAACTTCGTCGAGGCGCTGACAGGGACCGACGTGGCGCTCGCTCCCGAGCCGAGCGAACCGGTGACCTCGACCGACTCGGGCGGTGGCGGTGGGTTCGGCTTCATCGGGTTCATCGTGATCGTCGGTGGTGCACTGGTGCTCATCTTCTGGCTGGTGAGGCGGTCCAAGCGAAACGAGGACCTGCGTACCGAGAACCAACTGGCCGCTGCTCGGGCCGAGATCCAGGAGCAGATCGACGCCGTCGCCAATGATCTGCTGGACATGGAGGATGAGGTCCGGTCGGCCAACAACGACCGCGTCGACGATCTGTACAACGCGGCCGGCGAGGCGTACCAAGAGGCGTCGGATACGCTCGCCAAGGCGGACTCTCCGCGCGAGTTCCTCGATATCGCCAACGACCTCGAGGTCGCCATCTGGCAGCTCGATTCGGCTGAAGCCCTCCTGGACGGCAAACAGCCGCCGCCGAAGCCAACGCCCGAGCGGCTCGAACCAGCCGCTGTACCTGGTCCGGAACCCGCCGGCGGCACCGGTGGCGGGCCGCTGGGCGTGCCACCGCGGCCCACGTATCCGAAGGGCGAATACGCCCGGCGTCCGACCCGGCGGAGTTCCGGGATGTCCCCGAATCTGATCGAGATGCTGATCACCCTCGGCGCAGGCGCCTTGGCGGGCCGTTCGCGTGGTCCGGCACCGGCGCCCCGGGCGCGCACAACCCCAACGAGGAGGTCGCGGCCGTCCCGGCGTTCCGGCGGTGGGTTCCTGCCCAGTCCTTCGCGCAAGGGTTCGAGCTCGAGTCGCCCATCGCGCTCCAGTCGCTCGAGCCGCAGTTCCGGTCGTTCGAGCCGCCGCGGCACCGGTGGCCGCATCCGCACCGGCCGCAAACGCCGCAAGTAGGCCGGCTGCTCGTACGGGCTACGGGCTACGAAGTACGTTGTACGGCGAACGGCCGACGGGCCGTTCGCTCCACCAGGTAGAATCTGCGAACAGCAAACGTCACCGGAAGGACACCTATGAGCTTCTTCAGGCGCCTCTGGGGGTACATCACGACCCTGTTCCGGCGTACCGCCGAGAGTGCGATGAATCCCGAGGTCGAGATCGAACAGGCCATCAATGAGGCCAAGAAGCGAGATCAGCAGCTGCGGAACCAGGCCGCCAAGGTCGTGGCGCACCGTACGCAACTGGAATCCAAGATGGAGAAGGCCGCCGACGACGTGGGCGAGGCCCGGGAGATGGCCAAGCAGGCGATCATGAAGGCCGAGGAGGCCAAGGCCTCGGGCGATGTCGAAGCTCAGGCCAAGTGGACGAAGGCCGCCCAGTCGATTGCCATGAAGCTCCAGGCGAGTGAGAACAACCTCAACACGCTGAAGGCCCAGTACGAGACGGCGTCGGTGCAGGCCGAGAAGGCGAAGACTGCGGTTCAGCAGAATGCGATGCGGGTCTCCGAGCTCGCCGCCAAGCGGTTGGAGCTGCTCGGCACGCTCGAAGCGGCGAAGATGCAGGAGTCGGTCAACAAGGCGGTCGATGCGCTGTCCAACACGATGGACTACGACATGCCGTCCCTCGAGAAGATCGAGGAGAAGATCGAGTCCCGCAAGGCTGAGGCGATGGCCAAAGCCGAATTGCGAGAGGCGACGCCCGAAGGCTCCGAGTTGGAGCTGAAGGAGGCCATCTCGATGGCCCAGGCCGATGCCAAGCTCGACGAACTGAAGGCGGAGCTCGGACTCAACTGAGCTTCGACATCAAAGCCACCAGCCCCGGTCTCAGCCCCCGGGGCTGGTGCGCGTGTATCGGGGTTTCCCGCCGATACGTTCGAGTTTGAGCCTTGCCCAAACTCCAGTCCAGTCTTGGCGGTCGTCCGTCTATTCGTCGAGGGAGCACTCGTCGAAGTAGTACGTGCACAGCTCCGCGTCGGTGAGTCCGCGGTGGAGGCGACTCTTGGCGATCTCGATGAGATCGTCGAGGTCCAGCGCCCACACCTGGGTCAGGCCGGAGATGCCGTCGTACCCAGACGTTGCGAGCATGTTCCCGTCCGGGCTCAGTGCCAGGTGGCTCACGAGGTAGCCCTGGTTGAGGAGGAGTTGCTCGCGTCCGGTCGCAGCGTCCCAGAACCGAATCGTCCCGTCCTCACCCGTACTGACGATTGTTGCGCCTGCGTCTGCCCAGTGAGCGTCTTCAACCGGCCCAACGTGGCCGCGCAATTCCTGAACGATGCGCTTGCTGGTGTAGTCCCAGATCTTGATCACGCCGTCGGATCCGGCGGTGAGAAGTGTCTCGCCATCGGGGCTGAAGCGAACGGCGCCGTGGAATGCCGGACCGTGGGTGCCGATGCGGGACGGCCTCTCTGTCCTGAGGTCCCAGATCAGGACGTTGTTCTCCCGGGCGCCGGTGGTGACTGCGAGCAGATTTCCGTCCGGGTGGAAGTCCACTCGGAATCCGGCTTTGGAGTTGCTCAATGACGGCGCCGAGAAGACTTCGTTGGCTGTCGCAACGTCCCAGACGCGGAGGATGGGCTGTCGCGTTTCTTGATGCCACACCGTTGCAGCAACCAACGTGCCGTCGTTGCTGAAGTCGACGCCGCCTCGTGCCGCGACGCCGCTGACCAGATGAGTCTCTTCGCCCGACTCGAGATCCCACAGAATCACCGAGCCATCAACCCCGGCGCCGTCCCAGGCAGTCGTAACGAGCTTGGTGCCATCCGGGTTGAAGGCCGCTCCTTCGGCCGCCCCCAAACCACCACTGACCAGCCGGCCCGCGCCCTCGAGCACCGTCGCCTGCTCCCATGTGGTCGTGTTGAAGAGGGCAACGTGTTGGTCGGAGTCCCACGATGTTGCGAGATTCGATCCGTCGGGAGAGAACACAATGGCCGCCCCCGATGTTGGGTCGATGACACCCCACTCACCTCCACTTCTGCGTGAGATATCCCAGACGCGGGTGCGTTCGGTACCTTCCCAGTGGGTCGTCGTGACGAGCTTCGTTCCGTCGGGGCCGAACTCCATATCGCCGATGAAATCGGTATGGCCATACAAACGCTCGATGAGTCTGAAGCCTGTACGCGAGACTCGCCACAGCTCGAGATCTCCGCCGGATCCGCCTATTGCGATGAGATCATCGACGGCGCTGACTGCCGTCGTTTGGATTGAGCCCTCGGACGGTTGTGTGCGAACGAGCGACCCATCTCCGGCGTCGTACAAGCGGATGGTCCCGTCGTACGAAGTGGTCACGACGTGCTCTCCGCTCGAGAGGAACTTGGCGGTGAGCGTGGTGAACGGGGCCTCGAGGCGCACGGCGATCTCGCCCGATGCGACATCGAGGATCCAGGCCTCGGTGTCGCCCGGACCGGCGACAGCCAGGTGTTCGCCGCGCGGGCTGAAGGTCAAATCACGCACGTGCCACCCGGTCGTCTCGGTGCTCCAAAGCATCTGGCCCGGGTCATCGGCTTCCCGGAAATCCGGACCGGGACCCGAATCCTCGAATACTCGTTCGACGTCCCACACCCGGACCCAACCGTCGGTGTTCCCGGCGGCGAGTAGCGCGCCGTCCCGGCTGAAAGAAATGGCCGTGATCTCCGGCTTCATGCCGATGACCTGGCTCGACAACAGCTCGCCGGTGGCCGCGTCGAAGATCGCGATTTCGCTGATCTCGGGGCCCACGGCAGCGACATACCGCCCGTCCGCGCTTGCGGCAATTGGAGTATTTGCAAGAAGGCGAACGTCGCCGCCCAGCTGGAAGGGGTCGTACCTGACAGAGCTCGTACCGGTAGCGGGATCCCACCGCTCAGTTCGCGACCCGGCGATCACGACATCGCCGTCGGGGAGCACGGCCGCATCCCATCCGCTCGGCAGGTCGAGGTACGGCCGCGCCGCCATCACGGCTGCGTGCAACGCTTCGGTCGCCTCCCGGGTCACACCCTCGCCGGCGTCGCGGGTAACGCCGGCTGCCTCGAGCGCAAGGAGGATCGCCAACTCCGGGTCGATCGTCTGTGCAGCAGCCGATGCCGACGCCAGTTCCCTTGCACGAGATGCCCGGTGGGCGGTTGCCAGCCCTTCTGCGCTGATCTCAGCGGCCTTCTGCAGCCGCTCTGCCTCCGCCGCGCTCGCTTCTGCCTCTGCTGCGCTCACCTCGGCAGCTGCTTGCTGCGTCTGCGCCTCTGTCGCGTTTCGCTCGGCCGCCTGCTGGTTCACGAACGCCACGACCGCAAGCACGACAGCAACTACGGCAGCGCAGGCGAATCCCGCCATCACGATGCGTCGCCTTTCACGCTGTCGCCGGTCCAGGTCGTCGGCTTGCGTCCGGCTCGCCTGGAGGTACTCGGATTCCTCACTCGTCAATGACAGGTCCGTCTCCTGTGCCCAGGTCTCGAAGTGGTCGAGCCGGCCTCCCGACAGGAGGTATGCCGGCTCACGCGACTGGTCCCGCCACTCGGCAACGGCCTCGTGAAGCCGTCGCTCCAGGACGAGATCGTCGCGGCGGTCATCGATCCAGGACCGCAGCCTCGGCCAGCGATCGAGGATTGCCTCGTGGGCGACCTCGACGGTTGGCGTACGCGTGGTTGGATCCCGGTCGAACGTCAGCAGTCGACTTTCGCCGAAGACCGCCAGGACCCGATCGAGGGCTGCGGTCTCCACCGGAAGGCGGTGGAACTCGTCGAGGGCGACTCGGCGCTTCGTGCAGTCGCCACCCTCGTCAACGGCCACGAGTCGGAGGAACAGCTGTCGCGCCGCCTCTCTGGCCGGCTCGTCGAGGTGGTTGAAGCGGTCCTCGGCTCGCGCTCCGAGCGCCCCGAGCACGCCGCCCGACGCCTCATATGTGGATCGTTCGATCCGCCCTTCGCTGCGTCGCTCGAACAGCTCGGTGAGCGCGAACTCCAGGAGCGGGAGACCACCCGGCTGGTCACGGACGTCGCGTACGAGGTCAGTGTCGATGCCGGCCTCGAGTTCGATCCCGACCGCCTGGGCCGGGCGGGTGATCACCGCAACGAGTTCCGGCTCGGACAGCGGGGTCACCATCACTGCAGCGTGGCGCACGAGGTCGCCGAATCTGGCGTGCGATAGCGGCCGATCGAGGAAGTCCGCACGCAACGTGATCACGACGCGGATCCGGTTGCCTGGATCCGTTGCGAGCTGCGCAAGCGTGTCCATGAAGGTCCGACGTATGTCGTCCGCCGGGCTGAGGGTGAAGAGCTCCTCGAACTGATCAACGATGAGCAGGAGCCGACTCGTCGCCGGGAGCAATCCGCGGACCTTGGCCACGGCATTTGCCGGGTCGTTGCGAAGACGAGCACCGAGATCGGCAACGGGCTCGACGGCGACGCCGAGGAGCGCCGCTTCGAGCTCGCCGAACGGATCGCCACCAGGGAAGAGATCGGCGATCAGCCAACCCCCGTCGAGTCGTCCGGATCGGATAGCCGGGACCAGGCCGGCATGAACGGCACTCGACTTGCCGCTGCCCGAGGCTCCAATGACGGCGACGAGACCATGGTGTGCGACGGCATCGAGGAGATCGTTGACGAGGGATGCGCGACCGAAGAAGTCCCCGGCGTCAGCTTCCGAGAACGCTCGGAGGCCTTTGTACGGGTTGCGGATGGTCTCGGGCTCCGAAGCAGGGGCGCGGCGTGGTGCAATCAGTCGGCGGAGGTCGTCGAGGAACTCGTCGATGGAGCGATACCGGTCGGCCGGTTGGGGTGCGATGGCCGTTCCGACCACATCGGCCAGCTCCGGCTCGAGTTCGGCCAGAGCCGGACCGGTGGAGTCCGGCTTGGGCACGTCGCCGGCCAACGCAGCCAGCGCAAGCATGCCGAGGCCGTGGACGTCAGACCGGACGGTCGCCGTGTGTCCTGCCGACTGTTCGGGAGAGGTGAAGGTCGAGGCTTCGGTGTCCCGATCCCCCAGCCGGCGTGCGATACCGAAGTCGGCGAGGTAGGCATCCCCGTCCTCGCTGAGGAGCACGTTGCCCGGATGAACGTCGCAGTGCACGACCCCGCGGCTGTGGGCGTACGCCAACGCCGAGCCGACCTGTTCGACGATCCGCAGCGACTTCTTGGGCTCGAGCGGTCCGGTCCCAAGCGTGTGCCACAGGTTCCGCCCTCGCATGAGCGGCATCACGAGGTACGCCGCGTCCGGCTCGCGCCAGAAGTCGTAGAGCGGCACGATGTGCGGATGGGCCAGCTGAGCAACGATTCGTGCCTCCGACTCGAATCGCTGGACGAACTCGGCATGATTCGCCACCTCTGCGGGTACCGCCTTGATCGCCACCTCACGGCCAACACTCGGTTGGTACGCCCGGTACGTGACGCCCGAGGCGCCTTCGCCGATCGGGCCGCGCAGCTCGTAGCCACGTACGCGCGAAGGTGCAGTCTCGACGGGTGAGGGACTCAGCAACACCGGATCCTGCTGGAGGATGCGATCCTCCAGGTTGCGCAGTTCGGCTGAGGGCTCGATGCCCAGCTCAGCCAGGACGTCGCCGGCCCGAGTGAACGCACGGAGCGCATCCGCCTGTCGTCCCGATCGGTAGAGCGCGACCATGAGTTGGCCCCACATCCGCTCGCGGAATGGGTGCCGCTCGATGAGGGTCTCGAGTTCTCCGATCAACGAAGCGTGGCGACCGAGTCGCAGCTCGCAGTCGACACGGAGCTCGAAGGCCGTCGACTGCAGTTCCTCGAGGCGGCGGATTTCGGCTTGGGCAAAGGGCTCGTAGGCCACGTCCGCGTAGGGTCGGCCACGCCACAGCTGGAGGGCGTCGTTGAGGGTCGACAGCGCGCCCTCTGGATCGGACTGAGCCGCACTCTCGGCCGCTTTGAGCCGGTCCTCGAACAGGGTGGCGTCGAGCGCGGCAGGGTCGACGTGCAGCATGTAGCCGGGTGAGCGGGTCTCGAGGAGGCTCGACTTCGCCCCAGTCGCACGGTCCGGCTCCAGCGCCTTGCGCAGATGGGCCACGTGTACCTGGAGCGTCTTTCCGCCGCCGGCTGGCGGATCATCACCCCACAGCTCATCGAGAATCCGATCGGTGGCCAACACCTCGTTGGCGTGGATCAGCAGCAGGGCGAGCAGAGCTCGTTGCTTCGGGCGCCCGAGGTCGATCGGTTGTTTGGCTTCCCCCGCTTCGATCGTGCCCAGCACCCGGAATTCCATCGCCGCTCCCGGCGGACGCGTGCAGCTCTCCATCGCAAGAACGCACCTTCCAGTGTGCACCACAACGAACCGGGCAGCTAGACCCCATCAGCCTCCGCCGACCCTCCGACCAGGCGTTTTGGCGCGTTAAGCGGGAGGTAACCCGGCGGAAAGGGTCCGCTAGGCGCTCCGGCGGACGGTGGCGGTATGAAGACCGCAGCCATCACCACCACCGTTCTGGCCCTGGCCATCAGCCTCCAAGCCGATGCGTTCACCGCGGGCCCCGAGCTCACCACCGAACCCGAGCCCACGGTCATCACGATCGAGGCTCCAACCCATGATCACGCCGAGCATGCGCTGTGGGCGCTGCGGCGACTCGATCAGGCGGGCCTCGATCTGCCGACCATGACCATCGTCTTCCACGACAACTACGAGGCCTGCGGGATGCGTCAGGGCATGCTGCGGATCGCCGGCGACCAGATCACGCTCGATGAGTGCGAGCGACTGCCGCACGACATCCGTCGCAGCTTGCTGCACGAGCTGGTCCATGCCTGGGACTACGGGACGGATGCCCTCGCCGACGAGCTGCGAAACGATCTCCTGCGGCTCCGCAACCTCCAGTCGTGGGAGGGAGCGCATCTCGAATGGGAGCACCGTGGTGCAGAGCATGCGGCCGAGATCATCGCCTGGGGTCTGATGGAAGCGGAGATCCGGATCCCGTCCTCTGTCTGGGATGCGGGTTCCAACGGCACCGAGGAGCTGGCCGAGGCGTATCGGCTCCTCACGGGCAGCGATCCGCTGTGGCTGGGAACCGGACCAGAGAACACGGTGCGACCGGTCCCGAAAGGTGGGAGCGAGACCGCATGACGTCAGAAGGTGCGCTCTAGGTAGCCGGGGCTCGTAACCTCTGGATTTGTGAGGATCCATCGACGGAGCGCAGCGCTGCTGGTGTTCAGCATCCTGGCCGGTGCTTGCACCGCCGCTGCCGGACAGACGGCTACGGAGCCTCCCCTCACGACCCTGCCGCGACTCGCCGTCGACACGACGAGCCCTGCGCCACCACCATCGACCGCCGCACCCGCAACGACTCCCTCAACCACGAGCGCACCGACGACCACCACGACGCTCCCGGAACGGTTCGTCCCGGCCGGATCCGTCGGCGAGCCGTGGGGGAGTGTCGACGGACTCCTCATGTTCCGGGGCAATCCGACCCGCACCTACTACGGCACCGGTCCGGTGCCGGCGGACCCGGCACTCCTGTGGCGCTTTCCGGATTCGGCGATGTGCAGCATCTCGCGAATCGGTGGTCAGGACGTCGAGTGGTGCGGGACCGGGTGGACGGGCCAACCGGTGGTGTGGGAACGACCCGACGGCGTCACTGAGGTCATCTTCGGCGCATACGACCAGCGGATCCACTTCGTCGATGCTGCGACTGGTCTGAGGACCCGACCGGACTTCCCGGTCGGCGACATCGCCAAGGGCTCGGTGACGCTCGATCCCGATGGCTACCCATTGCTGTTCGCCGGTTCGCGCGACCCGAACTACCGGATCATTGCGCTCGATCGGGACGTTCCAACCGAGCTGTGGTCGCTGCCTGCCACCGCCGTGAGAGGAATGTGGAACAACGACTGGGACTCCAACGCCGTGATCATCGACGACTTCCTTCTGATCGGCGGCGAGAACAGCTGGTGGTTTGCCGTTGAGTTGAACCGGACCATCGACGGCGATGGACTCGTCCAGATCGCACCCGAGATCGTCGCCTCGATCCCGGCCTTCACCGACGAGTTGGTGGCTGCAGTCGGCACGCAGCAATCCATCGAGAGTTCTACTGCCGTCTACGGATCGACCGCCTACTTCGCCAACTCTGCAGGGCGGATCGTCGGCATCGACATTTCCCACCTGCCCGAGCGCGAAGCGGACATCGTGTTCGACTTCTGGGCGGGCGACGACGTCGACGCCACGATCGTCATCGACGAGTTCGGCATGCTGTACGTCGCTGCCGAGGAGGACCTGCGCACTCCACGAGCCGCGGAGCTGGGTCAACTCATGAAGCTCAACCCACAGAGTCCGGATGATCCGCTCGTGTGGAGTCTGTCCATCCCCGGATCGGACCTGGTCGACGGGGGCGTTTGGGCGACACCCGCCCTGGACGGAGAGATGCTCTACGTGCCAACCAACCCCGGAGAGCTGCTCGCGGTGGACACGGAGACAGGCGAGGTCGTGTGGCGGGATGACGTCGGGGCCCACGCGTGGTCGTCGCCGGTCATCATCGACGAGTCGCTCATCGTTGCGGTCGACTGCGACATCCGGCCTGCTTTGCGGGCATACGACATCAGCGATCCGATGCAACCGCAGCAGCAATGGGAGGTCGCCGCAACGGCCGGGTGCATCGAGTCCACACCGGCAGTGTGGAACGGCGTCCTCTACGTCGGTGCCCGCGACGGCTTCTTCTACGCCATCGGGGATCGTTGAGACACGTTCACCCGTCGAAGGGGACGCGCCGGAAGTGGCCGTAGAGGAAGTGCTGGGTGCGACCTTCCGGGGTCACGTGCACCTCGTGGTCGAATCCGAGCGGCGAGCACACCGGAGCCAACGCCTCGGTCAGCAAGGTGCTCGAGTAGCGGACCACCGGCAGGCCACTGCATTCATCGGGACCGTCCGCGGTGAAGGCCGCAACCACGACGTGACCGCCCGGTGGGATTGAAGCTGCGAGCGATGCTCGATACGCCTCGCGGTCTTCGCTGTCGATGAGGAAGTGGAAGACCGCTCGATCATGCCAGACGTCGAATCGACGATCCGGTCGGTAGGCCAGCACGTCGGCCACGATCCAGTCGACGGCGTGAGCCGCTCTACCGAGGCGCTGCCGTGCGTGGTCGAGCGCTACCGCAGCGATATCGAGAACGGTGAGGTCGGTGTACCCGGCGTCGATGAGTAAGTCGACGAGTCGCGAGGCTCCGCCGCCAACGTCGATGATCGGCGTGGAGGCCGCCCCGGCGGTCGACCGGATGATCTCCAGTGATCGCTCCGGGTGCTCCTGGTACCACGAGACCTCGTCGGGCGCCCGGCTGGCATGAACCTGATCCCAATGGGAGGCGCGGTCGAGCGTCATGCGGCAATCGTGCGTCGTGCGAGTCGCCGACACCAGGGCCGGACGGCCATCGAAGGAGCGACTGGTGAGCTACCGACGGAACTCGTCCTGCGGCGGCGATGATCTGGCTACTGGCTACTCCCGACCAAGTACCAAGTCTTCCCGGGACCATGTGCCCTATCACGCGCCGACGCCCCATGTTCGTATAGGGCGCACATATCTACCCGGCTGAGGAGCATTGCCGTGTCCGATGTACCTGCCCCTCGCCGTTTCGTCACCGTCGACGGGAACGAAGCGGCTGCGTCTGTCGCGTTCCGATCCAATGAGGTCTGCGCGATCTACCCGATCACCCCCGCATCGCCCATGGGCGAATTGGCCGACGCTTGGGCCGCCCGCGGGATGAAGAACGTCTGGGGAACCGTCCCCGAAGTCATCGAGATGCAGTCCGAGGCCGGCGCGGCCGGCACCGTTCACGGCTCACTTCAAGCGGGAGCCCTCACGACGACGTTCACCGCATCACAGGGTCTCCTGCTGATGCTGCCGAACATGTTCAAGATCGCCGGCGAGCTCACGCCGGCCGTGTTCCACATTGCTGCTCGAAGCGTGGCGACCCATGCGCTGTCGATCTTCGGTGATCACAGCGATGTGATGGCGTCGCGGGCGACGGGCTGGGCGATGCTGGCGTCCGGTTCCGTGCAGGAAGCGCACGATCTGGCGATGGTCGCCCAGACGGCGACACTCGAGTCTCGGATCCCGTTCCTCCACTTCTTCGACGGGTTCCGCACGTCGCACGAAGTCAACAAGATCGAGTTGCTCAGTGATGATGACGTCCGAGCGATGCTCCCGCTCGACGCCGTGCTCGAGCACCGCAACCGTCGGATGAACCCGGACGCACCGATCCTGCGCGGCACGGCGCAGAACCCGGACGTGTTCTTCCAGGCGCGCGAAGCGTGCAACCCCTACTACGACGCAGTGCCGGAGAAGGTGCAAGCGGCGATGGACCAGCTTGCCGAGCTGGTCGGTCGGTCCTATCACCTCTTCGACTACATCGGCGCTCCGGACGCGGAGACGGTCATCGTGATGATGGGGTCGGGCGTTGGAGCCGCCACCGAGGCCGTCAATGCCATGACGGCGGCGGGCGAGAAGGTCGGCCTCCTGAAGGTCCGCCTCTATCGGCCGTTCAGCATCGATGCCTTCACCGCCGCACTTCCCGAGTCGGTGAAGACGATCGTGGCGCTCGACCGGACGAAGGAACCGGGTGCCGTCGGTGAACCGCTGTACACCGACGTCTCTTCCGCCGTTCTCGAACAGACCGTGTCGGGAACGGCTCCGTGGACGACGATGCCGAAGATCATCGGCGGTCGGTACGGCCTGTCATCGAAGGAATTCACCCCGGCGATGGTCAAAGCCGTCTTCGAGAACGCAACCGCAGACGAGCCGAAGAACCACTTCACGGTCGGCATCTTCGACGACGTGTCACACCTGTCCCTCGAGTGGGACAAGGAATGGAAGGTCACCCACGACGGCGTGACCGAGGCCGTGTTCTTCGGGCTCGGCGCCGACGGCACCGTCGGGGCGAACAAGAACTCCGTGAAGATCGTCGGAGAGGGTACGGACGCATACACGCAAGGCCACTTCGTGTACGACTCCCGGAAGTCGGGCGCCGTCACCGTGTCGCACCTCCGATTCGGCCCCGAGGAGATCACGGCGACGTACGAGATCACCGAGGCCGACTTTGTTGCCTGCCATCAGTTCGGGTTCCTCGAGAAGATGGACGTCCTTGGAAAGGCCAGGGACGGAGCCACCTTCCTCCTCAACAGCCCGTACGGGCCCGAGGAGGTGTGGGACAAGATCCCGCGTGAGGTGCAAGAGCAGATCATCGCCAAGCAGCTCGATGTCTACATCGTCGATGGACACGGCGTCGCCGAGAGCGCCGGGCTGGGCGGTCGCATCAACACGGTGCTGCAGACCTGCTTCTTCGCCCTCAGCGGGATCTTGCCCCAGGACGAGGCCATCGAGGCCATCAAGGGCGCGATCAAGAAGAGCTATGCCAGGTTCGGCGAGTCCGTGCTCGAACGCAACTACGCAGCCGTCGATGCGGCAATCGCGGCCATGCACAAGCTGGAGATTCCGGCGACGGCAACCAGCGAACTCGGCTTGCGGGATGTCGTGCCGGACAGCGCCCCGGAGTTCGTCCAGCGTGTCACATCGCTGATGCTGGAAGGCAAGGGCGACTTGCTGCCGGTGAGCGCGCTCCCGGCCGACGGCACGTTCCCCACGGGCACGACGCAATACGAGAAGCGCAGCATCGCCAGGGAGATCCCGATCTTCGATGCCGACATCTGCATCCAGTGTGCCAAGTGCACGATCGTGTGTCCGCACGCGGCGATTCGGATGAAGGCGTTCCCCGAGGAGTTGGCGGCTGATGCGCCGGATACCTTGCAGCTGCTGCCGTTCCGGTCTCGTGAGCTCGATGACCACGTCATGACGATCCAGGTCGCACCGGACGATTGCACCGGTTGCGGCGTGTGCGTCGACGTGTGCCCGGCCAAGTCGAAGACCGAGGTCAAGCACAAGGCCATCAACATGGAGCCCAAGGACGACCATCTCGACGTCGAGCGGGAGAACTGGGACTACTTCTTGACCATCCCGGAACCGGACCGTTCCGATTTCAACATCTTCACGGTCAAGGGTTCACAGATGCTCGATCCGTTGTTCGAGTTCTCCGGGGCGTGCTCTGGCTGCGGCGAGACGCCGTACATCAAGCTGCTCACGCAGCTGTTCGGCGACCGCCTCCTGCTGGCGAACGCCACCGGTTGCTCCTCGATCTACGGCGGCAACTTGCCGACCACCCCCTACCGCACCGACGCGGAGGGGCGCGGTCCGACGTGGTCGAACTCGCTGTTCGAGGACAACGCCGAATTCGGGCTCGGCATGCGCCTGGCCCTCGACCAGGAGACGCAGGAGGCCCGGTACCTGGTGTCAGAGTTGTCGAGTCGGATCGGTGAGGATCTCGCTACGGCGATCCTCGAAGCCGACCAATCGGACCACGACGGGATCGAGTTCCAGCGCAAGCACGTCAAGGAGCTCGAGAGTGCGCTCGTCGAGATCCAGGATCCGAAAGCGCGGCGCCTCGAGGCGATCCTCGGAGCGCTGACTCGCAAGAGCGTCTGGATCGTCGGTGGCGACGGCTGGGCCTACGACATCGGCTTCGGCGGGGTCGATCACGCCCTGGCGTCCGGGAAGAACGTCAACGTGCTCGTGCTCGACACCGAGGTGTACTCGAACACCGGCGGCCAGGCGTCGAAGGCGACGCCGCGTGCGGCGGTGGCCAAGTTCGCCGCCAGCGGCAAGAACATCGGCAAGAAGGACCTCGGTCAGATCGCGATGTCGTACGACAACGTGTACGTCGCTCAGATCGCCATGGGGGCGAACAACACCCAGGCGGTCAAAGCGTTCGTCGAGGCCGAGTCGTACGAAGGGCCGTCGCTCATCATTGCGTACAGCACGTGCATTGCGCACGGCATCAACATGGAGACATCGATGAGTCACCAGAAGGATCTCGTCGATGCCGCCTACTGGCCGCTGTACCGGTACGACCCACGGGTCGCCGAAGAGGGCAAGCACGCCTTCCACCTGGATAGCCGACCACCCAAGCTCAAGTTCGTGGACGTCGCCAAGGACGAGGCGCGGTTTGCGATGCTGCAGCGGTCGGCGCCCGACGTGGCCGAGCGTTTATTCGCCAAAGCGCAGGAGGACATCGACGAACGGTGGCAGCTGTACGAGCAGTTCGTCGATCTCGATCGCGTCATCATGGATGATCCGCATGAAGAGGAGGGGCAGGCATGACGGTGGATCTCACCACCACGTATCTCGGGCTCGAGTTGAAGAACCCCTTGATGGCGTCATCGTCGCCGTTGACGGGTGATGTCGAGAGCCTGTTGCGTCTGCAGGACGCTGGTGTGTCCGGAGTCGTGCTGCCGTCCCTGTTCGAAGAGCAGATCGAGCACGAGGCCATCGAGGTCTCCAAGCTCATGGAGTACGGCGCTGAGAGCTTTGCCGAAGCGCTCGGCGGGTACTTCCCGGAGCTCGACGACTACAACACCGGTCCCGAGCACTATCTGCAGGACATCTCCGCAGCGAAGGACGCGCTCGACATCCCGGTCATCGCCAGCCTCAACGGCACGACTCGGGGCGGATGGGTCCGGTATGCGAAGAAGCTGGAGGAAGCCGGGGCCGATGCGCTCGAGTTGAACGTGTACTTGATCCCAACGGATCCGTACGCAACCGGGCCCGATGTCGAGAACCGATATCTCGATCTGCTGCGTGCGGTGAAGGAGTCGGTGACGATCCCGGTGGCGATGAAGATCGGTCCGTTCTTTTCTTCGTTGGCGCACATGGCGCGGCAACTGGTCGACGCCGGGGCCGACGGGCTGGTGATCTTCAACCGGTTCTATCAGCCCGACATCGATCTCGACGAGCTCAGGGTCGTTCCGAACCTGCAGTTGAGCACGTCGATGGAGGTTCGGCTCCCGCTGCGGTGGATCGCGATCCTGCGCGACAAGGTGCCGTGCAGCTTGGCGGCGACTCGTGGGCTGCACTCGGCGGACGACGTGTTGAAGGCGCTGCTCGTGGGTGCCGACGCGGCGATGATGGCTTCGGCACTGCTGCAGCAGGGCCCGGCGCACGCCACCGAGGTGCTCGCCGGCGTGTCCTCCTGGCTCGAGGAGCACAACTACGAGTCGGTCGAGCAGATGAAGGGCTCGATGTCGATGGCGTCCGCTCCGAACCCGGACGGCTTCATTCGCGCCAACTACATGCGGATGCTTGCGACCTACACCTCTGCGTACGCGTGACGGCGTAGACGTCAGTGCCGGTCCCCTTGGAGCCCACCCGGAAGGGTGGGCTCCGTCGTTGAGGTCAGTTCAGCGGCTCGGTGCTCATGATGAGCGAGAGCCCAAGTCGCTGGAGAACCCGCTGCGTCTCCTCGCCGACAGGAACCGACAACTCGAACTCCTGGGATGCCCACGACGAAGCCGATGCCGGGAACCCGCGTCCCAGCATCCACACTGCCTCGCCGCCACCGGTCGAGTCGAACGTGACGACCTGGCTACCGAGCAATGACGACATGGCCTCATCGATCTCCTGGACGATCTCCATTTCGACAGAGATGGCATCGTCGGTCATGTCCGTCACGGTGACGATCGTCGTTTGTGCGACGGCGATGCCCATGCTGTCGATTGTGGAGCGGCTCTCCCAGATGGCGCCGGACCCGATCGGCGCATCCGGCAGCAGCGCTGCCACCGCCCCGACGTCCGACGGGAGGAACTCCGATCCCGGGACGTCATCGAGTCCGGCAGTAGCGAGGACGGCACCGCTCGGAGCGCTGAGCTGATAGGTCACGAGGCCATCCACGGCGGCGAACTCGGCCTCGAGTTGCTGCTTCAATGCGGGCTCATCGACGAGCAGATTCGGCTCGGCATACGTCGAACGCACCACCGCACCACGCTCGTCGACGGTGAGCACTTCGACGATCACGTCGTACTCGACGGTCATCTCGAGGACCTGGCTCATGTCGCCGACCGTTTGGTCGATGGTCGTCGTCATCGCCATGGTCATCGAGTAGCTCGTCCCGGCCGTCCACTCCCACGTTCGGACGGCGCGAGGCTCGGCGCCCGGATCGACCACGACGACGACGGGCGCCGCGCTTGGGTCGGAGTCGGCCCAAACGAGGCCGTCCAGTTCGGCAGCGACTGCATCGTTGCTCGTCGTCGGCGCTCTAGATGTCGTCGTGGCCTCCGGCGACGATGTGGTGGGTGCAGTGGTCTCGGAGGCGCCGCCGCAGCCGGTCAGAAGGAGGGCGAGTATCGCTCCTACGGTTCGTCGAGTTGGTCCTGTCATGGCGCCGAACGTAACGCAACGACCGACGTGCGTTTAGAGCCCTTTGGCGCGCGGTCTGGGGTCTGACGTCGCGTTCAGCGCTCTTGCCGAACGAGGCGCTCGATCGTTCCAGTGATACGGCGCTGACGAGTCGACGCTTGTTTGGCCTCGGTGATCCAGTCGATGTACTCGCGCCGGTGTGAGGGCGACATTGCCTCGAAGGACTCGAGTAGGTCGGCGTTCGCCAGTTGGTCGGCGAGGTCGGACGGAGTGCGGGGATCGTCGCGGCCGGTCACAGGATCACCTCCGCTGGGTCGGATCTCTCCTTTCACCGTACCCCTCGCAGCGCAGTCCGTCACGGTGCGCTTGACTGGTTGCGATGCGACGGATCATGACGGAGGAACGCCGCGCCCGGTTGGGAATGCGGCACGGCTTGGCGGGACCGGGGGAGTCGGTCACGGAAGTTGCTCGAGATCTCGTCGGCCTCCATTCCTCTGATCCGGCGACCGTGTATCTCTCGGCGCACGCCCGGGTTCAAGACTTCTCGGTTCCGGAACTGGAGCACGCGCTCTATGAGGACCGCACGCTCTTGCGCATGCTCGGGATGCGGCGGACCATGTTCGTGGTTCCTCACGACGTTGCCGCGGTCATGGATGCGGCCTGCACCAAGCTGCTCGCTCCTGCAGAACGGCGCCGCCTCATACGGATGCTCGAGGACCAGGGCGTTGCTGACGACGGCGCGGCATGGTTGGCGGACGTCGAGGCGAAGACGATGGCCGCACTCGAAGCACGTGGCGAAGCGACGGCGACCCAACTGCGATCGGACATGCCCGAGTTCACCGAGTCGCTGCGCTTCGGGGAGGGAAAGACGTGGGGCGGCTTCGTCGGTGTCTCGACACGCGTGCTCTTCTTCCTAGCAACGGCCGGCAAGATCGTGCGGGCGCGCCCCCGTGGATCATGGATCTCCAGCCAATACCGCTGGGTGCTGCTCGACGATTGGATCGGCGGCTCACTGCCGGAGATCGACCGAGACGAGGCACAAGCTGAACTCGTGCGGCGGTGGCTGGCGGCCTTCGGTCCGGGCACATTCACGGACGTGAAGTGGTGGACGGGGTGGACGGTGCGTGACACCAAGGCGGCACTCGATGCCGTGGGTGCGGTTGAGGTCGAACTCGATGACGGCGTCGGTCTCGTCCTCCCGGACGACCTCGGTCCTGTTGGGGAATCGGAGGACTGGGTTGCGTTGCTTCCCGGTCTCGACCCAACGCCGATGGGCTGGAAGGAACGGGACTGGTACTTCGGCAACCACGTCGAACCGCTCTTCGACCGCAACGGGAACGCCGGACCGACCGTTTGGTGGAACGGTCGGGTCGTCGGTGGATGGGCCCAGCGCAAGGACACCGGCGAGGTCGTGTACCGACTCCTCGAAGACGTGCCGAGCGAGGTTGTTGCAACGGTCGATGCCAAGGCCGGGGCACTCAGAAACTGGCTTGGCGACGTTCGTGTCACGTCGCGGTTTCCAACGCCCCTCGACCAAGAGCTCCGTGCGTGAAGATGTCAACCCTGAGTTGACAACTCGGTATTGTCAACATAGGGTTGACATATGGGTGGTATCCTCGGCAAGCATGAACAGCGACAGAGAGCAGTCGATCAGGGCAGCCCTTCAGCACGAGCTGCAACGACTGAGCGCAGGAGAGGCCCCGCTCGATCTGGTCGAGGACATCCCGATCCTGGAATCGTTCGTCGACGACTATGCGCAAGCGAGGATCGCCGATGCTCGGTCGCTCGGCGCTTCCTGGGCCGACATTGCGGCTCGGCTCGGCGTGTCCCGCCAAGCCGTCCACAAACGCTTCACGTCGAAGCGCGAGGGTCGTCGCCGAAGAGCGGTTATCGAGCTCCGGTTCCAGCGCAGCGACGACTGAGGCGCGAACACGGCGACGGGGGGTCCACGGATGCGTGAGGCCCTTTCGTCTTTCCGAAGTCGTCTCGCAGTTCCGGGCGTCGGCGCAGCGACGATCACTGCCGCCGGCGACCTCGAAACGGTCACGGTGGGGTACCGCCGTCGAGACGGACAGGAACAGGTCCGGCCCGATGATCAGTGGCACATCGGCTCGTGCGGCAAGGCGATCACTGCGGTGCTCTATGCACGCCTCGTCGAACTCGGGTACGCGGAGTGGGGGATACCGGTTCGGGAGCTGTTTCCTGATCTCGCACCGGACATCGATTCAGGGTGGTCGGCGTCGACGATCGACGACCTGTTCCACTCCCGATCGGGAATGCGCCCGAACCTTCCCGCACGAGCGATGATTCGGGGGTGGCGGGACGAGCGGGATCCGACAGACCAACGCACCGCCGCCGTGCTTCTGGCAACGACAACCGCACCACGTCGCCGTGGCGCGTTCCGCTACAGCAACCTCGGCTATGTCGTCGCCGGTGCCGCTATCGATCGCCTCGCCGGTATGCCATTTGAGGCCGCACTGCACACCCACGTGTTGGCGCCGCTCGAGATCGCCTCAGTCGGGTACGGACCGCCGCCCGACATCTGCGGTCACCGGGCGCGACTGCGGTTCCCCGGTTTGGTCGTGGGTCCCGGTGACGCGATGGAGCCCGACAACGTGCGGAGCGACAACCCCGAGGTGCTCAGCCCGGCCGGCAGGTTCTACCTCACCCTTGCCGACTGGGCCATGTTCCAGCGGCTGTTCCTTTGTGACGGCGATCCGCTTCTCGAGCGCTCGTCGATCGAGCACCTGCTGCGACCGCCGTCCGCCGATGGCAAGGGCATGGCAATGGGTTGGGCGCCAACGCGACTCGCAGGTGCAGCGTTTGGCATGCAGGGCTCGAACACGATGTGGTCGGCGACGGCATTGATGGGGGCGGGCCGCGATCGGACTGCAATGGTGGTCGCCAACGATGGTCGCAGCCGGGTGCTCGCACGCTCGGTGGGCTTGGCGGCTGAGTTGCTCGGTCTCTCGACGTAGCGCTCAGAACCTCCCGGAGGTGGTTCGCTCGTCTCGCTAGATCGGCGCGGTGGCGTTCCGGTGCTCGAGCTGCGCACTTACCTGCTCGAATCGAGCGCTTCGATCTCGATACGATCCGGTTGGGCGTGGAGGTACAGGATCTTGCCCGTGGCATCCAGCTCGAACGGGCGCGGAATCTCGAGGTACTGGTCGGCCGCATCGATGACGTACTCGGCTTCGAGCACGCCGGAAGCGGAGTAGCGCTGTATCCGACGGATGACGGAGATCACCGAGCCCACCTCGACCTCATCGACGACGACCACGATCGAGCCGTCGGGTCCGACGCCCACGAGGGTCACGCCACCCAGATCTGTGGTTCGTTCTACCGAGAATGACGTCTCACTGGTCGTGACGTCGGTCGTCCGCTCGTCACCCGGGTTCAGCACGATGCTGGTTCCGTCGAACACGGGGACGACCGGAGACTCGATCGCACCCGTTGCGTCGAGCCGGGCGTACCGCGCGCCGAGCTCGAACTCGAGCAGAATGCCCGAGTCATCCCATGCCAAGCCGGTGAGGCCATCCTCGAACCGGAATCCCGCCGGGATCTCCGTGACCGAGTCGACGATGCCGTCGACGCCGAGTACCAGCACGCGGTATCGGTTCATCGAGGCCAGGACGTCCAGGATTGCCAAGGCGGAGCCGTCGCTGACGACGTCGACGATCGCTGCCACTTCTTCCCCTGCAAGGTCGATCACCGCCAACCGCTCGCCAGAACGGTCGTAGTGGAGGAGCCTCGGCTCCCCTCGATCAACCGCCATCGTGTCGGCGATCACCACGGCCCCATCGTCCAGCACCGTGAAGGACGTCGGGCCGCTCGGCGGGGAGCCGTCCAGGTCGTAGGCCACGCCGTCGGGGCCGATGTCAATGCCGAACGACTGCGTCGCGACAACCGCGGGTGCCGCCGTGGTCGTCGGGGCAACGATCGTCGTGGTGGTGGTGATGCTCGTCGTTGCGGTGGGGTCAGGAGTCGGGTCCTTCGTTGTGTTTCCGGTCGTGGCTGGGTCTGCCGCACCCGAGCACGCTGACACGGTCAGGACGACCGCCAGGAGGAGAGCGGTCCCACGGGGTGTCGCTGAGTTGCGGACCTTCATTGGTGCTCCTTTCCGATATCCGTCGGCAGGAACGCCGCAGTCAAGGAGAACGTACGACTCCGGTCATCGTCGTCTTGATCGAGGTCTCGAAGCTCGTCCACGAGCTCGTTGAGTCGCTCGGCGAAGGTCGTCGCAGTCTCCGGCGTAAGGCGTACGAGGGTTCGGCCGAGGTATGCGTGCTCCTCCTTCTCGCCCCAAGAGTGCTCGAGGAAGTCCTCGACCTCTGCCCGAGCAGTATCCAGGAGGACGGTGGCGGCGGCCTCAGCCGCCTTGCGACGGTCGCCGATGACATCGACGATGTCGGCGCCCAGCGTGAACTCGGCCGCGGTGCGGCGGTAGAGCTTCTCGAGCCTTGCTCCCGATCTGCGCTCGTCGACCTGCTCCAGCAGGCCCGCCTCGACCAACAGGTTGACGTGGTAGTAGAGCCGCGTTGGCGGGACGTCGAGCCGGCGTGCCAGATCGGCCACGGTGATCGGGTGATCGGCGTAGCGGAGCACCCGAACCCTTGCCTGGCTGGAGAGCGCCTCGATCTGGAGGATGGAGGCGATGGTGGCGACGCGTGGCTGTTCACCCATCGTGACTCTCGCCGTTGCCGGGGAGCCCTTGGCGGGCCGCGGTGACCATCAGCACGACGGCTGCCGCGAGAATCAGCCAGGCCCAGCCGGCGGATCCTGCCGTGGCCATCATGACGATGGAGTACACGGCAAACAGAGCGGCGCCGACGATGGTGGTGAGGTGTCGATGCTTGTGCAGCATGGTGGTTCCTTCCTCTGTCGAGTGTTCAACTGGTTTGAATATAACGGAAGTCGGCTAGCTATTCAATCAGTTTGAATATAAGAGGCCGGTGTCGATGTGTCAGACGACATCGCGTCGGGTGACCGCCGCGAGACCGATGGCTGCGGGCACGAGCGCCCACAAACTCATTGCTACGACGGCGAGGCCGATGGAGACCGTGCCGTCGACTCCGGACATCACGTCGGCCAGGGTGTTGGGCACCCACGAAGCGGTTTCGCTGACCATCTGCACGGCGAGGGGTGGCATGATCAGCAGGAGCAAGATCGTGCCGGTGACGGCACCACCGGTGTTCCGGACGAACGCGCCGATGCCGGCCCCGAGGACTGCACCGGTGCCCCCTGCGAGGGTCGACGCTGCGAGCACCTGCACGAGGTCGGCGGTGGCCACCATGAAGGTGTAGTCAGTCGCAACGAGTCCGGCAGCCACCGAACCTGCGCTGATGCCGGCGCCGACGAGCCCGAGGAGGCTGCCGGCGACGAAGGTCGCCGCAAGTTGCGCAGCCACGGCTTGGGGGCGGCCTGGTGTGGTCAGGAACGTGAGCACGACGGTGCCGTGGCCGTACTCGCGCGCAACGGCGATGGCGCCGAAGAGCCCCGCGACCAGGACGGCGTTGGCGGCGAAAGCCATGAGGGACTGCTGGTCAGCCGCAGTGGAGATGAAGGTCTTGCTGCCGTCCATGTCGGTGCCGAATGCCACTGCCATGGCCGTTGCTGCACCGATCGCCGTGAGCACGATGAGGAAGGCCAACGGCATCCTCGTGCTCGTCAGCTTGCGGAGTTCAGCTCGCACGGTTCGAAACCAGTTCATGGTTGCTCCCTTGGGTTGTGGATCCGTTGTGGTCCGCTGCTCCGGTCCATGCGAAGAAGCGGTCCTCCAACGAGTCGGTGTGGCGTGTCAGCTCATGCAGGGCGATGCCTGCGCCGAAGGCGTGCTCGCCGATCTCATCGAGGGAAAGGCCTCGAACGAGGAGGGTGTCGGCTGGTCGCAGGTCGACGACACCACCGGCAGCTTCGAGTGCGACCCCCAGCGCAACCGGTGAGGCGGACCGGACCAGCGACGCAGACTGTTGGAGATCGGTCAGCGATCCCTGCGTGACGAGGCGGCCCTGGTTGACGACAACGACGTCGTCGGCGAGCTGCTCAACCTCGCCGAGGAGATGGCTGGAGACGAATACGGTGTTGCCCTGTGCCGCCCGTGAGCGGAGCAGATTTCGCAGGGTCCGGATCCCCTGGGGGTCCAGGCCGTTGCCGGGTTCATCGAGCACGAGCACCGGGGGGTCACACAGCAGGGCGGCGGCGAGGCCGAGACGCTGTTTCATGCCGAGCGAGTAGGCCCCGGCCTTACGATGAGCTGCGGCGCTCAAGTCGACTAGCTCGAGGACCTCGTCGACCCGTTCCAACGGCGTGGAGGTGGCGTCGGCCAGGATCCGCAGGTGGTTACGCCCGCTCCGTCCGGGGTGGAAGGCATCGGCCTCGACGCTGGCGCCCACCGTCCCGGTGGGGTCGGGGAGCTCGTCGTAGGCCAGTCCACCGATGGTGGCTCGCCCGCGGCTCGGCGCCGCTAGGCCGAGGAGGATCTTCATCGTGGTGGACTTCCCGGCGCCATTCGGGCCGAGGAAGCCGGTCACCCGGCCGGGTTCAACGACGAATGAGAGATCGTTGACGGCGGTGGCGTCGTCGTAGTTCTTGGTGACGTGTTCGATGGTGATCGGATAGGACCGTGGTGTCGTCCCGGTCTCATGGTCAGATCGCTGCGTCATGGCTGCTCCTCTGGTACGTGACTTCAACGTACGTTCCGGAGGTGCGCCGGTCTCCCGGCAATGGAGGGATTGTCGCCTCCCCCATTTGGGGGATTCGTTCGCAGCCTGGAGGACCCACGGTCGGTCGAACGGGGCCGATCAGTGACCGAGGTCGGCGTCGCCGGGCGTGATCAGTCCGCTCTCGTAGGCAAACGCCACTGCCTGGGCCCGGTTGGTCAGGCCGAGTTTGGTGAGGATGCTGGAGACGTGGGATTTGACGGTTGCCGCGCCGACGAAGAGTGCTTCGGCTATCTCCAGGTTGCTGGAACCAGCCGCGACGGCAACCAGGACTTCGCTCTCGCGCTCCGTGAGGCGGTCGAGGCGGGCGACGACCGATGCGTCGAGGGTCGGCGGGGTGGCAAATCGGCTGATCAGTCGTCGCGTCACCGACGGCGCCAATAGCGCGCCGCCATCCGCCACGGTCCGTACGGCGGCGACCAGGTCCTCCGGGGAGATGTCTTTGAGAACGAAGCCACTTGCGCCGGCACGCAACGCCTCGTACACGTACTCGTCCGGATCAAACGTGGTGAGGATCACCACTTTGACTGGCCAATCGGCGGAGTCGACGATCGCCTTGGTTGCCGCCAGGCCGTCCATCTGGGGCATTCGAATGTCCATGAGGATCACATCGGGACGATGTATCCGTGCGATCTCGATCGCGGCGGCGCCGTCACCGGCCTCGGCGACGACGTCGATATCGTCCTGGAGCCCGAGCATGGCGGCGAAACCGCCCCGCACCAGGGCCTGATCATCGACGACGGCGACCTTGATGCTCACGAGTCCCCCAATGGCAGCTGTGCATGGACCCGGAAGCCACCTTCGGGTCGGGGCCCGGCCTCGAAGGTACCGCCCAGCAATGCGGTGCGCTCGTTCATCCCGACGATCCCGTGGCCCGATCCGGGCAACGCAGTCGTCCCGGTACCCGTGTCGGTCACTTCGATGTCCAGCAGCTCTTCGGTCGCCTCGAGGCGCACCCGCGCCTTGGCGTCGCCACCCCCATGCTTGAGGACGTTGGTGAGCGCTTCCTGAACGATGCGATAGGCGAAGAGCTCCACCCGGACCGGCAGAGCGGACGGAGCATCCATGGCCAATGAAACGCTCATCCCGGTCTGTTGCAGCTGGTCGACGAGCTGGTGGACTTGAGGAAGTCCCGGCTGCGGACCCAGCTCACCCGACGCGGTCTCGGGTCTCAGGACACCGAGAAGGTGACGGAGCTCGTCGAGGGCTCTGCGCCCGGCTTCCTCGACGGCGCCGATCGCCTCCTCGGCTCGGGTCGGATCGTCCTCAACAACGAGGCGGGCGACACCCGCCTGTACGGTCATGACACTGACGTTGTGCGCCACCACATCGTGGAGTTCGCGTGCGATCGCGGCGCGGGCGTCCGCAATGGCGCGTTGTGCTTCCGTTTTTCGTTTCCATTCGAGGTGTTCGGCCCGCTCCCGAGCGGCTGCCCGGCGAGCGCTGATCCGGCGTCCGACGTACCAGGGGAGCACCGTCACGAACACGCCGGTGACGACATCAGAGATGGGGTCACCGTCGGTCAGCTGCCCGAGGATGTTGACACCGAGACCTCCGAACAACGCCACCAAGCTCAGCCTCGCGTCGGGAACGTGTCGACCGACTGCATACAGCGAAACCAGGATGTGGAATACCGGGTTGCCCTTGTAACCCAGGACCGCCCATGACAGTGATATGGCAAGGGCAACCCCGAGGACGGCGAGTGATCGGCTCCGCCACCACAGCAACGCAATGCTGGCAAGGGCGAGCAGGAGAAAGCCGGCGGCCGGTATCTCCGAGATCGGCGTCTCAGCCTGGACTGCGATGTTGATGATGCTGGCGCCAAACACTGCGACCGCCACGACGACGTTGGTTGGTCGGGCGCGTCGGCGGCCCTTCATGGTCGAGCGGTCCGCCGTCATGGCGCTCGGTTCGACGTGGGCACCGGAGCTGTCGCCGCCAAGATCGGTCCTCTCACCTGCGTCGACTTCAGGCTACCGGGGACCTTCACAGCCAACGGGGTACTCGTTCGAGCACGTCCTCCGCGCCGATGCGGTCGGCAACCGCCGCGAGGCGGTCCCGATCGGCCCCGCGCCACTCGAGCTCAGCGACCGGCTCGCGGAGCGGAACATCTGTGGCCAGCTCGATGAGGTCGCGATAGAGCAGCGCTTCGTTGTGCCGCTCCGCGAGGACGGCGGCAAGTCGTGCGGCACCGCGGATCGGCATGTCCCATTGCTCTGCGTCGGCGGGGATTGCTTCGATCGAGCCGTAGCGGTTCAGTGCCGCCGCGGCCGATGAAGCGCCCCAGCCGGGCAAGCCGGGAAGCCCATCGGCCTTGTCGCCGACGAGGGCCAGATACGACGGGATGAGGTGCGGGCGGACACCCCACTTGGCGACGACGCCGTCTTCGTCGGTGATGACGTCGTTGATCCGATCGAGCATCACCACCTGGTCTCCGATCACGCACTGGGCGAGGTCCTTGTCCCTCGTACAGATCACGATCTGCTCGACGCCTGGTTCGTCTCGGTATTTGGCTGCGGCGGACGCCAGCGCATCGTCGGCCTCGTAGCGACGGATCATCGGCCACAGCACCACACCGAGCGCCCGCGTGATCTCGGCGGCGATCGAGTGTTGGTTCCACGGCCCGTCCGTTCCAGAAGGCGCGAGCGGCGCGTCGACGATCGTGTCGAACGTGACGCCAACGTGGCTCACGCCGTTCTGTCGGAGCAGGGCGACCAACGTGTGAGCGAACGCCCGGGAAGCGCCGACCTCCTCTCCGTCGGCGTTGGTCGCTCGGGGGGCACCGTTGAAGCAGCGGAACAGCTCGAATGTGCCGTCGACGAGGTGGATCTTCACAATGTCAATGTAGGCGCTACCCACCCGTCGGGTCGGCGGTCGATCGGGCCCGCCAGACGATCCAGCACCCGAGCCCGATCGGGATCTGCAACGCATAGGTCAACGTTCGGTAGACGAGGACGGCGGCAACGACGAGGGCTTCGGTGCCCCCGGCGAGGACGAGCGCGGCACTCAGCCCCAGTTCGACGACGCCGATGCCGCCGGGCGTGATCGGCAGTGCGGTGACGAGGCGAACGAGCGCAAACGCCGCCAGCGCTTCGGGTGCCGTGACCTCGGCAGCCGGCACTCCGAGGAGCCGTAGCGATACGAGCAACAGGAGATAGAGCGACAGGTGGCTCACGAGGCTGGTCGCAGTGAGCCAATGCCACCGCGACCGGAGGAGCTGCTCGGCGCGCCGGCGGAAGGCCACGAACCGTTCCGGCCAGTCGTCGAATGGGCCGCGTTTCACGAGCCGGGCCAATCGGGTCGCAGCGCTTCCCAGCCAGGTTCCGAGGCGATGTGCCAGTGCCTCGCTCCGTGCGAACACCACGAGTCCAGCGACGGCAGCAAGGAGCACCCCGACCCCGATCATTGCCGTCGACAGCAGCGCCGGATGTGCCTCGCCGCGGACCGCAACGATGGCCAGGGCGGCGATCGGCAGCCCGAGCTTCATGAACAGATTCCAGATGCCACTGAGGGCAGCTGCAAGACCGATCTGGGCGGCGGAGTACCCGTACGACGAGAACATCGCGTAGGTGACGCCGACGCCGACTGCGCTCCCGGCGGGGACCGTGTTCGAGACTGCCGTCGAGATCTGGCCGACCATGAACGCCCGTCCGAGCGACAACCCCGGCAGTGCCGCCATGGTCACGAACTGGTAGGTCAGGAGATTCCACCCGGCGAGGGCGAAGAGCACCCCGACCTCGCCGAACGTGAGGTCCCCGATTGCCGATCGCACCTGGGAGAAGTCGGCCAACGTCGGCAAGATGCCGACGAGCAGTGCCACCGCGATGACCACCGAGCCGACGGCACCGAGGATGCGACGCCGCCGTGGCACGACGGCGTCGTGGTGCGACGTGGTCGACTGCTCGTCTTCGCGTGCCATGGAACCTCTGCTGCCGGGCGGTAGTCCGCGCAGCGTAGCCCGACACTCCGTCGGTGGATCAGGTCACGGCGCGTTCGGCAGCGGCGACGAGCGCGGAGCGGCGTTGCGCAGCTTCCGGTGTATCGCCGTCGAAGGTACTGGCCAGCGTGTACAGCACGCGATGTTCACCGGAACCTTCGAGGTCGGTGAGCAGCAACGTACCGTCGATGTCGAGCAGCAGCGCAAGGGGTTCGGTAGCCACCAGGACACGGCAGGGGAGCACCGTCCCGGCGACGGTGACCGTTGTTGATGCTGGATCGCCGGCATCGAGGCCGAGTTCCCGGTGCAAGCGTTCCCAGACGTCGGATGCGTTCCGGGTGACCGATGGTGTACTCAGCGTCGTCACTCTGCCCGCACGGTCCGTCGACTCGACGTAATGAACCAACGTTGCGAGGAACAGTGACCAGCCACGTTCGATGTCGCCGTAGTAGCCCTCCCAGTCGTCGACTCCCGGATCTGGCAAGGAATGCACGAGGCGAACGGT
>JASJAX010000046.1 GCA_030066755.1 Acidimicrobiia bacterium
CCGGAACCTTCGAGGTCGGTGAGCAGCAACGTACCGTCGATGTCGAGCAGCAGCGCAAGGGGTTCGGTAGCCACGAGGACATGGCAGGGGAGCACCGTCCCGTCGACCGTGACCGCTGTTGGTGCTGGATCGCCGGCATCGAGGCCGAGTTCCCGGTGCAAGCGTTCCCAGACGTCGGATGCGTCCCGGGTGACCGATGGTGTACTCAGTGTCGTCACTCTGCCCGCACGGTCCGTCGACTCGACGTAGTGAACCAACGTTGCGAGGAACAGGGACCAGCCGCGTTCGATGTCGCCGTAGTAGCCCTCCCAGTCGTCGACTCCCGGATCTGGCAAGGAATGCACGAGGCGAACGGTCGTGACACCGTCCTCGTGGCTGAGCAGCCACTCCTCGCTCCCTCCTTCCGTGTCGCCGACCTCCATGCCGCCCTGCGGCACGTAGGCAAACCGCACACGCTCGTTCGGTTCCCAGACCTCGATCGCTGAGACCCCCTCGGGGCCCTCACCCCAGGAGATGACAACCCGACCACCGAGCCCGGGTTGCACGTCGGCCTTCGCCACGTACCAGGCTTCGAGCCCCGGTCCGGTGGTGATGGCGTCCCAGAGCTGCTCGACGGGTGCGTTGATCGTGACGGTGAGTTCGAGCCGCTTGAAGGCACGTTCAGTCATCTGCAGTCTCCTTTCGGGATGGGTGCGACATCGCAACGAAACGATGTCGTCGGCCACCCGCAGCAGTAGGGCGGTCGTACTTGGCGATCAGCTCGGTGAGCTCGGCGACGAACGCGCGCAGATCACCCGGTGCGGCGAACGTCATCTCGGATTCGACGGTGAACGTCGCAAGGCGTTCGCCTGCTGCCGCCGCGTCGCGCATGAGTGTTCCAACGTCGTGAACGGCGCGAGCGGCGGTCGCAGCAAGACGGTCTGCAGCGTGTTCGTCGAACGACGGCGAAGCGACGGGTGAGAGAAGCTCTGGATCGACGAGCAAGTGCCCTCCGGAGATGCGGTAGAACCGCTCGGTCAACCCCCGGCGCTGGCGCTCTTCGACGAGTCCGACCAGTCCGTGGCGCTCCAACTCCCGCAGGTGGTAGTTCACCTTCTGGCGGGGGAGATCGAGGGCGCGAGCCAGGCTCGACGCCGACTGCGGCTCGACGAGCAGCTCGAGCATCTGGCCCCGGAGCGGCGAAAGCGCAGCCGCAACGACCTCGGAGCGATCGAGCACGGTGATGGCTGTGGTCATGCCGGCAGTCTCGTATTGACAAATCAGTTTGTCAAATGCGGTACTCGAGGAGAGACACTTCGGTCCTGTGGGTACACTCCGCTCGAGGCAGTCGGGATAGGAGGACACGTGGCCGAAACCGCCACCAAGGAAGCTCCGGAATCCGCTTCTGAGCGGCGCCGCATCACCGCCAGCGGAGTCTTGCTGGTTGTCGCCGCACTCAGCGTGGTGGGCACGCTCGCCCTGTGGTGGCTCGCCTCCTTATCCGACAAGCCCGACTTCGAGATCGGACGCCAGGTATTCGGCAACATCCCGAGCGTCCTCAAAGCGATCTTCTACATGACCACGGCCGTCTTCCTCGGTCTGTCGGCCTACCTCTTTGCCCAGCGGGCGAAGAACTGGGAGCGAGGGTCGAGTGACGATCGCCGGCGTCTGCTCAAGCAGCGGCTCCACGCCGCTCGTGAGGGCCTCCAGATGCGCACGCTGCTGCGTGACCCCGCCGCCGGTCTCATGCACTCGGCGATCTACTACGGCTTCATCGTGCTCTTCCTCGGCACGGTCACGCTCGAGATCGACAACCTGCTCCCCAACAACCTGAAGTTCCTCCAGGGTGGCGTGTACCAGGTCTACTCCCTGATCCTGGACGTGTTCGCCGTTGTATTCATCGCGGGCCTCGTGTGGGCGGCGGTGCGCCGCTACGGCCAACGCCCGTGGCGGCTCCGTTCGAAGACCAAGGCCGAAGACGGCTGGATCCTGCTCACGCTCGGAGCCATTGGCGTGACCGGGATCGCAGTCGAGGCGGCACGCATTGCCGTCGATGGCCGTCCCGACTTCGAGACTTGGTCGTTCGTCGGATACCCGCTGAGCTTTCTGGTGCCCGAGGCCAGCGCGTCGGGCATTCACCAGGGTCTCTGGATCGCTCACTTCGTCGCCTTCCTCGGATTCCTCGTGGTCCTGCCGTCGACCAAGCTGCGCCACATGTTCACGAGCCCCGTGAACATGTACCTCTCGCCACGTGAACGTCACAAGGGCGCCATGCGCGAGATGCCCAACCTCATGGAGGCCACCGATATCGAGACGGTCGGAGCCTCGGTGGTTGGCGAGTTCACCTGGAAGCAGCTACTCGACACGGATGCCTGCACCGTCTGCGGGCGGTGCACGTCGGTGTGTCCGGCGAATACGACGGGGAAGCCGCTCGACCCACGTGAGATCGTGCTGAAGCTCGGTGAAGTTGCCGCCCGGACGGGAACGCCCCCGGTGTCGCCACCGGTCGGAGTCGACGCCGAGATCACCATCTCGTCCGACTCGGTGTTCGAGCGGATCTCCTCCGAAGAGCTCTGGGCATGTACGACATGCCGCGCCTGTGACGAGGTCTGTCCGGTCAACATCGAGATCGTCGACAAGATCCTCGACATGCGTCGCTACCTGTCGCTGATGGAGTCCGACTTCCCCAGCGAGCTCGGCAAGGCCTACGTGTCGATGGAGAACTCATCGAACGTCTACGGCATGGACCAGTCGAAGCGTGGCGACTGGACCGATGAGCTCGACTTCCCGGTGAAGGTCCTGGGTGATCCCGACGTGGAGGCCGAGTACCTCTACTGGGTCGGGTGTGCCGGATCGTTCGACGACCGCAATCGCAAGGTCACGATCTCGACTGCACAGCTGCTGAACCGAGCCGGGGTGGATTTCGCCATCCTCGGGCCCCGCGAGCTCTGCACCGGCGATCCGGCGCGACGAACCGGCAACGAGTACGTGTTCCAGGGCCTGGCGCTGCAGAACATCGAGACGCTCAACGATCTCGGTGTCACCAAGATCATCACGCAGTGCCCGCACTGTTTCAACACCTTGGGCAACGAGTACCCGCAGTTCGGTGGTCACTACGAGGTGATTCACCACAGCGATCTGCTCATGCACTTGGTCGACGAAGGCAAGCTCACCCCGCGGGCCAACGGGCAGTCGATCACCTTCCACGATCCGTGCTACCTGGGCCGCCACAACGACGTGTTCGTCGCCCCACGGTCCGTCCTCAACGCCGTCGGCGAGAACATCGAGATGCCTCGCAACGGCACCAACTCATTCTGTTGTGGTGCCGGGGGCGGGCGAATGTGGCTCGAGGAGCAAACCGGTCAGAAGGTCAACATCGAGCGCACCCGTGAAGCGGTGGCGACCGGTGCCGACGTCGTCGCAACCGGGTGCCCGTTCTGTTACGTGATGATGGACGACGGGGTCAAAGAGCTGGGCGTCGACGAGTCAGTCGAGGTCAAAGACTTGGCGATGTTGTTGGCCGAACGTTCGCTCGATCTGTAGCAAGCGGGCTTCGCCCGCAGTACTGAGTACCGAGTACTGAGTACAGAGACCGGAAGGCGGCATAGAGGTGTCGGGGCCGGTTGAGGTCATTGGGGTCGTTGCGTCCGTTGCGTTCGTGTTGATTGCCGCTGGGCTTTCGTTGTGGCGCGGGGTCGGTGTCGAGCGGTCCGTCGTGTGGGCGGCCATCCGCGCCGCTGCCCAGCTGATGGCGGTCGGTCTCCTCCTCGCAGCGGTGTTCACCGCGGAGTTGGCGATCTGGTGGGCGTGGCTGTGGGTCGTCGCCATGGTGGTCATCGCCGCCGCTACCGCACGACGTCGGGCACCGGACGTGCCGAGCCTTGCAGTTGCCGTGGCCCTTGGCATCGGAGTATCGACGGCCATCACCGTTGCGATTGCGTTCGGACTGCAGATCTTCGAACTCGAAGCCGTGACGCTTGTGGTGATCGCCGGTATCACGATCGGCAACACGATGCCGACGACCGTGCTGGCAGCCGATCAGACGCGTCGCCAACTCGCTACGCGTCACGGTGAGCTGGAAGCGAAGCTGGCGCTCGGGCTCGACGGCGTAGCGGTCACCGGCGACGTGACTCGCGACGCGGCGCGCAGCTCTCTCATCCCGCAGATCGAGCGAACCAAGGTGGTCGGCTTGATCGCACTACCCGGCGCGATGACCGGGCTGCTGCTCGCCGGGGTCGACCCGATCGACGCGGTGCTCGTACAGCTGGTCGTCATGTACGTCGTGCTGGGTTCCGTTGTCGTGGCAGCGACGACGGTCATTCTCGTGATGTCCCGTCGAGCGCTCACGGCCGATCTCCGAGTTGCCGACTGGGTGCGTTCGGCCGCGTCCGGCGACGAATGAGCGCTACTCGTCGTTATCGGGCTCCGGCTGGGTGATGCCGAGGATCGTTCGGATCAGGGTCGCCGCATCGCGTAGGGCCGTCTCCGGGTCGGCTCCCTCATCCCGGATCGCCGTGAGGGCTGAGCCCCAGGCGGTCCAAACGTCGTCGGACATCGCTGCGAGGTTCGGGGTTGGCACTGCCCGGCGCATCGCCTCGAGGAACGGGATTCGCAACGGTCCGGTCACCCTCCCCGCCGGTTGCTCGTGCGTCGGGAACAGCGGGGGAGCTGGGGTGAGGCTCAGCATCGCCTCACCGGTGGCGATCCAGTCGGTCATGAAGATCTTGGCGGACGTCGAGGCGTTCGCTCCGAGGAACACCCCGATGGCGTCGATGAAAGGGCGTGCTGCTACCCCGTTGATCGGCGGCACCGGTGTCACCCTCACCGAGAATCCGCGAGATTCGGCGGCCGTTTCGATCTCATCTGCCTCCCAGAAGCCGGTCAGCCAGTAAGCCACCTCACCCTCGAGAAACCGCTGCTTGGCAGTCACGTAGTCGAGCGGGGGGAGGTAATCACCCCGATCCAAGGCGGCGAGGTAGATCGACGCATCGATCGCCTCGGGTTCGTCGATCCCGGCTCGATCCGCGAGGTATCCGACGCCCGGCTCGTAACGCAGTATCGAACCGCCGAACGCTGACAGGAACGGGTACTGGTAGTACGCCTCCGGGATGCCCGCCCCGCCGGCGACGGCGAGGCACACGGTCTCGACGCTCAACCCATCGCAACCATCGAGTAGCTGTTCGAACGTCTCGGGCGGGTTCGGACCGACCAACTCGACGTTCACCCACAGGGCGATGGATTCGGCACCGTACGGGACCCCGTAGAGCGTGCCGTCGAGGCGGAATGCCTCGAGTGCCGGTTGGATGAACTCGGCCTGGCGGGTCTGCGGGATCCCGCGCACCGGAACGATGGCGCGGGCGGCGAGGAGCTCGCCCGTCCACGCATGGGCACCGACGAACAGATCGGGTCCGGCGTCTCCGGTCACTGCGCCGAGCACGTCACTGCGAATGGCCGGGAAGGGTTTGGTGACGACTTCGACGGCAATCCCACGTCGGGTCGTGAAGTCGGTGCCGAGCGCCTCGAGAGCTCCAGCGGTCGCCTCATCGGCCCAGACGGTGACCACTTCCGGTGCCTGCGTGGTGGTCGTCGTCGCAGGAGGGGAGGTCGGCAACGGCGCAAGCGTCGTTGCGATTGAGATCGTCGTCGTGGTCGATGCCGTTGTCGTGGGCGCGGCCGTGGTTGTCGACGAGGTGCCGGCGCACGCCGCCAACACCAGCGCAATGGCAGCGATCGCCGTGAGCCCTCTGTGAAGCGCGCCGATGGCCCGGCCTCCTCGTCCGTCTGCGCCACCGGAGCAGCTCGCTCCGGTTGGCGTCAGTCAACCAGGCGGGGGTGAACGAACCAAGCCTCACCTTCGATAACGGTTGCGACCGTTGACGCCCGTAGACTCGCCCAATGCGACGGATCACCTTGCTCCTTCTCCTGCTCGCCCTCATCGCGGCCGCATGCTCGAGCGACGAGCCGGCGGCGACCACTGCGGTGACGACGACCCCGCCTGCCCCGGCAACGACCGTGGCGCCGACCACGACACTGCCTCCGGAGCCGCCCGCGCCATGGTGGGAGGGGCGGGTCTTCTATGAGGTCTTCGTACGCAGCTTCCAAGACAGCGATGGTGACGGAATCGGCGACCTGCGAGGTCTCATCGATCGACTCGACTACCTCAACGACGGTGACCCGACGACCACCGACGATCTCGGTGTCACCGGGATCTGGCTGATGCCGATCATGTCGAGTCCCAGCTACCACGGCTACGACGTGACGGACTACCGGAAGGTCAACTTCCAGTACGGCACCAACGAGGACTTCCTCGAGCTGATGGACGCCGCACAGGAGCGGGGGATCGCCGTGATCGTCGATCTGGTGCTGAACCACACGTCCAGGCAGCACAAGTGGTTCGCCAGGTCGTTCCTCGAACAGGACGGCTACGACGACTGGTACGTGTGGGACGATCGGGAGCCCGGGGCCGGGTGGCACGCGGCCGGCGACCGGACGTACTTCGGGCTCTTCTGGGAGGGTATGCCGGATCTCAATCTCGAGAACCCGGACGTCACCGCCGAGCTGTACGACATCGCCGACTTCTGGCTCAACGAGATGGGAGTCGACGGGTTCCGACTGGACGCCGTCAAACACTTCATCGAGGACGAGCCGCAGATCGAGAACACACCGGCGACGTTGGCCTGGGCGCAAGCGTTCAACGAGTTCACCGAGGAGGCGAAGACCGGGGCGCTCACCGTTGGTGAGGTGTGGAACGACTCACGGATCGTGTCCACCTACATCCCCGACGCCCTCGACCTCGCATTCGAGTTCACGCTGGCGAGCGAGATCATCGATGCCGCCCAGTCCGGTCGCAGCGACACGTTGCCGATCGTGATGCAAACCGTGCTCGACGAGTATCCGCTGGGGCAGTACTCCCCGTTCCTCACCAACCACGACCAGGATCGTGTCGCAAGCGTGCTTGTCGGCGATGCCAGCAAGGGCAAGCTCGCCGCCTCGCTGCTGCTCACGATTCCCGGGGTGCCGTTCATGTACTACGGCGAGGAGATCGGAATGCGAGGGCGCAAACCCGATGAGCTCATCCGGACACCGATGCCGTGGGATGCGACCGAAGCCGGCGGCTTCACCACGGTTGAACCGTGGCAACCCTTCGATCCAAACAAGGACGAGGTCAATGTCGCCGCGCAGATCGACGATCCCGACTCCCTGCTCAGCCACTACCGGTCGCTGATTCAGCTCCGGAGCGCCTCCTCGGCGCTACGGATCGGCGAGATGACGCTGGTCGACACCGGGAACAACTCGGTGTTCGCTTTCACCCGTGAGTCCGCTGATCAACGTCTCCTGGTCGTCATCAACCTGAACAAACAACCCCAGTCGGAGTACGGGCTCCCGGAAATCACGGCGATCGGAGAGCAGTTGTACGGCGCCGATTGGACGCTCGGTGCCGAGCTGCCAGGTAGGTCGACGACGATCGTGGAGCTCGGCGCCTCGTAGCGCCGCCGAGGCGGCCCTCGGCCGCCCGTACTTGGTACTTGGACAGGTTGGTCTCGCCTCAACGCGTAGTTGGCGCGTTCCAGGTTCGGGTTGGGCCCACACGATTCCGGTCGACCGTGAACCACCTTTGCGACCCTCCGCGAGGATCTCGGTACTCAGTACTCGGTACTCAGTACTCCGGGGCCCGGAGGGCCCAGCGGCCTCAGCCTTTCACACTGCCCGCTGTCAGGCCACCGACGATGTTCTTCTGGGCGGCGAGCATCACGACCAGGATCGGGAACCCGCCGAGCACACCGGCTGCGGCCATCTGGCCCCACTTGGCCGAGTACTGGCCGGTGCTGAAGAGTTGGAGGCCGACGGCAAACGTCGTCTGGTCGGCATCCGTCAGCAGCAGCGACGCCAGGATGTACTCGTTGTAGAGCGCCACGAACGTGATCACGAAGATCACGGCGAGCACCGGGCGTGACAGCGGCAGGATGATGCGTGAGAACGTATCCCACTGCGACGCCCCATCGACCCGGGCCGACTCATCGAGCGAGAACGGGATCGAGTCCATGAAGCCCTTGATGAGCCACGTGTTCACCCCGATGGCGCCACCCAGGTACACGAGGATGATGCCCGTGTGGGTGTTCAGCCCGACGCCGGGGATGAAGACGGTCGACTTCGACGGGTCCATCAAGGCCAAGACGAAGAGCAGGAGTCCGAGCGTGATCATCCCGTAACCCGAGATCCGGGCCATTCCGCCGCGCAGCGTGCGACGCACGATGAACCAGCCGGCCACGGCGAGCACAATGCCGAACCCGATCCACACGAGACCGCGCGGGCCTTTCACCCCGCCGCCGGTGATCTCATCGAGCTGATCGAGGAACAAGAACAGTGCGATGAACGCCAAGAACTGCGGGAACATCTGCAACAACAAGATGACGAGCAACCCGGTCCGGCGACCCTTCCAGCGCAGGCGTGAGAACGAGAATGCCGCCATCGCCGACATGAAGAGCTGCAACGTTGCAGCAATCAGTGCGATCTTCACCGAGTTCCAGATCCACGTCGAGAACTTCAGTGTCTCGTCGTCGAAGAGCTCCCGGTAGCTCTCGAGGGTTGCGCCCTCGGGGATGATGCTGCTGTTCGCCGACAACGAGTCGAGCGGGTTGATCGAAGCGGAGATGATCCAGATGATCGGGAACATCGCGAACACCGCTCCGAGAACACCGACGACGTGACGCCAACCGAGGTCGCGAGCCCACACGGCGAAGGGACGCCGATTCAAGCGGCGCGTCGTCCGAGCATCCTCGGTGAGCTTCTGCGGAGTGGTCCTACTCGCCGCCATAGATCTGCTCCAATCGACGCGTGAACCGGAAGCTGAATGCCGAGATCGCGACCACGATCAAGAAGATGAAGAACGTGAACGCAGATGCCAGACCGAAGTTCTGGCCGCGACCGGTCGAGATCGCCAGGTTGTACGTGAACGAGATCAGGATGTCGGTCTCGCCGACCGGCAAGTCGTAGCCCACAAGGGGCGGGCCTCCTCTCGTCAACAAGAAGATGTTGATGAAGTTGTTGAAGTTGAACGCAAAGGACGCAATCAACAGCGGAGCCGTCGAAATGAAGAGCAGCGGCATGGTGACCTTGCGGAAGATCTGCGGACCCGACGCCCCGTCGGTCCTGGCGGCCTCCTGCACGTCGGACGGGATGGCCTGGAGCGCACCGGAGATCACGAGGAACATGTAGGGGAAGCCGAGCCACAAGTTCACCAGGATGATCGAGACGCGCGCCCAGAACGGGTCGTTCAGCCACGATATCGCCTCGAACCCGAAGAGGCCGATTAACTGATTGGCCGGGCCGAAGTCGGTGCCCTGGAGGAGTCCACGCCAGATGATGATCGAGATGAACCCCGGCATGGCCCACGGGATGATGAGCAGGGTCCGGTAGAGCGCCTTGCCGCGCAGCTTCTCCTTCTGGAACGACAGGGCGAGCAGCAACCCGAGACCGAACTGGGTACCCACCGACAGAACGGCGTAGATGATGTTCCAGGAGATGACTCGGGTGAACGGGCCGCGTACCCGCTCGTCGGTGGCGATGCTCGTGAAGTTCTCGAAACCGATGACGACTCGCCAACCGATTCCGGCGAGCTCTCCCGTCTCGGGATCGCCGCAGACGAAGTTGCCGATGGTCCCGTCTGCGGGACATTCGAGCTGCAGCTGGTTGTCGATGAGGACGTCACGGGCCTCGTCGTATGAGTAGCGGAACTCCTTGAGCGACGCCCGGTTGGCTTCGAGGATGGCCTGGCCGACGGGGGTGTCGAAAGCGAGATCGTCGATGTTCGGGATCTGAAGGATCGCCGCCAGGTTCAGTCGGTCGAAGCCGTCGATCGTCTCAGGCGTGCCGTCGCCGTCGCTGTCGACGGTCTCGAGATCGGCGGGATCCTGTGACGCATCGTCCACGACCGGCTCGCTCTCCAAGCGTGGTTCGCCGAAGTACTGGTTGCCCGACTCGTCCACGAGCAGCACCCGCAGTTCGCCGGCGTCGTCGCCGTAATACGCGAGGGTGAATCGTTGCGGCTCCTCTGGGAGGAAGGTCTCCCTGAGCGTTTGCTCGATGGCCTGGGGCTTGGTCAGCACGTGCCCGGTCGACCAGTTCGTGAGCGACACGTAGATCGTATAGAAGAGCGGATACACCAGCATCAACGCCAGGAAGATGACGCCCGGCACGAGCCACCGCAGCGGCATCGCCGCTTCGATGAGGAAGACGATGTTGATGCCGATCGCTCCGACGACGAGCGCCGCCAAGAGCAGCCACTGCGAATCGCCCCACAGGAATGGAATAGCGACAACGACGAAGCCATTCATGATGGCGAGGGCTAAGAGCTTGACGAGATAGCCGGTGCCCCACTGCCGCAGGTTGCGGAACGTTCGACGTTGCGGTTCCTGGTCCTGATCAGGACGGATCTCGGTCGCCATGACGAGACATTACCTCTCCACTCGGCTGCCCTGCCATTCGGAAAGGGCAGCCCGCGCACTCGGAAGAACTACCGGAAATGCAAAAGGGGAGGGCAGTGAAACTGCCCTCCCCAATGCTTCGAATGCGTGCTGGATCAGCCGCCGGCGATTGCGTCGCGGACGACCTTCGCAGCGTTGGCCATGACGGCGGCGGGGTCGACGACCTCGTCCGTGTAGGCCTGGTTGTAGATGATGGCGAAGGCATCACCCATGGCGCCCCACACTGCAGACATCTCGGGGATGTTCGGCATGAGGAGACCCGGGAACGCGTCGACCGGCGAGAAGGCCGCAACCTCAGCGTCCAACTCGAGCGCCGCGTCGTAGCTGGCCTTGTGGGCCGGGCCACGCTGGCCAACCTCGAAGAGGTCGACCATCGTGTCGACGGTTGCGACGTAGTCGGTCAGGAACAGCTGAGCGGCAACCTGCTGCTCGCTGAACGAGTTGATCATGAAGCCCTGGACGCCCACGAAGGGGATCGGGCTGTTGCCATCGACCGGCGGGAACGTCGAGACGGCATAGCTGACGCCGGAGTCGCGAACACCCTGCAGGTGCCACGGGCCGTTCCACAGGAACGGGGCCTCGCCGTTACCGAAGAGGTCATTCATGTTGCCCCACTCGATGTCGGCGGACAGATAGCCATCCTTGATGGCGCCGTCGAGCCAGGTGGCGCCGGCAACGGCACCATCGTTGTCGAGGCCCACATTCGCGGCGTCGAAGCCGGTGTCGGTGTAGTCGAAGATGTATCCGCCGAAGCCCTGGATGAACGCCTGGTTGGCGTAGGCATCGCGCGCCGGAGCGGCAAGGCAGATCGTGATGTCGGTCAGGCCGTCACACGCTGCGGTGAGCTCTGCCCACGTCGCCGGCGCCTCGGGCACCAGGTCGGTGTTGCGGTAGAGGCCCATACCCTCGACGGCGTACGGAAGGCCGTACAGCTTGCCGCCCAGAGAGAACGCACCGATAGCAACGTCGTAGAACTCGCCCTCACGGCCGCCGAGGTCGATCTCGGCGAGGATGCCGTTCTCGGCGAGCTCGCCGATCCAGTCGTGGGCGCCAATGAAGATGTCGGCGCCTTCGCCGGCCGGCGCAGCGGTCAGCATGTTCTGGCGAATGTCGCTGGCGAGCTGCACCTCGACCGGGATACCGGTGTCTGCGGTGAACTGCTCAGTCAGCGGCTCGAGCACCGGGGCGCGCGTGTCGTCCGCCCAGATGACGAGCGGGGTGACTTCGGCCGGGGGCTCGGTGGCAGGCGGCGCGGTCGTGGCGGGTGCCTCAGTCGCGGCGGGTGCCTGGGTGGTGGCGGGTGCCTCCGTGTCGGATGGTGCGGCAGTCGTGTCGCTTCCGCCGTCGTCGCCGCATGCGGCCACGATCATTGCGAAGGCGAGAAGAACGCCGACCAGTACCTGGTAACGACTCCTCATTCGGGAGCTCCTCCTGTGTTCCGTCGTAGTCGGAGACACAGCCCTCCTCGGTCATGCCTCCTCAGCTGGAGTGAACCAGCTCTCCGCAGTAAACCAGAATCCGCGACAGATTTCCACAAGTTTTCTGAAAGTCTTGCAAGATCTTGCAAACAGGGGCATAGTGGGGTCATGCGACCCAAGCTCCACCACGTTGCCGAACTGGCCGGTGTCAGCGAAGCCACCGTCAGTCGCGTCATCAACGCAAAGCCCGGCGTCGCCGAGTCGACCCGCCGTGCGGTGCTCGACGTGCTCAGTGATCTGGGATATCGCGAGGTGCCGACTCGCTCGACGGATTCGGGTCTCATCGGGATCGTGACCCCCGAGCTGGGCAACCCGATCTTCCCGTTGCTCGCACAGACGATCGAGGCAAGGCTGGCCCGCCACGAGCTGATGTCTCTCGTGTGCCCCTCGACGTCGGAGACGATCGCCGAGCAGGACTACCTCGATCACTTCGTCGAGACCCGGGCCGCAGGGATCATCGTGGTGAACGGTCGCTACGCCCAGGACGGGTTCGGCTACGACCCGTACTTCCGGATCGTCGACACCGGGATCCCGCTGGTGCTGGTCAACGGTATCTTCCCCGGCTGCCCCTTGCCCGCGGTGGCCGTCGACCTCGCCGCCGCCGCTCGGCTCGGTGTCCAGCACCTCGTTCGTTTGGGGCACACCAGGATCGGTTGCCTCACCGGGCCGCACCGCTACAGCACCTCGCAACTCTTCGTCAACGGCTACCGCGCCGCTATGCGGGAGGTCAACGGCGGGTACGACGTGGTGTCCGAGACGTTGTTCACCCTCGAGGGCGGTCGCGCCGGAATGGCCAAGCTGCTCGAGGAGGGGTGCACCGGAGTGGTCGCTGCCAGCGATCTGATGGCGCTCGGCGCGATCACGGCGGCGCGGTCCTGGGGTGCCAAGGTTCCCGAAGACGTGTCGATCATCGGCTCAGACGGAACTCCGCTCTCGACGCTCACCGACCCGCCGTTGACGACGTTGCGTCAGCCCGTCGAACGCATGGCGGCCGCAACGGTCTCGGCACTCCTTGCGCAATCGAACGGCGACGGCATGCTCAGCCCCCAGCTGTTCCAGCCCGAGCTCGTCGCCGGTGCTTCCGCCGCCACGGTCAAGGCGGCCGCGCCGGCCTGAAGCTCGCAATCGGAGCGCACCCGGACTCTCGATCCGACACCGGCACGTTGGGTCCGAGCAACAGTCCGGACTTCGTAATGACTTCGCGAGTTCACAGGTCCGTAACCCCCGCGTAACGGATCCGGACTTGGATCGCACCATGATCGACGACGACGTTGCCCTCGTTCGCTGGCCGACGGATGAAGACAGACGTCTGCACCTCGCAGGCCGCGGTGCGCTTCGGCTGCTGCTGGTGACCGCCGACGCCGATCCGCCGCTGTGCGACGATCCGCGCGAAGACTGGATCAGACTGCCCGCACCCGACGAGGACGTTCGGGCGAGAGCAGCGGCGTTGGTGTCGGCGGAGCGTCGCTTGTCGCCGTCGTATCCGACCATCGACGATCACGGCACCCTGAGATATCGATCCAGGCAGACGGAGCTGTCACCCCAGCAGGTCCTGCTCATGCAGCCGCTCGTCGAGCGTTTCGGGCTCGTCGTGAGCCGGACGAAGCTCGAGCGATCCGTGTGGCCCGGTTCGGCGCCCGGGGAGCACGACCTCGACGTGCCGATCATGCGTCTGCGTCGTCGCCTCACCGACGTGGGCCTTCGTGTCCGATCGGTTCGATCGCGGGGGTATCTCCTCGAGGCAACCGCTAGCGACGAGTGACTGCGACTCGATCGCAGTCGATGTCAGAAACCTGCAAGGAACTTGCGCAGCGGTCTTAACCCGCGTGTGATCGCGGCGAAATCCGGCCTCCATAAGTTGCTGCCTTGCGCAGGCGGCCCGGTGTTCTCGCATGAGTCCTGGGTGTGCGACGACGACTCAGGAGGTCGGAGATTGAAGAGGAAACTGCTCATCGGCACGGCGCTCGCGGCGGCCCTGGTGCTCGTCATGGCCAGCCCGGCGCTGGCTCAAGAGGACCCGGCACCCGCAGCACAGTTCGTGCTGGACAACCTGTGGATCTTCCTTGCGGGCGTGCTCGTCTTCTTCATGCAGGCGGGATTCGCTCTAGTCGAGGCGGGGCTCACGAGAAGCAAGAACGTCTCGAACATCATGATGAAGAATCTGATGGACATGTCGGCCGGGGTGCTCGCATTCGCACTCGTCGGCTTCGGCATCGCATTCGGCGGTGGCGAGCTCCTCGGCGGATGGTTCGGGTTCGACATCGGTATCGCCGGCGTGGAGCAGACGGAGGGAGAAGGCCTCCTGCCGGCCACGTTCTTCTTCTTCCAGGCGGCCTTCGCTGCGACCGCGGCGACCATCGTCTCGGGCGCAATGGCAGAGCGCACGAAGTTCGTCAGCTACTTCGCCTACAGCTTCTTCATCACGGCGCTGATCTACCCGATCGTCCTTCGGTGGACCTGGGGCGGCGGATGGCTGGCGCAGCTCGACGTTCCGTTCTCGGACTTCGCCGGATCGACGATCGTTCACGCCACCGGTGGCTGGGCCGCCATGATGGGTGCGATCGCGCTGGGTCCGCGGCTCGGCCGATACGGCAAGGACGGCAAACCCCGGCCCATTCCCGGACACTCGATCCCGTTCGTCGTGCTCGGCGCAATGATCCTCTTCATCGGGTGGTTCGGATTCAACCCGGGGTCCGAGCTCGCCGCCGACGAATTCGTCATGCCGATCGCCCTCAAGACACTGTTGGCGGCCGCCTCAGGCGCGGTTGCGGCCATGGCGCTGAACTGGCTGAAGGACGGGCGTCCCGACGTGTCGATCGCAGCCAACGGGTTGCTGGCAGGGCTCGTGGCAATCACCGCCCCCGTGGGCACCGTCGAGACCTGGGCATCAGTCGTGATCGGCGGCATCGGCGGTGTCATCGTCGTCTATTCGATCGCCTTCTTCGATCGGCTTCAGATCGATGATCCAGTCGGCGCCATCTCCGTGCACGGCGTCGTCGGGACCTTCGGCACACTCTCGATCGCGTTCTTCGCCAAGTACGACGACGCGTTCCTGGGTCGAGAGGACGCCGGTCTCTTCTACGGCGGCGGCCTCGACCAGCTCTGGACACAGTTGATCTTCGTGATCGTGCACTTCGTGTTCGTGACGGTCACGGCCGGAGCGCTCTTCATGGCGATCAAGCGGACCCTCGGACTGCGGGTCAGCGAGGAAGAGGAACGCGAAGGGCTCGACGTGCTCGAGCACGGTTCACCCGGATACGGCCACGACCCGAGCGGTCCCGGTATCCCCTCGAGCCGGACCTGATCGAAAGGAGTACATGATGTTGCATCTTGTGACAGCAGTCATTCAGCCGTTCAGGCTCGAGGTCGTGAAGGACGCCCTGCGCGATGCGGGTGCTGCCGGCATGACCGTGACGGAAGTGAGCGGCTTCGGTCGCCAGGGCTCGCACACGGAGACCTATCGTGGGGCCGAGTACGAGGTCGACTTCGTACCGAAGCTGAAGATCGAGATCCTCTGCACGGCGGACGAGAGCGAGCGTGTCGCCGACCTGATTGTGGAAGCGGCCCGCACGGGGAAGATCGGCGACGGCAAGGTGTGGATTGCACCGATCGGCCAGGCAATCCGAATCCGAACCGGGGAGTTGGGTACCGAGGCGGTGTAGTCCTTCGGGACAGCTCTCAACACCCGTCCCGTGACCCAGCCATGACAGAAGCCCCGCTCCGGCGGGGCTTCTGCACGTGTTCACGCCTCGGCACGGTGACCGTGACCCAGCGGCGATTGGCGGAGGTGGGTCAGCGAATCGCCTCGTAGATGGCGAGGTACTCCTCGGAGCGGGCCGCCCACGACCAATCGATCGACATCCCGTTGCGTTGGAGCGAACTCCAGGAGTCGCGGTCGTCGCGATATACATCCATCGTGCGAACGATGGCCTCTTGGAGCCCGGCGGCCGAGTAGTCGGTGAATCCGAAGCCGGTCGCCTTGTCGGGTCCGGCGGAGAACTCCACCACCGAGTCGGCAAGCCCACCCGTTATATGGACGACGGGGGGAGCGCCGTACCGCATTGCGTAGAGCTGGCCGAGACCGCACGGCTCGAACTCCGACGGCATCAGGTAGGCATCGATCCCACCCGACACCAATCGAGCCCACTCTTCCGTGTACGGGAGGTGCAGCACGTCGCCCGGGTGGTTGTCGACCCAGGCATCGACCATCACGTCGAGCTCGCCATTCCCGATCAGCACCAGGCGCATACCCTGATCGACCAGGTGGCCGATGATGGGGTCGAGCAGATCCAACCCCTTCTGTCGCGCCATCCGTCCGACGTTGCCGAAGATCACACCGTCGTTGAGTCCGGTGTCGTCGAGGAGCGCCTGTCGAGTCTTCGTGCGTCCCGACATGTCGGTGAGGTCGAACTCGGCCGGGAGAACGGAGTCCGTTTGCGGATCCCACTGGGTCACGTCGATGCCGTTGAGCACCCCGACGATCGGATGTTCGATCGACGCCACTACGCCGGACAGCCCGAACGACGTGGCCTCGATGGCGAGCTCCGCGGCGTGGCTGGGGCTCACCGTGGTGACCCGGTCGGCGCCGACGATGCCGGCTTTGAGGTAGTTCGCCTGTCCGTACCACTCCATCCCCGCCGATGCTTCGGCGCCGATACCGAGGATGTCGGCGGCGGCGTCGAACGGCCCCAGGAGATGGTGCGACGCGTTGTGGATGGTGAAGACGGTCGGCACGTCGACCAACAGGGAGACGGCCCCGGTGTGTGCATCGTGGAGATGGACGAGGTCGTAGTCGGGAGCGAGCTCGGCGACCGCTGCCGAGAACCGGCCGTAGCGCCACCAGTTGTCGTCGTACCCGGTGCCCGGTGTCGGTCCGTACACCCCGGGCCGATCGAACGCCGCGTCGTCCCGCCAGGCGAGCACCCGGAGGAGATCGTCGTGCAGCGTCACCCACGATTCATCTTCGGTTCCGGGAAGATCGAGCCCGAACGGGCTCAGATCCGAATAGGCGGGCAGCGCAACGGTGATGTCATGTCCTTTGCGCGCCAACGCCGACGCCAGTCCCGCGACCGCATCGCCGAGACCACCGGTCCGGACGTGGGGGGACAACTCAGCAGACGCAAACAGCACCTTCATGACATGCGGGCCCTTCTCATCGCCACGGGGAATGCCGAGCTGCAGCGTACTGCGTTCGTTTGGACCGCGATAGGGCCATACGCAGCCCCCAGCTCCCACGCTTCTGCCGCTCACGGGTGGCGGGTGGATCGTGGATGGTGGTGCAGCGTTTCGTCCCGCTAGCCTCGCCCCGCTATGCGCCGCCGACCCAAAGCCGCCTTCTTGTTCGGGATGTTCGACCTCGAGGAGGGCCTTGCGATCGATCACCAATACGACCGGAGCCCCGCCGTGCCGCGTCCCGGCAAACCCGTCGTGTTGCGCGTCTCCACGCCGCCGTCGATCGAGGAGGTCGCCGTCATCGCCGCGGTGCATCCGGGGCCGCTCACTGCATCACAGGTCCAGGATCTGGGTCGCTCGTATCCCGCACGACGCGCCGCCGGTCACTGGGAAGCGGTGATTCCCGGTATGGGAGGCGAAGCGACAGTCCACTACGTCGTGCGGGCCACCGGTCGTGACGGCCGGGGTTGGTATGCCGACGGCAAACGACCTGAGGCGTCGGCGACGGTGTTCACGCATCGGGTGACTGATCGACGACCGCCGGCCTGGACCCACAACGCGGTGGTGTATCAGATCTTTGTTGATCGCTTTGCCAACGCCTCCGGCCCGGTCGAGCCGACGCGCCAGCCCAACCAATGGGCGGGAGGGGACGTCCACGGAGTGACGGCGGCGCTCCCGTATCTCGAGGACCTCGGGGTGAACACGGTGTGGCTCACGCCGATCTTCTCGGCGAAGAGCTACCACGGGTACGACACGACGGATCTGTACGACGTCGACGAGCGGTTCGGCGGCAAGCCGGCGCTCGAGGCGCTCATCGAGGCTGCGGCCGGTCGCAACATCCGCGTCGTGCTCGACTTCGTGCCGAATCACCTGTCCAATCTGCATCCTTGGTTCATCGAGGCGCAGGCCGGCGGTCCGAAGCGGGACTGGTTCTTCATCAACGCCGACGGGTCGTACGCCATGTTCTTCAGCAGCACGGGCATGCCGAAGGTCAATCTGAACAACCCGGAAGCGCAGCAGGCGATGATCGACGCCGCCCGCTACTGGGTCGACGAGTTCGGAATCGCCGGATATCGCATCGACCACGTGCTGGGTCCCGAGGAATCCTTCTTCGCGGCGATGTCGACGCAGCTCAATGCCGTTGATCCCGAGCTGTGGCTGTTTGGAGAAGCGACGGCGACGCCGGCGTTCTGCCGCCGGTACGGCAGCGTGCTCGACGGGGCAACGGACTTCCTCTTCGCCTATGCCCTGCGGGACTACATGAATGGCGAGTTGAGCGCGACCACGCTTGCACAGGTCGAGCAGGAGGCTGCTGCCGCGCTACCGCACGAGGACTTTGCGTGGGTGCGATTCGTCGACAACCACGACATGTCGCGAGCGCTCCACCACTGGGATGACGATCTGCCGCGGCTCGAGAGGGCGACGCAGGCACTGTTCGATCTCCCCGGAGTCCCGTCGATCTTCTACGGGACCGAGCAGGGACTCACCCACGAGATCACCACCGAGGTCGGCGGCCTCGAGGTCGGCCGTGTTCCCATGCAGTTCGATCCGAACGGTCGCCTCGTCGCCCCACTGCGTCAGATGATCCAGCAGCGTATGGCGAGTCCAATCGACCCAGCCGCCCCAGTGTTCTGGTCGCCGGACGGAACGGCGTCCTGGGAGTGGAACCGTCGTCACGCGAGCCTCGAGCCCCGAGCCTCGAGCCCCGAGTAGGGCAACCCGCTTCGGGCGCGGTCACCTCGTGTGCGTTGCGGTCTCTGTACTCAGTACTCGGTACTCAGTACTGCGCCGGAACGGCGCTCAGTACGGCGCCCAACGGGCGCCTAAGTGAACGTTGCGGCGACGAGCGCTGCTTGCTCTCGCGTGTGGGTCTTGGGATTCCCTGTCGCCGGTGACGCGCTCTCCTTGCGGTAGATACCGCGGCTCGAGCGGCCGCCCTCGACGAACAGGGCCCGCGACATGTACCGCCACGACCCCATGTTCGCCGGTTCCTCTTGGACCCAGACCAACTCGGCGTCACCGTGTGGGGCGAGGACCTTGTTCAGTTCCTCTGCGGGGAAGGGATACAGCTGTTCGACCCGGACCACTGCGACGTCGTTGATCTCGTGCTGCTGCTGGTAGGCCAGCAGGTCGTAGTAGATCTTTCCGGCGCACAACGCGACTCGCCGCGCTCCACCGGCGACGTCCGGATCGGCGATCACCCGCTGAAGTCCCGTCTCTGTCAGGTCCGCCAGAGCGGAGTAGGTCGCTTTGGTTCGCAGCAGCGATTTGGGTGACATGACGACCAGCGGTCGCTTCTCCGGGTGGAGCACCTGCCGCCGCAGGAAGTGGAACAGCTGGGCGGGGGTGCTCGGTACCGCAACCCGCATGTTGTCCTCCGCGGCGTTTTGGAGGAATCGTTCCAGGCGCGCCGACGAGTGTTCGGGGCCCTGCCCCTCGTAGCCGTGGGGCAGGAGGATGACGAGGCTCGAGGTCTGCTGCCACTTGTCCATTCCGGAGGTCACGAACTGATCGAGCACGACCTGGGCGCCGTTCACGAAGTCGCCGAACTGCGCCTCCCACATCACGAGTGCACCGGGAGCCGCCACCGAGTATCCGTACTCGAACCCCATGGCGGCGAACTCGGAGAGATTGGAGTCGTAGATCCTGATGGGTGCCTGGTCCGGGTGGAGGTGCTCGAGCGGTGTGAACTCCGCCTCCGTCTCGTAGTCGACGAGAACGGCGTGGCGGTGACTGAACGTGCCCCGCTGTGAGTCTTCTCCGGCGAGCCGGACCCGGTGACCTTCGAGAGCGAGCGACCCGTAGGCGAGCGACTCGGCCGTCGCCCAATCGATCTGGTCGGCGGCAAACTGACTGGCTCGATCGGTGAGTTGCCGCAGCAGCTTCGGATGAACGGAGAACCCCTCCGGAAGCTCTCGGACTTTCGCTTCGATCGCAACGAGTTGGTTGCGTTCGACCCTTGTGTCGACGTGACTCTCGCTGGAGCCGTGCCGGGAGACGGCACCGGACTCTTCCGACTCCCTTGTTTCGGTCAGCGCTGCGTCGAGGGCCTCTCGGAAGCTGTGGATCGCGGCTTCGCCCTCCTCGGCGGTGATGTCGCCGCGGGTGACCAGCGAGTCCATGTAGAGCCGGCGCACCGAGGGTTGGTTCTCGATGGTCTTGTACATGCGGGGCTGCGTGTACGTGGGTTCGTCGCCCTCGTTGTGGCCGAGGCGGCGGTAACACATCAGGTCGATGACGACGTCCTTGTGGAACGCCTGCCGGAAGGCGAACGCAAGCCGGGCAACTCGCACCACCGCTTCGGGGTCGTCCCCGTTGACGTGGAAGATCGGCGCCTGAACGGCCTTGGCGACGTCGGTGGCGTAGTGACTCGAGCGGGCATCAACGGCGCTGGTCGTGAACCCGACCTGGTTGTTGATGACGACGTGGACAGTGCCGCCGGTGTAGTACCCGCGCAGCTGCGAGAGGTTCATCGTCTCGGCGACGACCCCCTGGCCGGAGAAGGCGGCGTCGCCGTGGATCAGCAACGGCAGCACTCGGTCTGGCGCCCCTGCGCCGATGGCGTCTTGTTTGGCGCGGACGACCCCTTCGAGCACGGGATCGACCGCCTCCAGGTGGCTCGGGTTCGCAACCACCTCGACGGCGATGTCGGCACCGGCCGTCGAGGTGTGGATGCCGCGGGCACCGAGGTGGTATTTCACGTCGCCCGAGTAGCCGCCGGCCTCGTCGTCGACATCGGGTTCGCCGAGGAACTCTCGGAAGATCTTGGCCAGGCTCTTGCCGACGACATTGGCGAGCACGTTGAGGCGGCCGCGGTGTGCCATGCCCAACGTGACCTCGTCCATGGCGTTGTCGGCAGCGGCGTTGACAACGGCGTCGAGCAGGGGAATGAGGGATTCGCTGCCTTCGAGACTGAATCGTTTTGCTCCGAGGAACTTGGTGTGGAGGAATCGTTCGAAAGCCTCCGCCTCATTGAGTTTGCGGAGGACCCGGCGCTTCTCCTCGAGGTCGAGGCGCGGTGGCGGCGCTTCGACGTGCTGTTGGATCCAGGCCTTCTGGTCGGGCTCCTGGATGTGCATGTATTCGACGCCGATGGTCCGGCAGTAGGCGTCGCGAACGACACCGAGGATGTCGCCGAGCTTCATGCGGCTTCGGCCGGCGAGGCCGCCGGTGGCGAAGTCACGCTCGAGATCCCAAATGGTCAGCCCGTACGTCAGCGGATCGAGTTCGGGATGGATCGCCGGAGGGTCCTGGCGGAGTGGGTCGAGGTCGGCGATCAGGTGACCACGCACCCGGTACATGTTGATGAGCTGGAAGATCCGTGCCTGTTTCTCGGCCCATGGCTGGCTGCCGGGCGGGGGATTGGCGTCGACGGCCCAGCGGGCCGGCACGTACGGGACGCGCATCGACTCGAAGATCTCGTCGTAGAAACCGTGTTCACCGAGCAGGAGCTCGTGGATGTGGCGAAGGAACATCCCGCTCTCGGCACCCTGGATCACCCGGTGGTCGTAGGTACTCGTCATCGTGATGGTCCGGCCAATCCCACGCTCGGCGAGGGACCGAGGGTCGGAGGCTTCGTACTCTGGCGGGAAACCGATGCGGCCGACACCGACGATCACACCTTGTCCGGGCATCAGACGTGGCACGGACTGAACCGTGCCGACTGTTCCCGGGTTGGTGAGCGTCCCGGTGGTGCCGGCGAAATCGTCGGGAGTGATCTTGCCGGTGCGGGCCCGCCGCACGATGTCCTCATACGCCAGCCAGTACTCGTGGAACGTCATCGTGTCGGCGCTCTTGATGTTCGGGACCAGGAGCGTCCGACCGCCGCCCTTGCGGGGCAGGTCCATCGCGAGTCCGAGGTTGACGTGTTCGAAGTCGACCCGAGTCGGCTGGCCGTCGACGACCTCGTAGGCGACATTCATCCCAGGAAAGGCCCGCAGTGCCTTGACCATCGCCCAGCCGATGAGATGGGTGAAGCTCACCTTGCCGGCTGCGGCCCGTCGTGCCAGCTGGTTGTTGAGGATCTTGCGGTTGACCTCGAGCAGCTTCGCCGGGAACGTCCGTACCGATGTCGCCGTCGGCAGTTCGAGGGATTCGTCCATCCGAGCGGCAATCGTTGCGGCTCCTCCGCGCAGCGGCACTCCAGTGCCTCCGGCGGGGAACTCAGGAGCCTCGTCGCTGGCTTGCGTCTCGCCGGCCGACGCCGCGGGCGGTGTCGGTGCGGGAGCGGGTGGAGCGGCCGGAGCGACGGGAGCCGATGCAGGCGGAGGCGGCGGTGTTGCCGAGGCAGGTGGCGGAGGGGGCGCCGTGTCGGCGCCCGGCTGATTCTCGGCGAAGTACGCCTGCCACGATTCGCTCACCGATGTCGGATCGTCCTGGAACCGGCGGTACATCTGGTCGACGAGCCACGCGTTCGACCCGAAGTCGTCGTCGGCGTCGCTGTGCGGCGGAGCTTGATCAGTCATTGCGCGTGAGAGTAGCCGGGAATAGTCCCCCCTTTTGGGGGAGAGTACCGCCGCCTGAAGGGCGGGGGTAGCGGGGTTCGGCGCTCGTCGATCAAGCTGGAGCGTTCCGAACAACCACGGTCGACGCCATCCATGCTGCGAGTTCGAAGGAATCGCTTGCGTGGTCGTGGGAACTCGCTAACGTACAACCATATGGTTGTAGATACGCTCACCGACGAGCAGGTCGACCTGCTGTTCCATGCGCTGGCCGATGCGACGCGTCGAGACATCGTCAAGCGAGCCATGACCGGCGAGCATTCGGTGTCGGGTCTTGCGTCCGGCTATGCGATGAGCTTCGCAGCGGTGCAGAAGCATGTTGCGGTGCTGGAGCGCGCCGGCCTCGTGACCAAGTCACGACGCGGCCGAGAACGTCTCGTGAGGACCGATATCAAGACGATCAACCAGGCATCAGAACTGCTCGATCGGTTCGAGGAGTTGTGGCGCACCAGAGTGAACATGATGAGCGAGCTTCTCGCCCAGGACCCGGGGGCAACACCATGACCATGATCTCAGTCGACAAGAACCTCGAGAACCTCACGCTGGCGTTCACCGCTGAGTTCAGCGCTACGCCGGAGCAGGTGTGGCAACTATGGGCGGATCCGAGGCTCTTTGAGAAGTGGTGGGGTCCACCGGAGTACCCGGCGACGGTGGTCGACCACGAGTTCAGGCCCGGCGGCAGGGTGCGGTACTACATGACCGGGCCCGAGGGCGAGAAGTACCACGGTCGATCCCAGATCGTGGCGCTCGATCCACCACAATCGCTCGAATTCACCGATGGCTTCCTTGACGACGACGGCAACGAGGTGGATGAGATGCCGTCAATGGCCAACCGAGTTGAAATCGCCGAGATCGACCGCGGTACTCGGATGGTCATCACCACGACGTTCCCTTCTCTCGAGGCCATGGAGCAGCTGATCGAGATGGGAGCACAGGAGGGCATGCAGCTCGCTCTCGGCCAAATCGACGACCTGCTGGCTTCGATGACCTAGTCCGGAGTCGCCGGCGCCGCTCTCCATATCGCTGCCGAGCGACCTGGCACTGAGAACTCGCCGTTTACAGCGGTGCCCTCACCCCAGATCGACTGGAGTTCGGAGCCGAGTCCGATCTCCGGCCGCACCGTCTCGTCGTTGTCGCCGGTGTTCACCGCGACGATGAGCGTTTCGCCCGCACCGTGGCGAGAGAACATCGTCACCATGCCGTCGTCGTTTCCGGTGTCGATCCGGCGATAGTCGGCACTGCGGAGTGCCGGGTGATCGTTGCGCAATGCGATGAGCTTCTTGGTCGTGGTGAGCAGGTCGGTATTCCACCGACCCTCGTCCCACGGCATCGACCTGCGGGTGTCGTGATCGCGAAAGCCTTCCAGCCCGATCTCCGTGCCGTAGTAGAGACTCGGAGCACCGGGGAACGTCAGGAGAAGGGTGAGTGCCAGCTCCACCGATGCAACGTCGTTGGAGGCGATGCTCATGATCCGGGCCGTGTCGTGGGAGTCGAGGAGGTTCATGTTGGCGACGTGCACGTGCGGCGGGTACGAAGCGAGGATTGCATCGACGAGGTCGGCATATCGGACCCCGTCGATGTCGCGGTCGATCACGTAGTTGTCGTTGTTGTCGAGGATCGCGGCTTGGTCGGCGCGGTCGCCGATGACGTAGCCGAGGATCGCCGTGGTGAGGCGGTAGTTCATTGTGCCGTCGAATCGGGTTCCGTCGTTGGTGAACTCGGATGCGTCGCCCCAGATCTCTCCGACGATGTAGAGATCGGGGTTGATTGCCCGCACCCGGTCACGGAACTCCTCCCAGAATCCTGGGGTCTTGATCTCCTGGGGCACGTCGAGTCGCCACCCGTCGATCCCGCGGTGGGCCCAGTGTTCGGCGATACGCATCAGGTACTCGCGAACCTCCGGGTTGTCGGTATTGAAGGTCGGCAGTGCTTTGAGGCCCCACCATGCGCCGTAGTTCGCCGGCTTGTTCCCGTAGGGATGGAGTGGCCATTTGTGGACGTGGAACCAATCGAGCCACGGTGAGCTCGCCCCGTTCTCGAGTACGTCGTTGAACTGGAAGAACCCTCGGCTCGAATGATTGAAGACCCCGTCGAGCACCACTCTGATCCCACGCTCATGGCAGGCGGCGAGGAGCTCATCGAAGGCATCGTTGCCGCCGAGCAGCGGATCGACGTGGTAGTAGTCGTGCGTGTGATAGCGGTGATTCGCTGCGCTCTGGAAGATCGGATTGAGATAGAGCGCCGTGATCCCGAGGTCAACGAGGTGATCGAGCCGCTCGACGATCCCGAGGAGGTCGCCACCCTTGTAGCCGTTCGGCGTCGGTGGTGACTCCCACGGCTCGATCCCTGCGGGCTTCTCGATCCGATCTGAGGTCGCAAACCGATCCGGGAAGATCTGATAGAAGACGGCGTCTTGCACCCAGCCGGGGGGTTCGTTGAGAGAGGTCGTCATGGCCTCGATGGTAGGGCTCAACCCCCGGCCACCAGACCCACGGCAACGAGCGCCAACACCAGCCCGACCTGCCGCTGCCGGGTGAGGCGCTCGCCGAGGACGATGCGGGCCAGGATGACGGTGGCGGCGGGGAACATCGCTGCAAGCACGGATACCACCGCAAGCGAGCCCTTGGTGGCAGCGATGATGAACGCCGCATTGCCGAAGAGTGTCAAGGCTCCGGCGCCGCTCCCGGCGGCGAGGCCACGGCGGCTGGGCACGAGCCCTTGCCGAAGTCCCAGGGCGATCACGACGATGGCGATGCCGCCGACCGCACGCGCCGGCACCAGGGCCCAGATGCCGGATGACTCGGGGGCGAGGCTCAGGCAGATGAGCAATGCGCCGAACCCGAGGCCGGCAAGCATCCCGAAGAGCACGCCGGACCGCACGTCTTCGGCCTCCGATAGGTGGCCTCCGCTGCTGATGATCCAGATGGCAATGAGGCCGACCACGATGCCGGCTCCGACGACCGCTGTCGGAATGTCGCCCCCGGCGATCTCCCAGACGACGGGCCACACCCCACCGCCGACGGCTGCGATCGGAGACACGACGGCGATGCTGCTGCGGGCGAACCCGGTGTAGAGGGCCACAACGGCAAAGGCACCACTCAGCCCCGCGAGTGACCCCCACAGGACGGTTGAACCATCGAGCGAGCCATCGAAGAACGGTCCGATCGCCAGTACGACGAAGAGCCCGGAGACGTGGTTGACCAGCACGACCGAAAGGACCCGATCCGTCCGGCTGGCCAGCCCGCCAAAGAAGTCTCCTGTACCCGAGAACGCGGCAGCGGCGAGGGCGAGGACGATGGCCATGGCAGCGCACGCTACCCGACGTGGACTCGCGCCCTGTATTGCGGCGGTACCCTGCGGCGCCATGCGCATCGGATACCAGGGTGAACCCCACTCCTACAGCTTTCGAGCGGTGAACGAACTGTTCCCGGACGCCGAGTACGTCGGCGAGCCGAGCTTTGTCGCAGCGTTCGCGGCACTCGAGGCGGGCACGGTCGATCGACTCGTGCTGCCGGTCGAGAACTCGACGACAGGAAGCGTCCTCCCAGTGCTCGATCGTCTGCCCGGGAACGAGGAGCACGGGCCGATTGCGATCATCGCCGAGCACCTCGTCGAGGTGCGTCACGCCCTGCTCGGCGTGCCGGGCGCCACGCTCGACGGGCTGTCGGAGGTGCGCTCCCATCCGGAGGCGCTGGCGCAGGCCGAAGGGGTGCTGCTCGAACTCGGTGTCATCGAGCGGCCGCGTCACGACACCGCCGGTGCGGTGCGCGAAGTCGCCGAGGCAGGCGACCCGTCGATTGCAGCGCTGGCGCCGCCCGAGGCGGGACCGGCGCACGGTCTCGCGATCCTGCGAGAGAACTGTATGGACCGGGACCACAACACCACGCGGTTCGTCGTCCTCGCCCCGGGCGAGGCGCAAGTCGATCCGGACGACGACAAGACCACGATGGTGTTCTCCACATCGCACACGCCGGGGGCGCTGGCATTGGCGTTGACCGAACTCGGCCTGCGAGGGGCCAACCTGACCCGCATCGAGTCGCGACCCTCAGGAGAGGCCTGGTCGTATCGGTTCTTCGTCGACCTCGAGCACGAACCCGGCCCCGAGGGTTTGGCGCGAGTGATCGATCCGCCCCCGGCGACGCTGGCCCACCTCCACGTGATCGGCAGCTACCGGAGCGCACGCATCCGCTGACTGGAGTGGCGCGGCGGCTTGGTCACCGCTGCAGCACGTCGGCCAGGAGCTCCGGTGCGAAGAATTGCACGTCGTGCGGTGCGTCGACTTCGCTGATCTGCCAACCCCGCTTCGCGGCGCGTTGCGCCGACTCGCCGAGGAGATCCGCCTCGTCGACCTGGGTACATCGGATGTACTCGGTCGAGCGCGGGTCGATGTGGGTGCTGAGTCGGATGGGCGTATCGAAACATGCGAGCGGCATCGGGCACGACGCCTTCTCGAAGTACGCCACGACCTCCGCCGGGGCTTCACCCGGCTTGGGTGTTGGGAATGGGAGCGGAACGAGCCATCCGTCGCCGTCCGACGCGGCCAGGTCGCGTATGCGCTGTGCCAGAGACTCGGGCACGAGGTCGAGCAGTGACTCTCCGTCGTTCGGGACGAAACCGTCGATGAAGATGAGTCGTTGGATCCGGTCTGCGAGGCGGTCAGCAGCATCGGACAGCACCATCCCGGAGTAGCTGTGGCCACACAGGATGACGTCCTCGAGTTCTTCGGAGTCGAACAGGCCGACAACGTCCTCGATATGGGTGCCGAGCCCGATAGAGGGAGCCGCCAAGTGGCGCCGCTCACCGAGCCCGGTGTAGCTCGGCCGGTAGACATCGTGGCCGCTTGCCGAGAGGAGTTCCCCAACCCGTCGCCACTCCCAGCCACCGCCCCAGCCGCCGTGGAGCAGGACGTAAGTCGCCATCGCATTGTCTCCCTTCGTGTGCCTGCACCCTATTGGCCTCGGAGCTCCGACGCGGTCGGCCGACGTCAGGTCGTGACGAAGTCGATCAAGGACTCCACTGCGGTGATCAGCGGCGTCTCGAGGTCCCGATAGGTCGTTACCCGGGAGCGGATCTGTTGCCAAAACAGACCGGGGTCGGTGGTGGAACCAAGCGCCTCGATGACGCCTTCCTTCCACGGCCGACCGAGCGGGATCTCGGGCCAGGCGGCGATGCCGAGCGCTTCGGGTCTGATGGCCTGCCAGATGTCGACGTACGGGTGGCCGGCGACCATCACCTGTGGGCCGGCGACTTGCTCGGCGATGCGGGCTTCCTTCGAGCCAGGGACGAGATGGTCGAGCAAGATCCCGAGGCGGCGGTGGCGCGCCGGCTGAAATGCCCGGACGGCGTCGACGAGATCGTCGGCGCCGTGGAGCGGTTCGACCACGATGCCCTCGACCCGCAGATCGTCGCCCCACACATGCTCGATCAACTCGGCGTCGTGGATCCCCTCGACCCAGATGCGGCTTGCCTGCGCGGTCTGGGCCGGCGTCGGTCCGGCATCGAGTGATCCGGACGCGGTGATGCGGCGTTCCCGGGTCGGGGTGTTCGTCGATCGCAGCAGCTTTACCGCTTGGCCCCGATGTGCGAAGGCGCCCTCGTGCGGCTTGTACTCGTGACGACCGCCGAGCGGGTCCTCGAGCACGATTCGCTCACCCTCTGAGAAGGCCACCACAGTGCCCCTGGTCCCCGAGTCCCGGTGGGTGAGCTCCGTTCCGAGCGAAATCTCGATGGCGGGATACCGCTTCGCCTCCGCGTCGGCCGCGATGACGTCGTCGCTGTCCCAACGATTCCTGGCCATGGCGGGGGAGGGTAGCTGGGAGGTCTGCCGCCGCCCGGTACTCAGTCGGAAACGGCCTTGACAGCATCGGGAGACGGCGGAGGGGCGCCACCACATCCGACGCTATCGCCGCCTTGAGCCGAAACCCTCACGTTGCGCGAGATCGGCCACGATCTGAGCCTGTTCGATTGCTCGGCGTGCCGCCTGTCGATCCGTCGGCGATCGTTGTGCCGCGTCCGTCGCGTCAACGAGTGCATGGATCGCGTCCGCCAGATCCTGTGAGAGGTGTGTCGTAGCCACCGCCGCGACGATAGCGACGGCAGGTTGCCGGATTCGTCAGTCGAACAGGTTCTGGAGTCTGGGGAGGAAGTGCTGCCAGCCTTCGAGGTGGGATTGGCGCTCTTCGGTATCAGTGGCGGCATAGTCGCCGTGGGAGAGCGTGAGCTCGGTACCGTCCTCGGCCATGCGGAAGGTGATACGCACCGTTCGCTCCGGGGTGTCGGGCTCGTGGTCCCATGACCAAGTGAAGGCGAGGGCCTCACCGGGGGCAACCTCGGTGTACGTGCCACGGACGGTCCACTCCATCGCCGGCCATCGGACCTCATACGCCCCGCCCACCACGGGATCGAGCGCCGCCTCGTCCCCCCACCACTGTGTGATCCGATCCGCCCGGACGAATGCATCGAACACATGCTCCGGCGAAGCCCCGACAACGCCCCGGATTCTCATGCGTTGAACAGTCGACCCGTCGGTTTCCAAGAACGCGCTCATCTGACGCACCCTACGCGCGTGGATCGTCGAAGCGCACCGCCCCGTGGGTCCAAGCACCAAGTACGGCGGCCGAAGGTCGCCTTGTACCCAGTACGCAGCACGGGCAACGCCCGTGCTGCCCATTTCTGTCCGTCCCGCCCGGTATCGTGGCTCACGCCAGCACACGGAGACTCGCCATGGCCGAGGAACGGGCCGACAAGAAAGAATCGACGGGGACCTCGACTTCGAGCTTCGGGGTGGGGCGACGCCAGAATCACGACGCCACGAAGTTCTACTCACGGTTTGCGGCACCGACGATCTCCGACGACGACGAGATCACCGTTGCGCCTGAGCTCACTGATCCGTGTGTCCTCGGCGATGCCCGATCGATGGACGCGATTCCGGACAACTCGGTCGCACTCGTCGTCACGTCACCGCCGTACTTTGCCGGCAAGGCATATGAGGAGGACCTGAGTGCAGAGGGCGTGCCTGCGTCCTATCGGGAATATCTGGAGATGCTCGAGGACGTGTTCGCCGAGTGCGTCCGCAAACTCGAACCGGGCGGGCGAATCGCCGTCAACGTCGCCAACCTCGGCCGTAAGCCGTACCGCAGCCTGTCGGCCGACGTCATCCACATCCTGCAGGACCGCCTCCATCTGCTGCTCCGGGGCGAGGTCGTATGGAAGAAGGCCGAGGGCGCTGCGGGCTCGGTGGCGTGGGGGTCGTACCGTTCGGCCGCCAACCCTGTGCTCCGCGACCTCACCGAGCGCGTCATCATCGCCAGCAAAGGGCGGTTCGATCGGGCGGTTCCGGCGAAGCGCCGCAGAACCCAGGGGCTGCCCCACGACACGAAGATCACGGCCGACGAGTTCATGGCTGCGACGCTCGACGTGTGGGACATCGCCGCAGAGAGCGCCCGGCGGGTCAACCACCCAGCGCCCTTCCCAGTGGCGCTGCCACAACGGCTCATCAACCTCTACACCTACGAGAACGATCTCGTGCTCGACCCGTTCATGGGGTCGGGGACCACGCTGGTCGCAGCACTCAAGGAAGGCCGTCGTGCTGTCGGCTACGACCTCGACCCGCAGTATGTCGAGACGGCCCGCAAACGAGTGGCTCGCACGCTGGAGGATCTCGAGCACGACCGAATGTTGACGGCTCGCCTCATCGAGACGATCGAGGATCCTGAGCCGGCTGAGGAGCCGGTCCCAAGCACCGAAGGCGACGGCATCGCCGACTTCCAGCGTCGTGCCACGCTCGAGGGCAAAGCGGCCCAGGACCAGGCCCGCGCCATCGTCGAGAACGCGGGCTTCGTGATCGTGAAGCGCAACTACCGGGTCAAGGGCACGGGTGCCCAGTTCAATCTCTACGTCACCGATCAGGCGGGAGGCACATGGCTGATCGACGTCTCGGGTGCGTTCACGACCACTCGGGGTGGCCTTCGCCGCACGGATACGGTGTGGAAGGCGCTCGGCCGGGCGCACGTCCTGCACCTCCAGGAGACCAGCGAAGACAACCCGATTCCCCGGCTGCTGTTCCTCACTTCCGATCTACCCAAGCCGGGGTCGGAGGGCGATGTGGCTCTCCATGCTGCCGTCGGCACGATCTGGGACGTTGTTCAGATGTACGAGCCGGAGGGCATGAAGCGCCTTGCCGCCTACGCCTCGGGCGAGGCTGCTCGTCCGCTTGCCGGCTTCTGGACCGAGCAGGAGGTCGACGGGCTCTCGTGAGCCGACCCACGGTTGCCATCGCCGTCGTGCGCGACTCGCCTCCGTCCGTGGTCGTTGCCGACGACATCGGGGTGCTGCAACGTGCCTTGGCGGTGCGCCTCGTTGCCCGCACCGAACCCGGCCAGATCTCCGACGTCGATCGTGAGGCATTGCGCAACGCCTTGTCCGAGGAGCGCTGGAGCGACGCGCTGACGGCTTGGATCAAGCACACCGGGATCGCAATCGACGTCTACACCGAACGTGTGCTGACCGACGACGACCTCCCCGCCGACCTGCTCGGCGTCCAACTGCAGTTCTCACCGCTGTTTCGAGACGCCTAGCCGTGCCCGCCGTACGCACCGAGATCAGTGAGATCGTGACCGGACTCGGCATGCTCGGCTTCCCCGACATCGAGCGGGCACTCGCCGTTCGACCCCGCTCCTTCCTCAATGTGGGTCCCGCCGAGTACGACGTGCTCGACGCAGCGTGGACGGACGGCGGACATGAGGATCTCTTCGACAAGGCCTGGACGAACGGCGTGACCTTCGCTGAATCCACCGACGGGTTGCGCGGTCGTCCGCCGTGGTCGCTCGAGTGGAAGGGCAACCATCGCCCTCCCGGCTACGAACAGATCCCCGCCGACCTCCGGGTCGATCACGTCTATCTGGTGTCGTGCAAGTACGGCTCGAACATCCTCACCAACTCGTCGCCGGCGAATCTCTTCGTTCGGCTTCTCGGAGACCGGATCGACGACGGATCCGACTGGTTTGCCGCAGTGGCTCCCGAGTCGTACCAGTCGTTCTACGAACGTTGCCGGCAGGAAGTGGGCGGCAACCTCCCGGCGAGCGTCGACGACCTCACCGCCGACGATCGCCATCGACTTCGTTCGGAGCTGCCGCGCCGCCTCGGGGGTGAGCTCGGCAACGCGTACCGGGACTTCTCGCATCGGGTTGCCACGACGTCCGCATCAGAGTGGATGGCCGCCATCGGGACCAAACGTCAGCAGGAGGCGATGCTGTGGCGCCTTCTCCGCCTGCAGGCGGCTCCATACTTCGTGCTCGGCGAGGCCGCCGACCATTCGGCAATCCGATACCGAGTCGCGACCCCGTGGGACTTTCGGATCCGCTATCAGTTTCTCGGTTTCGACGCATGGGGTGACGAGACCGCCCAGCAACCCGTTGTCCGGTGGGCTGCCCGGGCTCGCGACCGTGAATCGGACATGTCGGTCGAGGTGGAAGGTCACGTCGAGGTGCGCTGGAGCCACGGACGGTTCAACCACGCCCCAGAGGCCAAGGTCTACCTCGACACACCGCACCATGAGGTGCCCGGGTACTTCCCGCTCGATCACACGCCGTCGGTGCCGTCCGGGACCCTACGGCTCTGGGACGACGCACCCTGAGGCGACGGCCGTCAGCCGTGTAGGTGAGCGACGATCTCGGCGGCCTTTGCGAGATGATCGGAGTCGTCCGGTGTGATCGCAAGGCGGACTTCGTCGATCCCGGCTTCACCGAAGGCGGCGATGGCCTCGGCGATCTGAGCGACGCTCCCTGCCAATGCCCCGCCGAGTCCGTTCTGGATTGCGACCGCTTGGTCGCCGTCGGGTGCGGCAGCGATGTCGATGCTTCGTCGGATGGATGCAGGATCACGACCGACGGCTTCACACGCCTGATCGAGTGCCTCCTGCAGCGAGGCAAACGTCTCGGGGCTCGGTTCGCCTGCGTAGTGGTACCAGTTCCACTCGTCGCCGAACCGCGCCGCGAGATCGAGCATCTTCGGGCCTTTGGCACCGATGACGAGGCGTGGCCCCCGTTCGCTCGGCCCGCGCGGGCTGAGTTCTCCCTCCGCAGCCGAGTGGTACGGACCGGCGTGGTCGACAGCACCGTCGCGGAGAAGCCCTTGCACGATCGTGATGGTGTCGACGAAGCGGCTGAACCGATGGTCGGTCGGGATCCCCATGGTTTCGTAGTCGCTCGGATGGCCGCCGCCCGCACCCAATCCGAGCACGAACCGTCCGCCCGAGATCTCGTCGAGAGTGTCGGCCATCTTCGCCAGCATCGCCGGGTTGCGGAACGGCGCGTTGGTCACCGACACCCCGACTTCGATGCGAGACGTGACGGCAGCTGCGGCGGACGCCATGGTGTAGGCCTCCCAGAAACCCATGGTTCCCGCTTCGAGCCGCCAAAGATGATGGTCGGCGAAGGACACCGAACTGAAGCCCGACGACTCGGCGAACTGGACCTCGGCCTCGATCTGGTCCCAGCGAGGCGCCGGCGCGCCGTCCAGGAGGTTGAAGGTTCGGATGAACAACCCGATGTCCGGCGCGGCCACGTTGACTCCCATCGTCGACTCGGGGTCAGACTACGCAGAACCACAGCGTCTCGTTCGGCTGCACGCTGCAGTTGGGATTCAGTTTGGCCCGGTCATCGGATGGTGCACGCAAGTGACCAGTCGTACGACTGGAACCGCACCTTCGGCTGCACGTCGTCGATCCAATCCACGAGTTCCGGTTCGAGCCATGGGCGCAGCGCTTCAACCAGCGCCGATCGCCTCGGCGGTAACGACGTCGGCATCCGCTGCGGCCTCGCGAAGTCGCCGCCGTACCAAAGGAAGATACGGGAGAGATGGAGCACACTCGCTGCGCGATCGGCAACAGCAGCACCGGCCGCAAGGAACGCCTTCATCTGATCCTCGAGTTGCTCGTCGAGGTCGTTGCCTCGGTACGGCTCGTACCGCAAGGTTGGGCACGATGCCGAGCCACAGACGAGCGCACTGTGGATGCGGGGATCCTGGAAACGGCGGACCTTGCCGTGCTCGATGTCGTCGAGGGAGAGTCCTTCGCCGGCAATCGTCACCCAGGGACGGTCGAACGCTCCGGGGAGACGCAGCAGCGACGACTTGTCCAGCTCGGCCGTCCGGGCGGCGGCGTCGAGGGCGCCGGCGTTGTAGAGGTTCACCCAATAGGTGAGTGCTTCGGACCGCGAGAGGCCATCGGGGTCGACCGCTGCGAGCGTGTCCCGGTACGCCGCCAACTCGCCTCTCAGGGGCGCCAAAGCGGCGACGCCGTTGCGCCGAAGTTCATCGAGGATCGGCTGCAGGGGCGCATGGTCGACGGTGTCGGTACCCGATGGGTTCGGTCGGCGACGCCGTCCGGCACGTAGGACCGACCAGGCAACACGGAGGGGGTTGGGACCTGAAGGCGTGCTCATCTCGTAGACCCCAACGAGGCAACGTCTCGCTGCATTCCCCCGACGGGTCGCTTTGGCGGATCAGTCGGCCGGGGCGCCGACGGGATCGTCTTCCTGGATGGGCTCAACGGCCGCTCCGACGGGTGTGTCGCTCGGGCCGACCGGGGGCGGCGTTTGGCTACCGCGTTTGAGCAGCCACCAACCGAGCACTCCGGCGACGGTCGACCCGATGAAGATGCCGATCTTGGCGCGGTCCGTGAGGATGGCGACATCGGCGCCTTCCTGGAACGCCAACTCGGTGATGAAGAGCGAAACCGTGAAGCCGATGCCGGCAAGTGCGGCCAGCCCGAATATCTGCTGCCACCCGGTGCGTTTTGGCAGCTTGCCGAGGCCGAGACGGACGGCGAGCCACGTGAAGACGGCGATGCCGACGGTCTTGCCGACGATCAGGCCCAGGGCGACGCCGAGCGACACGGCACTGGTCGCCGCTTCGACGACGTCGATGTCGGTGAACCGTACACCGGCATTGGCGAGCGCGAACAACGGAACGATCACAAATGACGACCAGGGATGAAGCTGGCGTTCGAGCCGATCGAGCGGCGAAACCGATTCCCTGGCGATCGACGAGAGGGCCAGTGCGTGTTGGTCGACCTTGGCTCGCCGGTCCGGAGAGGCATTGTCCATGTCGAACTGCGTCAGGATCCACGTCGAGCGCTTGTAGTAGTCATTGTCCGAGTACCAGGCCCGAACCGGTGTGAGGAAGCCGAGGGCGACGCCGGCCAGCGTGGCGTGCACGCCCGACTCGAAGACGAAGAACCACACTACGGCGCCGATGACCCAGTAGTAACTCTGGGCCCGGATGCCGATGCGCGAAGAGAAGGCGACGACGGCCAGGCCGCCGATGGCAGCGAGGAGCCACCCCGTTGCGAGATCGCTGGTGTAGAAGATGGCGATCACGGCGATTGCACCGATGTCGTCGGCGATGGCCAGCGCCAACAGGAACAGCTTGGCGCCGACGGATACACGGCGCCCGAGCAACGAGAGCACGCCGACCGAGAACGCAATGTCCGTCGCCATCGGGATACCCCAGCCGTTCACGGCCTCGGTTCCGGCGTTGAACGCAACGTAGATGGCTGCCGGAACGATCATGCCGCCGAGGGCAGCGATGGCCGGCAAGGCAGCACGGCGCGGATCGTTCAGTTCTCCGACGACGAGTTCCCGTTTGATCTCGAGTCCAACCACGAAGAAGAAGATCGCCATGAGCGCGTCGTTGACGATGTGCTTGAACGACTCGTCGAACTCGAAGTTGCCGATCGTGATATGGAGGTGGGTCTCCCAGAAGTGGTCGTAGCTGTCGCCGAAGAACCCGAGGTTCGCCCACAGGAGGGCAGCGATTGCGGCCACCAAGAGCACGACGCCACCAGCGGCTTCGATGTGCGTGAACTGCAGCAGCGGTCGAACAAAGCGAGACGGTACCGCCCGGGTGGACGTGAGCCAGGTGTCGTGGAGGCGCTCGTTGTCAGACATTTGGTGGGGTGGAGGGTAGTGGCTTGCGCAGTCGTGTCAGCATTCGCTGCCATTACCATCGGCCGACCCAAGTTCGTTTGAAGGAGCTGTTTCGGCATGGGTGAGATCACCTCGATGCCACTTGCCGTCGTGGCCGTCATCTTCGGCCTGACGTTGCTCATGCTCGCATCGGACCGCCTCGTGGTGTCGGCGGTTCGCGTGTCGCAGGCGATCGGTGTCTCGGCGATCTTGATCGGCGCGCTCGTCGTCGGGCTGGGAACGTCGTTGCCGGAGCTCCTCGTTTCGATTCTGGCGTCGATCGACAACCGCATCGACGTGGCAATGGCCAACGTCGTTGGTTCGAACATCGCCAACGTCTCGCTCGTGCTCGGGTTCGCTGCCGTCGTCGCTCCGGTCGCCGCATCACGGCTCACGCTGCGGCGCGAGGGCGTGCTGATGTTCGGTGCGCTCCTCGGCCTGACTGCGGTGCTCTGGGACGGAACGGTCGAGGTGTGGGAAGGCGGGATGCTCCTGGGCGGCATGGTGCTGGCCGTCTACTTCCTCGTGCGCTGGTCGATGTACGACGCCGCAACCGAAGCCGCTGCGGCGGCAGAGATCGAAGAGATGGTGGACCGATCCCGTGGTCCGATCGTGCTCGAGATCGTGATCGGCTTCGGGGCGCTCGTGGTCACGGTCGTCGCTGCCAACTTCCTGCTCGAGGGAGGATTGGCGATCGGCAGGGAGGTGGGCCTGTCCGATGCATTCCTCGGGGTGATGCTCGGCGTCGGCACGAGTCTTCCCGAGCTGGCAACCGCCGTTGCGGCCATCCGACGGCGCGAATCGGATCTGGTCGTGGGCAACGTCCTCGGATCGAACATCTTCAATTCCCTGGCCGTTGCCGGCGCCGCGGGAGCCGCTGGAGGCGGAATCCTCAACGATCTCGATCAGCCGCTGCTGCTGATCATGCTGGCGGCCGCCGTGTTCGCCGGTCTGTTCTCCCGCACCGGCCTCCGCCTCGGGAGGATCGAAGGCATCGTCCTCTTGATGGGGTTCTTCGCCTTCACCGTGGCGAGTTACTGACACCCGCCCGCCATAGGTCGACGGGCTGGCCCCGCGCCGCCGTCAGTCGCCCGTTCGGGCCAAGCGGCGGATCAGGCGCCAGGCTCCATCGCCGAGCCAAACCAGGAGTGCAGCGATCGGATACGCCACGACGTTGGAGGCGACTGTTGCGACGTTGCCGCTGACATCGATCAATGCCGCGCCGAGCACGATCGCCGCGACGGTGGGCACGATGCGTGCCGTCAGTCGGTGCCACTCCCGGTAGGGGAGCGCAACGGCCATCGCCATGCCGGCGCCGCCAACGAGGCCCATCGCGCGATCGACGACGGAGATGGCGATCAGCGCGACCACCCCGAGCCCGGTGGCGAGCAGCGCTCGACCGCCCGGTGCTCGCTGAGTGGATGCGTACGACACGGCCCAAGCCGCGGCTGGAATCGAGAGCGCAACGCCGACGACGGCCGCCCCGAACACGAGATTGCCGGGCCAGCCGAACTCGGCGGCATCGAACCGTTCGAGGACCCAGGTGACGACGGCGCCGCCACCGCCGATGAACAACGCAAGGAATCCGGTCGCCGCGAGCGCCATGAGGCCCCACAAGACCCCGGATCGCAGCGGGCCGGCAACCCGGCCGGCCATCGGCTCCCGTTGCGCTTCCATCGTCCGGTACTCTCGCATGTTGCGGCTCGCTGCGGCGAACTCGGCACACGGAAGGGGAGGTCATGGCCACGACGAACGCCGGTGTAGCCCGGATCCTCCAGGAACTCGCCGACTTGATGAAGCTCGAGGAAGGCAGCCCGCAATCGTTCCGTGTCCGGGCGTACGAGAAGGCCGTGGCCGCGGTGCGGGAACTCACGACCGACGTTGCCGAGATGTCGCAGAGCCAGTTGGTCGCCGTCGGCGGGATTGGTGCGAGTACCGCCAAGAAGATCCTCGAGTTCGTGAACACCGGGTCCATCGAGCGGGTCGAGAAGCTCCGGGAGAAGTACCCGCCCGAGTTCGTCGAGCTAACGCGAATCCCCGGTGTTGGACCGAAGACTGCGGTTCTGATGCGGGCTCACTTGGGCGTCGAGAACGTCGAGCATCTGAAGGCCGCCGTCGCTGCGAACAAGGTGCGCGAGCTCCCGGGCATGGGGGCGAAGAGCGAGGACAAGATCGCACGCGCCATCGAACGGCTCGGACTCCACGGAAAGGACCGTCGCACCCCGATCCAGCAGGCGATGCCGCTCGCCCGCGAGCTCGTTGCGTCCATCGAAGCGCTGCCCGAGGTCCGGCGTGCCACCTACTGCGGCAGCCTTCGCCGCTTCCGTGACACCATCGGCGACATCGACATCGTGGCGGCGTCCACGGAACCCGAACCCGTGATGGAGGCGTTCCTGGCGCTTCCGGTGGTCTCCGAGGTCATCGGTCGCGGTGATACGAAGTCCTCGGTATTGACGGCAGCCGGACTTCAGATCGATTTGCGTGTTGTCGCTCCATCAGAGTTCGGAGCGGCCACGCTCTACTTCACCGGATCGAAGCAGCACAACATCGAACTCCGGCAAAGGGCGATCGATCGAGGCTGGACCTTGAACGAGTACGCCCTCGCCGATGCGGAAACGGACGAAGTGATCTCGTCGCGGACCGAGAAGTCCATCTACGAAGCGCTCGGGCTCCGCTACATCGCCGCCGAGCTACGCGAAGGCACTGGTGAGATCGAAGCGGCGGCAACGAAGGCGCTGCCCCGTCTGGTCGAGGTAGGGGACATCAAGGGCGACCTCCACGTGCACTCGACGTGGTCAGGAGACGGCCGCTCGTCGCTGGACGAGATGGTCGCCACTGCGGCCGCCCGAGGTCTCGAGTACATCGCCATCACCGAACACGCCGAGAACCTCGCGATCAACGGGCTTTCACGCGACGAGGTTGCGGCCGAAGCCAAGGAGCTGGACCGGCTCCGTGACGCTCATCCGGAGCTGACGATCCTCCACGGTTCCGAGCTGAACATTGGGCCCGATGGTGGCCTCGACTATGACAACGACCTCCTGATGGCATTCGATTGGTGTGTCGCCAGCGTGCATTCGCACTTCGATCTACCGCAGGCGCAGCAGACCGATCGTCTGCTCGCCGCCATCGCTCATCCGGCCGTCAATGTGATAGGGCATCCAACCGGCCGCATGATCGGCCGACGGCCCGGCATCGAGTTCGATCTCGACGCAGTGCTCGACGCCGCCGCTGACACGGGGACGGCGCTGGAGATCAACTGCCATTTGGATCGTCTCGACCTCCCGGCAGAGATGCTTCGGCATGCACGTGAGCGTCGCGACCTCACGTTCGTCATCTCAACGGACTCACACCACATACGTGAGTACGACCACCTCCAGTGGGGCGTCGCCAACTCCCGCCGCGGTTGGGTCGACCGGCGTCAGGTCGCCAACACCTGGCCGCGTGATCGGTTCCTGGAATGGGCACGACTGACCCGAGCTTGACGTCCCGTGAGCTTCGAGCTCAACGGTCATCGTCTCAAGACGCAGGTCGCGAGGCTCGGATTCTTCACGATTTCGTAAGCACGGAATCGGGGGGCTAGCGCCGATACCGCTGGTATACCTGTCCGGACGCACTTCCTTCCTGCCCACTGACGACCGACGACTGACGACTGACGACTGACGACTGACGACTGAAGATTCCATGTCCACGCTCGAGACACCGACATTCGATCCACCGCCGCCGACACCGTCGCCGGTGACCGATCCGCGGACCACCAGGCGCGCCGGGTGGTCCGGAGTCGCTGCCGCCGGCCTTGCGCTCGGGCTCACCGAGTTGTTCGCCGGGATGTTCGATGCCGTCCCGTCGGCCGTCTCTGCAGTCGGGAGCTTCGTCGTCGATTGGTCGCCGGGTTTCGTGAAACGATTCGCCATTGCGGTGTTCGGGACCGCAGACAAGGGCGCCCTCGCCATCGGCACAACGATCATCGCCCTCATCATCGGGTACACGATCGGTCGCGCCACGCTGCGCCGCGAGTGGCTGCCCGGGGCGGTGTTCGGGGGCTTCGGCCTCATCGGGATCGCAGCTGGTCTGGCGCAGCCGTTGATCAACCCCTGGCTCGCGGTGATCGCGATCGGCGGCGCCGCGTTTGCGGGGTGGCGGGTGCTCGAGGCCATGATCGCTTCGATCCGGGGCGAGGCGGCATCGGCTCCTACCGATGGGCTCCCAACCGACCCTTCGCGCCGGAGCTTTGCGGCACTCCTCACGGGTGCCGGGGTCGCTGCGGTAGCCGGCGGCGGCATCGGGCGCTCGATGATCATCCAACGATCGGAAGCGGACATCGAAAGTGTCCCGCTGCCGGATGTCGCCATGCCGGCGGGGGTCGGGCCTGAGAACGAGTTCACGGGGATCAACGGCCTCACGCCGGTCGTGGTGCCCAACGACGACTTCTATCGAATCGACACCGCATTGATCGTGCCCCGGCCCGACGCTGCCACGTGGAGCATGAGCGTCACGGGCATGGTCGACAACGAACTGCGCTTCAGTCTCGACGACCTGCTCGACATGGAGCTGCACGATCGATACGTCACGATCTCCTGCGTGTCCAACGAGGTGGGTGGGGGATTGGTCGGCAATGCGCTGTGGACCGGTGTCCGGCTCGTCGACGTACTCGACCAGGCCGGAGTTCAGCCCGGCGCAACGCAGATCGTCGGCCGATCCGTTGACGGATGGACCTCCGGGTTTCCGACCGAAGCGGCCTACGACGGGCGTGACCCCCTGATCGCCATCGGTATGAACGGTGAGCCCCTGCCGGCCCGCCACGGGTTCCCGGCTCGGCTCATCGTGCCCGGCCTGTACGGCTACGTGTCGGCGACGAAGTGGCTGTCCGAGATCGAGTTGACCCGGTGGGAGGATTTCGATGCGTACTGGATCCCTCGCGGCTGGTCGAAGGAAGGCCCGATCAAGACCCAATCACGGATCGATCATCCGCGGCGGGGGGAACGAGTCGCCGCCCCCGACGCGGTCTTCGCCGGCGTCGCATGGGCCCCGACGCTCGGCATCGATCGAGTCGAGATTCGAATCGACGACGGCCCGTGGGTGGACGCTGAGCTGACGGCGCCACTGTCAGGTGATGCGTGGGTGCAATGGAAGCGGGCGCTGCCCGTCGAGCCGGGAAACCACACCGTCACGGTGCGCGCCACCGACGGCAGGGGAGAGACCCAGACTCCGGAGCGGAGTCGACCGGATCCCGATGGCGCCACCGGCCATCACTCCATCGACTTCCGTGCGGTTTGACCTCCAGATGATCGAAGCTGCGCGGGCGTCGTAAGCTGACCGCATGGAATCGACACCTGCTCCCGACCCCGACACGACCGCCGAAGCGCTGCAAGCCCAGGTCGTCGTCGAAGACGAAACGGTCGAAGACGAGAGCGGCACGTATGTGACCGAACCGTCCAAGCTGATTCGCATCGCTTCGATGACCCGGGCGATGCTCGACGAAGTCAGACAGGCGCCGCTCGACGACCAAGGGCGCCAACGCTTGCTCGGCATCTACCAAGCGTCGTTGGATCAACTCCGAGATGCGCTGAGCGAGGATCTCCAGGAGGAGCTCGCAACCATCTTCCAGCCTCTCGAGGAGTCGTCAGCGTCGGAGTCGGAGCTCCGTATCGTGCAAGCCCAACTCGTCGGCTGGCTCGAGGGCCTTTTCCATGGGATTCAGGCCTCCCTGTGGAGCCAACAAGCTGCCGCCACCGCTCAGCTCCAAGAGATGCAGCGCCGCCGAGCCCTCGAGTCCGGCGAGAGTGAGAGGTCCGGGCTCTACCTCTGAGTTTCGACCCGGGCAGGCCCGGGTCGAGTTGGTCGCGGCGGCCTTCGGCCTTGCTCCTAGTCGCGCGGCCTCTCGGCCGCCCTCGTTGTGGGATCACACCGCACAGGTCGCTGCGATCCCGGACTGAGGGGGGATCGGCGGAGCCGCCCCCCTCAGACACCCCCCACGCTGGCTCGCTTCGCATCGCCACCGACCCAGTGGAACGCACTTCGGGCGCGGTCTCTGAGGTCGGTTGCGGTCTCGGTACTCAGTACTCGGTACTCAGTACTCCGGGCCGAAGGCCGGTCGGAGCAGCCCAGTATCGAGTACGGCGGCCGGAGGCCCGGCTACAGCGTCGCTGCCTCGTCCAGGCGGGCTACCTCTGCTGCGATGTCGTTCGGGTCGCGGTCGGTGATG
>JASJAX010000192.1 GCA_030066755.1 Acidimicrobiia bacterium
TCGGTCGTCCTACGTCCAGGCCTGCCTCCATGGGGACAGGGAGGATGTGCGGGGAGACGATTCCCCGTCTCCCCGCACCATTCCTGTGGGATGGATGCGCGCACCCACTTCCGATACGTCCAGCACCGACCGACCGTGGACCGCGATGATGGGTGTCCCCGGACGCGCCGAGGCGGACGTGAACGGGGCGAGGGTTCCTGTGGGAGGACAACCGGTGGCATCGGACGACGCCAACCGCGCCAGGGTGCGTGAGCTATTCGACGCGTACTACGACGCGGTGAGTCGCTATTGCCACCGCCGGCTATCGACCCAAGACGCAAACGACGCAGCGGCACGAGTCTTCGCCGTTGCCTGGAGGAAGATCGAGACCATGCCTGAGGGCGAGGCAGCATTGCCATGGCTCTATGGAGTCGCCCGACACGAGGTGAGCACCATGCGTCGCTCGACACGCCGGCGGCGAAACCTCCAAGAGAAGCTGGAGGGCCAGGCACAGCACCCGGAACCCGGTCCGGAACTGCAGGTCGTGCGTCATTCGGAGCAATCCGATCTGATGACTGCACTCGAGTCGTTGCGACCCGGCGATCAGGAGGTCATCCGCCTTCGTGCGTTCGAAGGCCTCACGACGAGTGAACTCGCTGTTGTGCTCGGGTGCAGCGTCGAGGCGGCGAAGAAGCGCTCCACACGAGCGATGCGGAGGCTACGTCGAGCGGCTGGTGTGCCGGCGGCACCGAGCGAGCAAGCGCAGGGTTCTCCTCTCCGGGAAGGAGGGTCGACGTGAACGACCGGCAACTGCTGGACCAACTCGCCGCAGAGGACCCCTTCCGGAGTGACGGTCCGCTCAGTTCGGCCGCGTGGGACCACGAGGTCGCGTTCGCTCAGGTTGAGAGCCTCATGGGGCTGGAAGTCGAGACTGAGCCACCACGCCAAGCCAGCGACCGGCGCATCGGCTGGTTGGTCGCAGCTGCGGCGTTCGCCGTCGTGATCGCAACTGGAGTTGCCGCAGCGTTCCTCACGAGGGCTGGGGAACCGGACCGCCCGGTTGCGACAACGTCTGCACCCGTCCCAACGACCGCAATCCCGACAACACTGAGCCCAACGACACTGAGCCCAACAACCGTGAGTCCAACGACGCCACCTGAGTCGGCACTTCAGGTGATCGCTGCGTTCCACATGGCGCTGAGCGCAGGCGACATCGCAGCGGCCGAGGCCCTCTTCGCCCCGGGTGGCGAATACCTGCCAACGGAGGCGGAGGATGTCCTGAGCGCCGGGGTGTACCCCGGATCCAGGATCATCGGCGAGGGTGACCTGCCCGACTACCTCAGGTTCTGGTACACATGGCTGGGTACCGACTGGACACCGCTCGGCTGCAATGGGGACGCCACGGAGGTGACGTGCACGGTCGAATCCAGCGGCTTGACGACCGTGTTCCTCCCGGGGGGTGTCGCCCGCGGCTTCATCACGTACACGTTGAGCCCAGAAGGCATCGTCTCGGTGGTGGACCGCACCGTGCGTACTGGGGGCGCCACCACCGGGCTCGAGGATGGCCTCGACCTGCGCGGATTCTGGCGATCGTGGATGCCGGACAATCAACCCGACGTCGAGTCCTTGTGGCCCGGCGGCAACGGCGATCCCATTGATGGCTTCAGCATCGAGCTGGCCGAGGCGATCATCGAGTTCTACCCACCGTTCCTCGTCGAGCAAGGCATCAGCGTCCGCTCGGAATACCTCGACGGGTCCCTGCTGGATGCGTTGACAGGTGAGTGATCCGGAGTCCGCCAGCTCCGCAGCCGTGACGGCGCTACGAAGGCGATCGACTCACACCTCCTCTACCGTGACATAGCTGACTCGGCGAAACAGGCTTTGGGAGTCCGTCATGAGTGTGCGCAACGAGATCCTCGAGCAACAAGAGATGCTGCGCTCGCTCGTTCGCTCGTGGTCCGCTGACGTGTCAGATCTTCGGAAGCGCGTTGGGCGCCCGGGCGGGATGCTGCTCGTGGGTCGGGGCACCTCGGACAACGCGGCGCGCTTCGCCCAGTACCTCTTCGGCATCGAACACCGCATGCCGTCGGCGCTCGCCACTCCCTCGCTGTACTCCGGGTACGGAAGCGAACCGGGCTTCCCTTCCGATTGGGCGATCGTGGCCATCTCTCAGTCCGGCGCGTCGCCAGACCTGGCAGCCGTACTCGGAGCCACTCGGAACCGATCCAATCTCAAGGTTGCGATCACCAACAACCCGGAGTCGCCCTTGGCCTCAGTCGCCGACGTCGTCGTGCCGCTCGGCGCTGGAAGGGAGTCCTCCGTGGCGGCCACGAAGACGTACGTCGCCTCGTTGTCCGCAGTCCTGCGCCTCTCCGATGCGATGTCCGACGAGTCGCCTTCGGAACCTGACGCCATCGTTTCGGCCGTCGAGGAAGTGCTGTCGCTCGAGAGTGACATCGCTCGAGCCGCTGCGGCTGTCGCCGATATGGAGTCGTGCGCGGTCATCGGCCGCGGTCTCCACATGGCGTCTGCGTTCGAGTGGGCGCTGAAGATGACCGAAACATCGTCCCTGGCTGCAGTCCCCTTCTCATCCGCTGACTTCCTTCACGGCCCGGTTGCGATGGTCGACGCGACGAGGCCGGTGCTGGGAGTCATCGATGCCGATCCCTTCGCTCGGCGCCTGACGGAGATCGTGAGCAGCCTGTCCGCAGAACGCGGCATATCCTCGGTGGTGCTGTCGTTCGTCGATGGAGTCACGGCCTCTCACGTAGTGCGCCTCCCGAGCGTTGCTCCGAGGCTCAATCCGATCGTTGCCGCTGTCGCGTTTCAGCTCTTCAGCCTGCACCTGGCACTCGCTCGCGGATCCGACCCAGACAACCCACGCGGCTTGTCAAAGGTGACTGAGACGTTGTAGCCGGATCCACCCGGCGAACCACGCAGCTACAGGTCGCACGAGATGTCGGGGTAACTCAGGTCCCAACTATCTGGGTCGTTCAGGTTGAACTCCCTCTCGAAGGAGCAGCCAGCACTGACCCTTGTGCAGGTGGCCCAACCATCCGGACGACGGTTCGAACAGTCCCATCCAGGAACCGGGGAGATCAAGCTGGCGATGACGCCGACAGTCACCGCAGCGGCAACCACAGCCGCGACCGGTCCCAACCCGAACGGGACAACCCGTCGCTTCCTCTTCCATGCGACCAGCCCCGCGACGATCAGGCACCAACCGCCAATCATGCCGACGGTCTGCAAGCGCCCGAACTCCCCGTTGCCCGAGCCCAAACCCAGCGAATCGGCGTGCGCCGACACGGAGACGACCACGGCTCCAAGAAGGCTGAGCAGCCTCGTGGCGAGGTTCCTGGTCATCTCGGTCATTGCCACCCCGTGGAATCGTCGCCGACCGTATCGACCGGACGCGCTTCCCACTGAAGGCCAGCGCATCTGTGACGCGGACGATCCGTCGATACGTTCCAGCGTGTGGTTGTCAGCCAGATGGCTGGCCGGGCTCGAATCCGTAGGCGGCGAGCAATTCGGCGATGATGTCCCATCCTTCACCTTCAGGGTGCATGAGGTCTCCGCTCATCCATCCCTTTTCGAGGGGATCCTCATCGCGGTTCGGTCCGTTGAAGATGTCGAGCACCGACACAAACCCTGCTCCGTTGGCTTCGGCCGCTTCCCGTACCACCTGGAATTGCACCTCCCAGTTGGCGGTGCATTCAGCCTCGATCCCCAGCTCCTTCCACGGGCCGATGAGCCCGAGGGGAACGTCATAGGTCCGGATGATCGTGGGTTTCCCTGCTCTGAGCTCCCAGATCTCGTCGTAGAGCTGGTCGAGGACGTCCCGGTAGGGCCGCCAGTCGTCGGTGGTCGGAACCACCGGGGTCGGCTCCCACTTCGTTCCCGGAGTCCAGTCGCCCGTGTACTCCTCTGGTTCGACAACAGCGTCTGCTGCTTCGAAACAGCTGAGAAGGCTCGGCTCCGGCAGCTCGTACTCCAGGCCGCCGGGGTATCCGTACATGACGATGATCTCGGCCTCGGCCACCTCGTCGGCCAGGATGGTCTGCACCCATTCCAGGATATTGGTGATGGGCTCGCCGCCTCTGGCCCAGTCGCGAACCCGGACCTCACGGTCGAGCGCATCGGCAGCGAGCGGCGCAAGTCGCTCGGCGATACCCCAGCCGCTGGAGTCGGTCATGACCAGTAGATCCACCGGCTCACCAGCCGGAAACGGTCCGACGTCGGATTCGGTCTGCTGGGTACTCGTTGGTGTCGTCGTCGAGGCGACGGAGGCCGTAGGCGAAGCCGCAATCGCTGCTTCCGCGGGTGACGTAGTGCCGGTTGACTCTCCACCTGCGCAGGAAACGACAACCAGACCGACCACCACGAGCAGGATGACTCCAGGGCTTCTCATCACAGACCTCCGCGTCACAGAACCGACCATTTGGACCCTCCACTGATACAGGAGCCGAAATGGGCGGGAACCTCACACCCAGCCTCGATCTGGACCGGCACACCGCTGCGGACGAGCTGCCTCGCTCGTGCCGTCAGTCGTCGATGAACACCCCGGTCACCAGCCCTGAGGCAGGAGAACCTGCGGGCACACCGCCGCGCAGCTCGCCAACCCCGATGATCCGGTCGTCGAGCATGGCGACTCCGACGATGTTCCAGATGTCGGCCCAGCCGGGAGGCCGTTCATAGGGTCCGTCCCATACGATTGCGTCCGGCGAGAACCACATCCGGTTGCCGGAGCCGACGGCGATCCAGCCTCTTGCGCTGCCGGCGACGCCCAGGATGTTGGCCCCTGCAAGATCGGAGCGCTGCCAGGTGATTCCATCATCTGAGACCCACACCGCGACCTGGGACGACGACAGGCCGCCGACCGCCACGATCCGGTCGCCAACGACGGAGAGGTCACGAACGATCGCACCCGGCCCAAAGGGCGACTCGTTGGTGAACGGCTGCCATGCGCTGCCGTCGGGGGAGAACCACACGAGTGGTTCACACATCGGGAAACGGTGCCAGTCGTCCTCATTGCGGGCGGCCAGAGCAATGAACCCGTCATCAG
>JASJAX010000047.1 GCA_030066755.1 Acidimicrobiia bacterium
CGGCGAAACCGCTATTTCGGTTCGTTGATTGCGGCTTGGGCTGCGGCCAGGCGAGCGACCGGGACCCGTGGCGGTGAACAGCTCACGTAGTCCAGGTTGAGCCGGCGGCAGAGCGCAATCGACTCGGGATCGCCACCGTGCTCACCGCAGATGCCGGCATTGAGACCGGCGCGGGCGCCCCGAGCCTTCTCGACGGCGATCTTCATGAGCTCGCCGACGCCGTCCTCGTCGATCGTCGCGAACGGGTTCCGTTCCAGGATGCCCTGTTGCAGGTAGTCGACCAGGAACGCCTTCTCGGCGTCGTCCCGGCTGATCCCGAAGGTCATCTGGGTCAGATCGTTCGTGCCGAACGAGATGAACTCGGCGTACTCGGCGATCTGGTCCGCCGTGAGGGCGGCCCGCGGGATCTCGATCATCGTGCCGAACTCGTAGTCGACCTCGATGTTCTGCTCCGCCATGACCGCCTTCGCCTCAGCCTCGAGCACCTCGCGCTGACGGGCGAGCTCGTTCACGTGGGACGTGAGCGGGATCATGATCTTCGGGTGCACGTCGACTCCGTCGTGGGCAACGGTGCACGCCGCTTCGAAGATCGCCCGCACCTGCATCTTGGTGAGCCCCGGCAGCATGATGCCGAGCCGGACCCCGCGGAGACCGAGCATCGGGTTCTCTTCCTTGAGCGCCTCGACCCGGGTGAGCATGTGCTCTTCCTCTTCGATCTTGCCGAGCAGCTCGTCGATGTCCTTCAACGAGCCGGCCGACTGGATCCGCAACTTGAGATCCGTCAGGTCGTGGGTGAGCTCCTCGAACGACGGCAGGAACTCGTGAAGCGGCGGATCGATCAAGCGGATCGTGACCGGCAACCCGTCCATCGCCTTGAAGAGGCCGATGAAGTCCTCCCGCTGGAACGGCAGGAGCTGATCGAGCGCGTTGGCGCGCTCCGCCCTGAGTTCCGCGGTGATCATCTTCTGAACGATCGGCAGCCGCTCCTGGTCGAAGAACATGTGCTCGGTCCGCGTCAGACCGATGCCTTCGGCACCGTACGACCGTGCGAGCGTCGCATCGGCCGGGTAATCCGCGTTCGTCCACACGCCGATGTCCCGCACCTCGTCGGCCCACTCGAGCAGCCTCTGCAACCATTCGTTCTCGAGGTCCGGCGTCTGGGTGTCGAGACGGCCGAGGATCACGTCGCCGCTGGTTCCGTCGATCGAGATCCAGTCGCCCTCGTGCACCTCCTCGTCGTTGACACGCATGACCCGCTCGTTGAGATCGATGTCGAGATCCTCAGCGCCGACCACGGCCGGTTTGCCGAACTGGCGAGCGACGAGCGCGGCGTGGCTGGTCCGCCCACCGCGAGAGGTGAGGATCCCATTTGCGGCGAGCATCCCGTGGACGTCGTCCGGCTTCGTCTCGGGACGAACCATGATGACGTCACGGCCTTCGTCTTTGGCCCATCGCTCGGCCAGGTCGGCATCGAAGGCCACCACACCGACCGCCGCGCCCGGAGACACGTTCAGCGCGGTCGTGAGATGGCGGCCTGCGTCCTTCGCCGCCTTCTTGGCGGTCGGAATGAAGGAGGGGTGGAGGAAGAAGTCAATCTGCGCCGGCGTGACCCGCATGAGCGCCTCGGTCTTGGAGATGAGGCCTTCCTCGGCCTGGTCGACGGCGATCCGAACGGCGGCCTGCGCCGTGCGCTTGCCGTTGCGAGTTTGGAGCACCCAGAGCTTGCCGCGCTCGATGGTGAACTCCATGTCCTGCATCTCGCGGTAGTGATGCTCCAACTTCTCGGCGATCGCAGAGAACTCGCCGTACTGGTCCGGCATCTCGTCGCCGAGCTCGTCCATCCGCTTCGTCGTCCGGGTCCCCGCAACCACATCCTCGCCCTGCGCATTGGTGAGGTAGTCGCCTTCGAGGTGCGGCTCACCCGTCGTGGCATTGCGAGACATCGCAACACCCGTCGCCGAAGTGTCGCCCATGTTGCCGAACACCATCGTCTGGATGTTGACGCCGGTGCCGAGATCGTGGGGGATCCCTGCGGCGTTCCGGTAGTCGATCGCCCGCTTGCCGTTCCAAGAGCGGAACACGGCCTCGATGGCGAGACGCAACTGCTCCTCGGGGCTGTCCGGGAACGGACGCCCGGCATACCGCTCGACGAGGCCCTTGAACTCCTCGGTGATGTTCTTGAAGTCCTCGGTGGTCAGGTCGGAGTCGTTGCCGACGTTGCGCTGGTGGCGGTACTTCTCGAGCACGTGCTCAAACGGCTCGTCGCGCACGCCAAGCACCACTGAGCCAAACATCTGGACGAGCCGGCGATAGGCGTCGTAGACGAAGTGGTCGTCGCCGGTGAGCCTGATCAAACCCTCGACGACCTCGTCGTTCAGGCCGATATTGAGGACGGTGTCCATCATGCCGGGCATCGAGAACTTGGCACCGCTGCGCGAGGACACGAGGAGCGGGTTGTCCGGGTCGCCAAACGACTTCCCGGTTGCCTTCTCGATGGCCTGAAGCGCACCGTTGACCTGGTCGAGCATTCCCTCGGGGAACGTCTCGCCGGCATCGAGATACGCGTTGCACGCCTTGGTGCTGATCGTGAAGCCGGGAGGAACGGGTACGCCGATGCGCGTCATGTCGCCGAGATTGGCGCCCTTGCCTCCGAGCAGCGCCCGAACAGCCTCCCAGTCACCGTCGACCGATGCTTGCGCCTGGTCGACTTCATCGAAGCCATATACCCACTTGGTTCCAGCAGTCACGGGATCCTCTTTCGATCGAAACTGTCCGTGGACATATTGGTCACCCTACGCACCGTAACTAGGGCCGGAAGCCCATGAATCTGAGCGCATTCGGCGCTCAGATCCGCTCAGTCGAAGAGCGCGTCGAGGACGGGCGCCACCGGGTCGGCGACCGTTGCGATCGGGCGGTCCGCGATGTGCTCGACACCGGCGGTCGCTACTTCGAAGAACTCGTCCGCCCCGGTGAGGAATCGGCTGGGCAGCGCATAGCTGTGGTTCGGGTTGCCGGGGAACTTGCGGTGGTAGAAACGCTGGGGGACGGTGACCTCGAGGTACTGCTTGGCTCGGGTCAACGCGACGTAGAAGATGCGTCGCTCTTCGTCGACCCCGTTGGGCTCGGACAGCGCCATGTCCGACGGGATGTTGCCGTCGGCGGCGTGGATGACGAAGACCGCTTCCCACTCCCCTCCCTTGGCCGAGTGGATGGTGGACAGAACGAGGTAGTCGTCGTCGAGGTGCGGCGGACCGGCGAGATCGCTCGTGCTGTTTGGCGGGTCCAGAATCAGCTCGGTGACGAAGCGGCTGCGATCGGAGTATCCCGCAGCGATTGCGCTGAGCGCAGTCAGGTCGGCGAGGCGTGCGCCGGCATCGTCGTAGGCCCGGGTGAAGACGGTCTCACAGAACGGGAGCAGCGCTTCGATCTGGGCGCCGGGCCCATCGGCGCTGCGAGCGACGGTGAGGCCTGATCGCAGCTCGGACACCGGCAGGACCGACTCGGCAACGACCGGGAGTTCGATGTCGAGGAAGACGTCAACCCGATCCGCTCCTCCGGCCGCACACTCCTCGTCCAGGCGTGCCAGCACCTTGCGGGCCGTCGCCGGGCCGATTCCCGGGATCGTCTGCAGCACACGATGCCAGGCGAGCTCGTCTCCGGGATTGTCGAGGATCCGCAACATCGCCAGGAGGTCTTTGACGTGCGCTGCCTCGAGGAACTTCAGTCCACCGAACTTCACGAAGGGGATCCGTCGCCGCGCCAGCTCGATCTCGAGGGTGTCGGAGTGATGACCCGTGCGGAAGAGCACCGCTTGGTCCCGGAGCGCAATGCCGTGCTCGCGACGCTCGAGGATCACGTCGCACACGTACTCGGCTTCGGCCTCCGGGTCGACACACGTCACGAGGTGAGGAACGGCACCGGTGGCCCGGTTCGATCGCAGCCGCTTGCGAAAACCGCGCTCGACGTTGGCGATCACCGCATTGGTCGCCTCGAGGATCTCCGGCGTCGATCGGTAGTTCTCCTCGAGGGTCACCACCCGCGCCTCCGGATACGCCTCCGGGAAGCCAAGGATGTTCTCTACCTCGGCGGCTCGGAACGAGTAGATCGCCTGGGCGTCGTCGCCGACGACGGTGAGGTTTCCTTCCGGTCCACACAGCTGCGACAGGATGTCGGCCTGGATTCGGTTGGTGTCCTGGTACTCGTCGACGAGCACGTAGTCGAAACGGCTCTGTACCACCGCGCCGCTGGTCGACTCGAGGAGGGCTCGCCAGTAGAGCAACAAGTCGTCGTAGTCGGCGACCCCCTGGGACCGCTTGGTTGCCGTGTACTGCTTGAAGACGGCCTTCAGGTCGTCGGCGTGATCGGCGCACCACGGATACCGCTCGGCGAGTGTCGGCGTCAGCGGCGTCTGTGCGTTGACGACCCGCGAGTAGATCGCAGCGATCGTTGCCGGCTTCGGGAATCGCACCCCGCGCTCTCCGAGACCGAGCTCCGCACGGACCATCGAAAACAGCGACTCCGCGTCGCCTTGATCGAGCACGGTGAACCCGGGTCGCAGCCCCACCGCCTCGCCGTGCCGCCGCAGCAATCGATTGGCGATGGAATGGAACGTACCTCCCCATACCCGACCCGGTGCGGACCGATCCATGGTGGCTCCGGCGCGGCGGAGCATCTCGGCGGCTGCCCGCCGGGTGAACGTGAGCAGCAGGATTCGGTCGGGGGACACGCCGATGTCGATCAGGTGAGCGACTCGGGCGGCCAACGTCCGCGTCTTCCCGGACCCGGCCCCGGCGATCACCAGCAACGGCCCGTCGCCGTGCGTCGCCGCTGCCCGTTGGGCATCGTTGAGTCCATCGAGGTACGTGGCCGACTCGGCCGTCGTGGAAGCGAACATGTGTTCGATCCTAGATGGACCGCGCGGCGGCGTGGGTGATCCTCGCCCAAATAGGTGGCTCGGCCTTCACGTTGGGAGCGATCGCTCCTACAATGGGAGCATGAACGTCCAACGTTGGCGCGTCGAGGATCTGGCCGACGAGACCGGTGTCTCCGTCGACACGATCCGGTTCTACCAGAAGCGCCGGCTCCTCCATCCACCGTCCCGCGAGGGCCGGATTGCGTGGTACGACGAGGGCCACCACACCCGGCTCCGGCGAATCCGGGAGCTCCAGGCCCACGGCCTGTCCCTGGCGTTGATCGAACGTCTGCTCGACGGTGACGCCGACGCCAGCCTCGCCGCCGCCGTCGCCGACCGGACTGTTGCACTGCAGCTCACTGCGGGCGAGATCGCCACACGAACCGGCATCCCGGAGCCGGTGATCGACGTCCTCACCGACGCCGGCCTGCTCTCCCCGACCGGCGTCGGCGCCGACCGCCGCTACTCCACCGCAGACGCCGAGCTCGTCGCCACCGGCCGCGAGCTCCTCGATGTCGGACTGCCGATCAACGATCTGCTCGACCTCGCACGGCACTACCACGACGTCACCACCGAGATCGCCGATCGAGCGGTCGATTTGTTCGCCACCCACGTCCGCCGCCCGATTCGGGAAGGCGACGGGACCGACGATGAGAAGGCCGAACAACTCGTCGCTGCGTTCGACGTGCTGTTCCCCGCCGTCACCTCAATGGTCTCGAATCACTTCGGCCGCATCCTCCTCGAACGGGCAACGGCGGCGCTCGAAGACGCCGGTGAGTCGCCTGCGTTGCCGGAAGCGCACACACCCGAACCGGGCATCGAAGAGCGCAGCGCATGACCCACCACCTGCGCGCCGTCACCCGCCCGCTGGTTCCGGACACGGATCTGCTCGCAGCGCTGACGCCCGGCAACTTCGTCTTCAAACGCAACGGCGTCGGCATCGTTGCCAGCGGGACCGCAGACCAGGTGCCGATCGACGAAGTCGAAGCGGCCCTCGATGCCATCCATGTCGACGACCAGGTGCAACGTCGCGGCACCGGTGCAATCGCCGTTGGCGCCATCCCGTTCGACCGCACGGATGCGACGATGCGGATTCCCCGCCGCATCATCGGCGTCGACCACGAGGGCGCCTGGGTGACGGAAATCACGGGGATCCGAGCGACGGCCGTCGACACCATCGATCCGCCGGTGATCGATCGGGTCATGGGCGAGGACGAATGGACCGCCGCCGTGACGACGATCCTCGAGCACATCGAGCGGGGCGACGTCGAGAAGGTCGTGCTCTCTCGGCGGGTCGTCATCGAGTCCGCCACCGAATTCGATCCGGTTGCGATGATCCGCCGCCTGGCCGCAGATCGTCCCGACGCATGGGTGTATGCCGACGGCGGGTTCGTCGGCGTGACCCCGGAGTTGCTGATTTCGCGTGATGCCGATCAGGTGCGGTCGTTGCCGATGGCGGGGACGTTGCCGGCCGACCGCGCCGACGAACTTGCCGCCACCCCACGACTCGTGCGCGAGTTCCAGGTGGTCGTCGACACGATCGCCAATGCCCTCCGCACCAGGTGTGCCGGGCTCGGCGTATCGGCACCGTCACCGGTGCGCGCCGGGAACGTCGCCCACCTCAGTTCCGAGGTGACCGGTGTGCTCAACGATCCCACCGTCACGGCACTCGACCTGGCGATGATGCTCCATCCGACTCCGGCCGTCGGTGGTACGCCGCTCGAAGAGGCGCTGGAGTTGATCGAGAAACTCGAGCCGACGTCTCGAGGCCGCTATGCCGGACCGGTCGGCTGGGTGGATGGGCGGGGTGACGGTGAGTTCGCCGTGGCCTTGCGGTGCGCCGAACTCGACGGTCGTCGTGCCGTGCTGTACGCCGGGAACGGGATCGTCGACGGATCGGACCCGGTCGACGAATGGGACGAGACGGTCGACAAGCTCGTCACGATGCGACGCGTCGTCGAGGCGGCTGCGTCCTAGTCGCCATTCCTGCCGCCATGCATTGCGGCACCGACGCCGGCACCGATTGCCACGCCGACCCCAATCCACACCGGATTGTCCAGTGCGGCGAACAGCGCCGTGCCGATCCCGACTCCGATGGCGATTCCAGCGCCGATCCTGGTCTCTCGGCCCTGTCGGTCCGGCTCCTTCTGGTCGTTCATGGAGAGGACATTACGCCGTCGGGCCAGGTCTTTCGACAGGTAGCTGATGTATGCACCGCACCGCATGCTGACGGCAGAACAACCGCTTGGATACCCGCGCGCTCCCGGCTCGCCGCAGTATCGTGCACGCACCGGAGCAGATGGAGAGAGCACCCGCCATGCCACACTTTGCAGGAATGACCCACCTGCTGGTCCCGATCGACGAACGGGAGACCAGCCACCGCGCCGTACCGGTCGCCGGCCGCCTCGCCACGCGGCTCGACCTCCCCGTGCAGCTCTTCACCCGGGTCGAGAACGACCACGAGGCCGAAGCCGCCAAGCAGGAACTGGACCGGATCGCCGCGGCGTACCTCGACGCCAACGACGTCACGACGGGCACGATCTTCGGGGAGGATCCGGTCGAGTCGATCGTCGCCGCCGCCGGAGAAACCGGGATCGTCTGCATGGGCACGGCAGCGTCGCGCCGGTTCCACGACGGACACTTCGGCTCGGTCGCCGAGGGCGTCACCCGAACCATTGGTCGGCCGCTCGTCCTCGTCGGTCCCGAGATGGAACGCCACCCGGGGGCCTCGACACAGAAGGTGGTCGTCCCGGTCGACGGTTCGAAACTCTCGGAAGCGGGCATCGAGGTCGGGGGACGCCTCGCCAAGAAGTTCGACGTGCCGATGTGGTTGGTCACGGTCGTCTCGCCGAAGGACGAGGCTGCTGCGGCCCGGCAACTGGGTTCGGGCGTCATCGCGGGCGAGACCAACTACGTCCACAACCTCGCTCGCAAGATCATGAAGGCGCACACCATCAACGTGGAGTACGAGGTACTGCATCACGAGCACCCGGCGGACGCGATCGTCGACTTCGTCGGCGACGAGGGCACCGCAGTCTTGACGACGCACGGACGATCCGGGTTGAGCCGGGTGGTGGCCGGGAGCGTTGCGACCGGTGTCGTCGCCAAGTCGAAGCGTGCCGTGGTCGTGTACCGCCCGCCGGAGATCGACTGACGCCGGTAGGCTCACCGGACGCTAGCTGGATCCACTGTGAGCCGACCTGCCTACATCGTCGACTACATCCGCACCCCGTTCGGCCGCTACGGCGGGAGACTGGCCTCGATCCGAACCGATGATCTCGCCGCCGCCCCGATCCGGGCGCTGCTCGATCGCAATCCCGGTCTCGATCCCTCGTCCGTGGACGACGTCGTCTACGGCAGTACGAACCAGGCGGGCGAGGACAATCGCAACGTCGCTCGTATGGCCGGTCTGCTGGCGGGACTCCCGGTGGAAGTACCCGGTACGACGATCAACCGACTCTGCGGCAGCGGCATGGAAGCGATCGTGCAAGCCGGACGAGCCGTGGCGCTCGGCGATGCCGACGTGATCGTTGCCGGCGGCGTCGAGTCGATGTCCCGGGCCCCATACGTCATCCCGAAAGCGGAGACCGCATACGCCGCAACGGCGGAGATCGCATCGACGACCCTCGGATGGCGCCTGGTCAACCCGAAGATGGAAGCGCTCGGCCACACCGACTCATTGGGGATGACCGCCGAAAACGTCGCTGAGGAGTTCGACGTCGCCCGGGAGGATCAGGACGCCTTCGCTGTTCGCTCGCAGGCACGCACCGCTGCGGCGACGGAGACCGGCCGGCTGGCCGAGGAGATCGTTGCCGTGGCGGCTCCCCGACGCCGCGCCGATCCTGACGTCGTCGACGCCGACGAACACCCCCGGCCCGGCACCACGATGGATGCACTGTCGAAGCTCCGTCCTGCGTTCAAGGACGGCGGGACGGTGACGGCCGGCAACTCGTCGGGCATCAACGACGGAGCCGCTGCGCTGCTCGTGGCGTCCGAGACTGCGGTCGAACAGTTCGGGCTCACCCCGCTGGCGCAGATTGTCGGATCTGCCGTGGCCGGCGTGCCCCCACGGATCATGGGGACCGGCCCGATTCCGGCCACGCAGAAGCTCCTCGATCGCACCGGACTCAGCATCGATGACTTCTCCGTGATCGAGCTGAACGAGGCGTTCGCCAGTCAGGCACTGTTATGCCTCCGTGAGTTCGGACTCGCCGACGACGCCGAGCACGTGAACCCCAACGGTGGAGCCATCGCCCTCGGCCACCCGACCGGTGCGTCGGGCGCCCGCATCGCCGGCACCGCCGTGAGAGAACTCCAACGGCGGGGCGGCCGCCACGCCCTGGCGACGATGTGCATCGGCGTCGGTCAGGGCATCGCCGTAGCGTTCGAGACGGTCTGAACCGTCCGAGTCACGGCTCGAGGAGACCGGCGGCTCGCAGCGAATCGAGGTGACGGCGATCCTTCGGGCGATCGGCGATGTGCTTGTACGCAACCACGTGTCGCAGCGCAACGTACGGGAGTCCGTCGATGATGTCGGCCGTGTCGATCAACTCGTCGACATCGAAGCTCCCGATGCCCCAGCTCCGGCCGAAGGTCAACGCACCCTCGTCCACCGCGACAACGTCCACGTCATAGGCATCGAGCCGCACGATCCGCCCGTGGGTCGCTGCGGCGGTCCAGGCCGGTCCTCGCACGAGCACATCCAGATCGCCAACGTCGTCGATCAAGCCGCGTACGAGCAACGGCCCACTTCCGAACACGGCGTAGTCACCCATCGGCAATGCCAGCTCATGGAGCCGTTGCAGCAGTGGATGTGCCGCGGTCATCCCCACCCGAGCTCGTGCAGCCGGGCGTCGTCGATCCCGAAGTGGTGGCCGATCTCGTGGATGACCGTCGTTGCGATCCGGCGTCGGAGCTGCTCCTCGGTGTTCGCCATCCGCATGTGGGGACCGCGGAAGATCGTGATGCGATCGGGCATCACCGCGTTGTACGACATGGGGCTGCGCCGGGTCAGGTCGATGCCCTGGTACAGACCGAGCAACGTCCCGCGATGACCGGCCTGCTGCGAGGGCGTGGCCCAATCCTGAACGACGATCGCCACGTTCTCGATCCGAGTTGCCAGCTCGTCGGGGATCAAGTCGATCGCTTCAGCGACGAGTTCTTCAAAACGGTCGAGGGAGACGGCGATGGGCATGGGAGGAGCGTAGGGGGACGGACTGACTACTCGGGCCGAGTCGTCAGTCGTCAGTCGTTGCGTGATGGCTCCGCTATCACGTTCGAGCTTGGGCGCTGCCCAAACTCGTCGGCTACTCGACTGCCTCGCGTACGGCGTTCCAGATCTGCTGATGCACGTCGACGTTTGCGTGGCGGTCGGTGCGGAGGTGGATCAAACGGACGCCTCCTGCGGCGACGGACTCCTCGACGGCCGTTGCGACGACGTCCGGTTCCGTCGGAGCGACGACGGGAACACCGTGGGCGGCAGCGATGGCCGGGATGTCGGCACCGTGGGGAGTACCGAAGAGCTGCTCGAACCTGGTGTGTCCGGCCTGCGGCAAGAACGAGAAGATCCCGCCACCGTCGTTGTCGACGACGACCAGGGTCACGTCGACACCCCGATCAGCGGCCATCAGGAGCCCATTCGTGTCGTGGAGGAAGCCGATGTCGCCGATGAGCGCGATCGTCGGTCGGGTCGATCCGATCGCCATGCCCATCGCCGTCGACACCATGCCGTCGATGCCGTTGGCGCCGCGGTTGGACATGAAGTCCACTCCGTGACGGCCGGCAGCGAACGACTCGACGTCACGAACGGGCATCGACGAACCGAGCAAGATGCGAGTGCCCTCGGGAGCCGCCGCAGCCACGTCCCGGGCGATTCGAGGCTCGGTCAGGACCGCGGCGGCATCCAGCGTCGTGTCGATGGCCGATCGTGCCCGGCCCTCGGCCACCATCCACTCGGCCATCCAGTCATGAGCTCCGCGGTGCACGTTCTCGGCCGCGTTGCCCAGCAGCCATCGCGGCTCGGCAACGATCGACACGGCCGCAGTGCGGTGAGGGTCCACAAACGTGCGCCGTGGCGACACGATCACCTGGTGCACATCGGATTCGAGCCACAGTCCGACGGCCTTCGACGTCAAGGGCCTACCGAGACGAACGACCATCTCCGGCCGATGCGCAGCGATCCAGTCCTCACACCGGGCGAGAGCGTCGTACGTGGTGATGCTGTCGACGGTTCGCATCCCGGACAGCGGATCGGCCAGCACCGGCCAGCCGGTCGCCGCCTCGAAACGGGCGACGGTGGCGAAATCGATCGCCGGGTCCTGTCCCAGCAGGAGCAGCCCGCGCTCGGTGGCGTTGATCCGCTCGACGAACGCCGTCGTGTCGGCAGGATCGGCCCGCAGCGAACCAGAGTCGGAGAACCGGGTCCACGGTGCACCATCGGCCCGGCCCGGGTAGTCCGCGGGCTCGGCATCGGTGAGGAACGGCTCGCGGAACGGAAGGTTGAGGTGGACCGGCCCCGGGTCGGCCCCCGCCGCCTCGGCGACGGTGCGGGCTCCGAGCGAGCGCCAGAAGCTCCCGGCTCCCGGATGATCGGCCGGCACACCGGGGTCGACGAACCACCGCACTGCCGAGCCGTACAGCTGTTGCTGATCCATGGCTTGCGGAGCGCCGGTGTCACGAAGTTCGGGCGGACGATCGGCGGTGCACACGATCATGGGCACGCTCGACAGATCAGCCTCCTTCACTGCGGGGTAGTAGTTCGCTGCAGCCGTCCCGCTGGTGCACACGAGCACCGCCGGTCGTCCCGTCACCTTCCCGTATCCCAGCGCATGGAACGCGGCCGAACGTTCGTCCAGCACCACCTCGACGTTCATCCGCTGGGCCACAGCGAGGGCCAGCGGTGTCGACCGCGACCCCGGCGATACGAACGCGTGAGTGACGCCGGCGCGCACCCACTCGTCGACCATGGCGGCAACGAGGCCCGAACTGGCGCTGGAGGGGTCGGTCATAGCAACATGTTCCCATGCAGGTGACGTTCATCCCGGGCTTCACCCAGACGGCCGAGAGCTGGAAGCCGATCACGGACATCCTCGACCCGCCGTTCAAGTGTGCGCCCGTCGAGGTCCCTTCGCATGGCGACTTCCGCACGACGGCCGCCGCCATCGGCGAATCCAGCGGAAGAGGCATCTACGTCGGCTACTCGATGGGCGGACGCCTTGCCGTGCAGCTCGCGCTCGATCGGCCGGATCTCGTCGACGGTCTCGTGCTGATCTCGGCGAGCCCCGGGATCGCGAACCACGCCCGACGGCGGCGACGGTATCTCGACGACCTCGCCCTCGCCGACCGGATCGAAGCCAACGGCCGGGAGACGTTCCTCGACGAGTGGCTCGGCCAACCCATCTTCGAGGGCATCGACCTCATCCAGGCCCGCCGGCACCGACTCACGACGGCGCCGGCCATCGCCTCGCAGCTGCGCCGTCTGAGCCAGGGTATCCAGGCGCCGTTGTGGGACCGGCTGGCGGAGCTGGACATGCCAGTCGCTCTCGTCGCGGGTGAGCGTGACCCCAAGTACGTCGGGATCGCCACCGAGATGCTCTCGGAGATCGGCATGAACGCCACCGTCGAGATCATCCCCGACTGCAGCCATGCCGTCACCATCGAGTGGCCGGGCGCCGTGGCAACCGTGGTCGTCGAGTTCGCCGAGACTCACTTCGGCACCTCGACGGAATAACGCTCGAGCAGCGCCTCGTCGGGCTCAGGCCGGCGAACGGCAACCATGCCGCCTTCCGGAAGCAACGGGTCGGCTACCACATCGCCACCGAGCAGGGCGCCGGTCGCCAACCCACACGCGTAGGGAAGCTCCGGCATCGCAGCGGCGGCGGCAATGCCCGCGGCGAGACCCACCGAGGTCTCGATCATCGACGTGACGACGGTCGGCACCTCGGCGAGCTGCGCCCAGCGGATGGCCGCCAACGCGCCACCACACGCTTGCACCTTCACGACCAGGACGTCGGCGGCTTCGAGGGTGGCGAGCCGCTGGGCGTCCTCGATGCTGCGAACCGACTCATCGGCCGCGATCTTCACAGTGACGTCGGGTCGGAGCTGCGCCATTCGCTCGAGCCCGTAGACCGGCTCCTCGATGTATTCGGGATCGAATCGTGCCAGGCGTTGGACGCGATCACGCGCCTGCTCCACCGGCCACAGCCCGTTGGCATCGAGCCGGATGGCGATCTCATCGCCCACTGCGGCGCGTACGGCGGCGACCCGGTCGACCTCGTCGTCGTCGCCCACCTTCAGTTTCAGCGTGGTGAACCCGTCCTCCACTGCGCGAAGCGCGTGCTCGGC
>JASJAX010000007.1 GCA_030066755.1 Acidimicrobiia bacterium
TACTGGCTCAGGATCCCGTTTTGTCCGAGCCGACCCATATGGCATTCGACGACGACGGGAACCTCTACGTGGTCAGCCTCAACAACGGGCGGCTCTATCTGGTCGAGTCCTCCGGCGAGCTCACATTCGTCGAACGATTTGAGGGCGCTCCCGTTGGCATGGTCTATTTCGAGGGTTCCCTCTACGTCTCTGCTTGGGGAGAGAGTTGGATCTACCGCTACGACATCGCGAGCGAAGCCGTGACCACTGTGGCCGGGAATGGTCTCGTCGGGCTGCTGGACGGTCCGGGGCCTGAGGCGTCGGTCAACACGCCGGACAGCTTGGCGCTGGGGCCAAACGGCGAGATCTACTTCGTCCAGTTCGCGACCGAGGAGGGCGGCATCGCGGTTCGTGTGATGACCAGGATCGAGTGAGCCGAGTGCCTCCGATCGGCCGTCGGTTGTTTGGTCCTCAACACCAGACGCCCCGGGTATTCCCGGGGCGTCTTTCTGTCGTGGTGGGGACTTGCTACGCCGCGAGATCCATGCGAAGGCACTCCTCGACGCCGACCCAGTTGGGTGGCGCCTTGAAGTCGGCCGGCAGCAGCTGATAGGCCTCGGCCGTGTCGACGACTCGGGGTGCGCTGAGGGCGACTTCCTTGCCTTCGAGGCGGAGCGTTGCTGAGCCGGCGGCGAGGATGTTGCGGCACCAATCGGAGCGGGTGCCGTAGTTCATGATGAACAGGTACCCGTTGTCGACGGGGTGCGCATCCAACGGCGTCTCGTACCGTTTGCCGCTGGACCGGCCGACATGGATCAGGACCGGACGAGATCCCTTTCGAATCTCCATCTTGTTGAACGTGTGCTTGTTGATCGTTGCGAGCCACCGTGGCAGCGGCATGATGTCCTCCAGTTGATGCGGTCGTTGGGTTGGCGGGTCCGGCTACGAGACGGTGACGACGACCTTCCCCCGGGTGTGTCCTTCCTCGACGTAGTGCAGCGCTTCGGCGGATTCGTCGAGCGGGTAGTGACGGTCGATGACCGGCCTCAACTCACCGGACTCCAGGAGGCCGGCGAGGACCTGCAGATCGGTTGCGTTTTCATTGGCGACCCACGTGAGCATCCGCTGCTTCACGAACGGGCGAGCGGCGAGCGCTTTCACGATGCGGTCGATGCCGCTGAATCGTCCCATCCCGCTGCTGAGCACAAGGGCGCCGGTCTCGGTGAGGATGCGGCGCAGCTTCAGCGGCGACGTCGTGCCGGCGAGTTGAAAGACGACGTCGTACCGCTCGGCGCTCTCGAGGATGTCGGTTGATGAGTAGTCGACCACGTGATCGGCCCCGATCGAGCGCACGAGGTCGGCGTTGCGAGTACTGCACACGCCGGTGACTTCTGCACCGAAGTGTTTGGCGAGTTGGACGGCGAACGTCCCGACGCCTCCGGAGGCCCCGATGACGAGCACCTTCTGGCCGGGTTTGATCTGCCCGAGGTCACGCAGCCCCTGGAGCGCGGTGATCCCGGCCACCGGGAGCGATGCTGCGACATCGAATTCCACGCCGTCGGGGATGCGGATGATCCTGTCCTGGGACGCTGCGGCGTACTCCGCCAAGGCGCCGGGAGCCGTGCCGAAGACTCGATCGCCAGGCTCGAACTGGGTGACTTTGCTTCCGACGGCCTCGACGACTCCTGCAAGGTCCACGCCGCGAGTCGGCTGCTTCGGCCTCCGGATCCCGCCCATCAAGCGAATGAAGAAGGGGCTGCCGCGCATGATGTGCCAGTCGAGTGGATTGACGGACGCGGCACGCACCCGGATCAGGACCTGCTCGTCCTTGATCTCGGGCATGGCGATGTCTGCCATCTGCAGGACGTCGGTCGATCCGTACTTGTCCTGCACAAGCGCTCGCATCTTGGTCCCCTGTGTCGTGGTCATGTTCATTCTCCTCGGGTTGGATCGCTGGAGCCCAACCGGATGTCGGTCCGGCGGGGCGGGGGAGCGGCAAGGCGGTTCTCGACGGCGATGACGATTCTCCCTGCGGCGCCGCTCAATACGGCGATCACAGCGATGCCCGCGATCACGAGCAGCCAGGGACGCATGAGCGCCTGCCCGGCGCTGCTCGCCAACTCGTAGATGAAGCCTTCCATCGTCTACCCCTTGAAACATACGGTGTAAGCGTATACTGTAAGTAGTAGCACTTACAGCGTATGTTTGTCAACGTCTTTCTTGGGATCGGCGGAGCCGACCCCAAGAAAGAGTGGAGATTTCGGGCATAGCCCGAAACTCCAGCCGGGGCGCAGCGCTTGGCGATCGGGCTCTGGACGCTGGAGGCTGGGGTCCGGAAGCTACTTACCCTGTACGCTTACAATGTCCGTGAAAGGCGGTGGCATTCGATGGCGACGCAGACCGATGCACCTGAGGCTCCGAGGATTCCGCTGAATCGAACGCGCGTCCTCGAGGCAGCCGTCGCTCTCGCCGATCGGGACGGCATCGATGCGGTCAGTATGCGCAAGCTCGGTCAGGAGCTCGGCGTCGAGGCGATGTCGCTGTACAACCACGTCAAGAACAAGGGTGACCTCCTCGACGGCATGGTCGACACCATCCTGGGCGAGATCGAGCTCACGCCGATGGAGGGGCACTGGAAGACGGCGATGCGGACGAGAATGCTCGCCGCCCGCGAGGTCGTCATCCGGCATCAGTGGGTTCCCGAGGTACTCGAGTCTCGGCCCGTGATGACCCCGACGATGATGCGTTATATGGACTCGATCATCGGGTTCTTCCGGGAGGGCGGCGTTTCGATCGACCTGACCCACCACGCGATGCATGCCATCGGGAGTCGTCTGCTCGGCTTCACCCAGGAGCTGTTCGACGACTCGGACGCCGAACAAGACCCGGCTGCGGCGGCCGCAATGATGCAGCAACTCACCCAGTTCCCCAACATCCGGGCCCTCACCGAAGCGCTTCTGCACGAAGGTGACGAGATTGTCGGCGCCGGCTGCGATAGCAACTTCGAGTTCCGCTTCACCATCGACCTCATCCTGGACGGGATAGAGAGGCTTCACCTGGCGGAGCAGGAGGGGTAGGGACGCGGCCGACCGACCTCTGCGACAGCTGAGGTCGGGTCGCAAGTCCCAAGTCGCAAGTCCCAAGACAGGGCATCGCAACGTTTTCCTCGGACCTGAGACGTGAGACGTGGGACCTGGGACCTCCGCTCCCCGAGCCACCGATCCCTTCTCGTCGTCGAAACCCCTTGACACGCTTACACCGTACGTACTACCTTACGGCGTACACTTACAACGTATGCATACGGCGTACGTAGCTCGGGGAGGGGACCTGATCCACCATGAAACGAAGGACCATGTCGGCCACTGCAGCCGACGGACAGATCATCGAGGCTCGCGGCCTCGCCAAACGGTACGGCGAGGTGCAGGCCCTCGCCGGTCTCGATCTCACCGTTCCGCAGGGAACGGTGCTCGCCCTGCTCGGACCCAACGGGGCCGGAAAAACCACCGCCGTGAGCGTGCTCACTACGTTGCTCGTTCCGGATGCAGGCACCGCCACGATCGCCGGGGCCGATGTCATCGATGCGCCCGAGGACGTGCGCCGACGTATTGGGTTGTCGGGCCAATATGCGGCCGTCGACGAAACGCTGACCGGGTTCGAGAACCTCGACATGATCGGTCGGCTCTATCACCTGGGTCGCAGCCGCTCGGCGGTGCGGGCCCGTGAGCTGCTCGAACGATTCAGCCTCACGGAGGCCGCGGATCGGCCGGTCAACACCTACTCCGGCGGAATGCGACGGCGCCTCGACCTCGCCGGCGCCCTGGTTGCGGAACCGCCGGTGCTCTTCCTCGATGAGCCCACCACCGGCCTCGATCCGAGGAGCCGGAACGAGCTGTGGGACGTGATCCGGGACCTGGTGGGCCGCGGCACGACCCTGCTGCTGACCACGCAGTACATGGAGGAAGCCGACCAGCTCGCCGACGACATCGTGGTCATCGACCACGGCCGTGAGATCGCTCACGGCACCGCCGACCAGCTGAAGGCGATGATCGGCGGAGACCGTATCGAGCTCGTGCTCCACCCGGACAGCGACGTCAACGTCGCCCAGCGGATCATGGCGCGGTTCTCGGTCGGCTCGGTCTACGCCGAGGGCGGCAACATGACGGTGCCGATCACCGGAGGCGCCGACACGTTCACGGCGGCACTCCGTGCGCTGGACGGCGCAGGCATCCGGTTGACCGACGTGAGTCTGCGACGGCCGACGCTCGACGACGTGTTCCTCACGCTGACCGGGCACGGTGTCGATCGTGGCACTTCCGACCGAGCCGGTGCCGAGCTCGAGGACGTGGCGGCATGATGCAACGGCTCGCCTTCGCAGTCTCGGACGGTGCGGCCATCGCTCGTCGCAACGTCATCAAGATTCGCCGGGTGCCCGAGATCCTCGTCTCGGTGCTGATCTCGCCAATCCTGATCGTGCTGCTCTTCTCGTACGTGTTCGGCAGCGCCATCGACATCCCGGGCAGCTCCTATCGGGAGTTCCTGATCAGCGGGGTCTTCGCGATGACTCTCACGTTCGGGGCCACGTTCACCGGTGCTGGGCTCGCTGACGACATGCAGAAGGGCATCATCGACCGGTTCCGGTCGTTGCCGATGTCTCGGTCGGCGGTGGTGTTCGGCCGTACGGCCAGCGACGTGATCTACAACGTGCTTTCGCTCGTGATCATGGCGGCAACGGGCTTCTTGATGGGCTGGCGGTTCCACAACGGGCCGGCCGAGGCAATCCTGGGCTTCGCCCTGCTGCTGTTGTTCGGCTACGCGCTCTCATGGATCATGGCCTACATAGGCCTGATCGTCCCGAGTGTCGAGGTCATCAACAACGCGTCGATGATGGTCATCTTTCCGATGACCTTCGTGGCCAACACGTTCGTTCCATCCGACAATCTGGTGACGCCGCTGCGGATCTTCGCCGAGTGGAACCCGGTGTCGGCGGTCACGCAGGCGGCGCGGGAGTTGTTCGGCAACATCCCGGCGGGCACGCCGGACCCAACGGTGTGGTCGCTGGCCAACCCGGTGCTGTACACCCTGCTCTGGGTCGTGATCATCATTGCCGTCTTCGCTCCGCTGGCCGTGAGGCGTTACGCAAGGGCGAATCGCAAGGCTTGAGTGTGGTGTGCGGAGCTCGAGGGTCGGTCCTGGGGGCCGGCCCTCGGCGCGTTTCTGACGACTCGACGGCTACGAGAGGGTGCGCGCCAGCTGGGAGCCGTCGGTGTACGCGGTCTGGAGCAGCTCGACCGACTCGTCTTCATCGAGGCCGAACACCGAGGCGATGCGTCCGCTCGTCGTCTCGATGATCTCGTCCTTGGGACGGGGTTCGCTGAGCGACGTGGCGATGCGCACCACGGCGTACTGAACGTGCCCGTCCTCCGGGCGGCCGGTCTCGGTGACGGCGTCGGCCAGTGCCTGGGGGAATCCCCACTCGTCGAACAGCCAACCGGCGACCTGGGTGTGGGTCCAGCCGAACGTTGCCTCTTCGAGGTCGGCGAGCGAACCCTCGCCCGCCTTCCAGCGTTCCAGCACGGTGGGGTAGCCCGGAACGTTCACGACGAGCAGTGGGACGGCAACGTCCTCGAGGAGCGCAGCAGAGAAGTTCACGCTGGCGCCGGCACGGTCGACTTTGCGCGACAGCGCTGCGGCCGCAGCTGCGCGCCACGCCGCAACCTGCCAGAACTCGTTCATGTTGAAGCCGGGGACGCGGGTCTTCGCAACGGCGTTGCTCACGGCCAGGGAGATCAGCATCGACTCGAGTCGGTTCTTGCCGAACATCGTCACGGCCTGGTGCACGCCGACCACCGGATTGCGGGGCGCATACGCAGCGGAGTTCACGATGGTGAGGAGTCGCGCCGACGTGCCGGGGTCGAGTGCGATCGTCTCGGCGACCTCCTTGAGGTCGCACTCCGGCGCCGAGACCTGTTCGATTGCCATCGTCACCAGCTCGGGGATCGCCGGCAGCTCGACGCCGCCGAGTACCTTCCGCAGCTCGGCGCTGCGGTCCTCGGTGCGGGACTTCCGCAGTTTCAGCATGTCTTCTCCTTCATTCCGCCCGCCGTCCCATCTTGGTGGCGAAGATGCTCAGGACGCCGCCCAGCATCAGGTATCCGATCACAACCTGGACGATCGCGGTGATCTGTGCAGCCGTCGACGCCGGGAGGGCGTCGCCGTAGCCGAGCGTCGTCATCGTGACAACGCTGTAGTACAGCGGTGACAACGCCGTCTCGTAGTCGCCGTAGTCGATGTCGACGAAGGTGTAGACGCCGGCGAAGAGCACGGCCAGCAGCGCGGTCCACAGGACCCAGCGCATGAAGCTGCGACCGCAGTCCGAGGTGACTTTCCAGATCCAGTAGATCGTGGAGTGGAGGCGGCTCTTGTGCTGGAACTCCCACAGGAAGTTCTGGTCCATGATCTCCCGCCGCATGATGTAGGCACCGGCGAAGCTTGCGTCGATCATCTCGATCCCGATCCAGTCGGCGGTCGAATAGCCGGTGACGCCTCGCAGACGAGCCTGGGAGAGGTCGGCGTTGCGGAAGATCGCGTGGGAGACGTCGGAGCCGGAGAGGTCGGCGTTGACGAGCGTCGCTTCGGAGAAGTCGGCGTGGTCGAGGTCGGCGTCCCGGAAGCGAGCCCCCGTGAGGTTGGCGCTGCGCAGATCGGCATGGGCCAGCGTCGCCCTGGAGAAGGTTGCATCATCGAGGTGTGCATCGAACAGGACGGCGTTCTCAAAGTGGCATTGTCCGAACACAACGCTGTAGGCATCGATGCTGGTGAGGTCGGCCCCAGTGAAATCGGCGCCGAGCACCTGAGCGGTCTCGAGCTTCGCTTCGTTGAGGTGAGCGTCCTTGAGGCAGGTGCCGATCATCTTGGCCTCGCGCAGGTCGGCGCCGGTGAGGTCGGCGCCGGTGAGGTCCTTTCCGGACAGGTTGGCGCCGCGTAGGTCGGCGCCGGCGAGGTCTGCACCGACGAGGTCACCATCGAGGTCGATCGCCGGCGTTTCCGGCACGGCACCGTCGGGGCCGTCGGCCCCGCTCGACAGGTCGAAGTCGGTCATGCTCATCTGTGGTCACCGTCAGTTGTGGCAGTGAGCGGTGTTCCGCTCGATGTCCCTGTCGGCAACGGCGCGGCCCAGTTGAGGGGCGCAATCGCAGGGGATGAGCAGTCCTCAGGACTCCGAGCGACCCTCGACGAAGAAGACCGCAGTCGGTCCCTTGCCTTTGACGTCGACGGTGCCGCCGGGAACGATCTCGTAGCGGTCGTCGAGCCTGTCCCGGGTGCTCCCGGTGATCTGGATACGGCCCGCCTGACCATGGGATTCCATACGGCTGGCGACGTTCACAGCGTCGCCCCACAGGTCGTAGATGAACTTCTGCTCGCCGATCACGCCTGCCACGACCGGACCGCTGTTGATCCCGATTCGGAAGGTGATGTTCCGTCCGAGGAATTGGCGAGAAGCCATGAGTGCGTTGATCTCGAGCGCCATCTCGGTGAGCACCTCGGCGTGGTCGGGCCGGGGAGTCGGCACACCGGCCGCCACCATGTAGGCATCGCCGATGGTCTTGATTTTCTCGACGCCGTATCGGTTGGCGAGCGTATCGAACTCGGTGAAGACCTCGTTGAGCAGCTCGACGAGCTCGTCCGGCTCCATTGTCGCGGACATCGGTGTGAAGTCGGCGATGTCGGCGAACAGCACGGTCGCTTCGTCGAATCGGTCGGCGATGACCCGTTCGCCATCCTTCAGCCTGGCGACGATCTCGTCTGGGAGGATGTTGAGGAGTAGGGCATCGGAGCGGGCGCGTTCCCGATCAGCATCGTCCTGAGCGCGGTCTCGTTCGCGCACGAAGTACATGAAGAGGAAGAACAGGAAGGTTGTCACGCCGAGCAGCACGATGGCGAAGTTGCCGACTACGAGGCTCTCCGATGGCTCGGGTGCGCCGGCACGCGGGAGGAAGATTGCCCACGAGAGTGTCGCGAGATAGACCGCGAACCACCACAGTCCGATCCGCCGGCCGAATGCCAGCAACGCCACGATCGGGGCGAGGATGCCCCACAGCACATTCGCCCCGGACTCCGCAGCGCCACCCTGGTACCACGTACCGAACCAGGAGACCACGAGGTTGCCGCCCATCATCACCGCGATGGCGGTGCCCATGCCCTGCTTCACCAACACGAACACCCCGACGGTGACCAGGAGGAGGGCTGCATAGGCGTACAACGCGATCACGAACGGGGTAGGCACTCCGACGAGCAGCGCCATCGTGGCCGTCATCGATGTCATGAGGACGCCACCCGTGCCGAGGACGACGGTCAACGACTTGGCGATCCGGTCGCGCTCGGTGTCGTCCTCGCTCGCCACGAGTGGATACGCCCGGTCGAGGAATCGGATGGCTCGTTCGCGAAGGCTCGTCACAGTGCCGGGGACGATACCGGCGCGCTGTCGGTCGATGTCCGGTCGGCGTACATTGGATCTCGCAACGACGTCTCGGTGGAGGCTCACGATGGCTGCCAGGCTGCTCGACGTGCCCGAGGTCGATGCGCGGCTCCCCGAGATCATCACGGCGTACCGCGCGATGTACGCCATGGCGGCTGATGAAGGCTACGGGTATTCCCTCGAGCTCATCGGGTACAGCCGGCGCGACGGTTTCCGCCTCGCCGCTGCGTTCGATGACGACGACGATCGGGTTCTCGGCTTCGGTTTGGGCTTCACCGGCCTGGCGGGCCAGATCTGGACCGACAGCCTCGCCGCCGCCATGGATCCAGGGGTCTCGAACGAGTGGCTGGGTGGGCACTTCGAGTTCGCTCAGTTCGGCGTGGTTCCCGACATGCGGCGTCGCGGTGTCGCCACCGACGTCTACGAGGTGCTCTTCGCCGACCTCCCGCACGATCGGGGGATCCTCACCGTCATCGAGACCAACGTCCCCGCCCGGACCTTCTACGAAGCCCATGGCTGGACCACCGTCCACCGGGACTTCTACTCCCCGTCCGGTCTCGGTCCGTATCGGGTCATGGGCAAGCAGCTGCATGGGGCGGCGGTCTGAGCTCGACGAGCGCAGAACATCTGGCGACCTGGCACACTCCCGGCATGACGATCGATGAGTTGCTCGCCGAGCACAGTGAGGACGTAGCCGACCTGGCATCGCGACTGCTGATACACCTCGCCGACGCTGCGGATTGGGTCGACACGCGGGTGTGGCCCGGGTGGCACGGAGTCGGATTCCACCATGCCGATGCCGGCTACGTCGTCGGTGTGTTCCCACGCCGCGATCACGTTCAGGTGCTCTTCGAGCATGGTCACCTGCTCGGTGACGCTCCATTCCTCCGGGGCTCCGGCCAGACCCGAACGATCGACTTCACCGATTGGGACGAGGCGCGCCTCGCGGCCGTCGACGACCTGATCGATCGCGCGCTCGGGACCTGATTCGCAGAGCCAGCGCCCGCAGTCGGGCAACGCAACTGTCACCCGGGCGAAACACCGTCGAAATGTGCGCATGACAGGCTGTCGCCGTCTCACTCGTTGGGAGGAAACCATGGCTGCAGGCGACATTGCCTGGATCTTGGTCAGCTCGGCACTCGTGCTGTTCATGACGCCGGGACTCGCCCTGTTCTACGGCGGGATGGGGAGAGCGAAGAACGTTCTCAACATGCTGATGATGAACTTCTTCACCATTGCGATCGTCACGGTGATCTGGGTCGCCGTCGGTTACACGTTCGCCTTCGGCGGTTCCGGTGGGGGCATCATCGGCAGCATCGAAGATGTCGGCCTAGCCGGCCTGAGCGGTGAGGAACTGCTCTTTGCGATGTTCCAGATGACGTTCGCCATCATCACCCCGGCGCTCATCTCAGGGGCCGTCGCCGGACGCATGAAGTTCTCGGCATGGGTCATGTTCACTGCCTTGTGGGCCCTCATCGTGTACCCGGTCGTTGCGCACTGGGCCTGGGAGGGATGGCTGACCGACCTCGGGGCCATCGACTTCGCCGGCGGTCTCGTGGTTCACATCAACGCCGGAATCGCAGCGCTGGCACTCGTGCTCGTGCTCGGACCCCGCAAGGGGTTCCCCACTGAAGCGTTCCGTCCGCACTCCCTGCCGCTCACCTTGATTGGAACGGGCATTCTCTGGTTCGGTTGGTTCGGCTTCAACGCCGGGTCAGCCTTTGCCGCCGATGGTGCCGCAATCAACGCCATGGTCACCACCCAAATCGGCGCCTCGCTCGGTGCCCTCGGATGGGTCGCCGCCGAGTGGCGCAAGACCGGTGCGCCCACCATGCTCGGTGCGGCTTCGGGAGCGGTCGCCGGCCTCGTCGCCATCACACCGGCTGCTGGTTTCGTCGGCCCGGCAGCTGCCTTCGTGTTCGGGCTCCTCGCCGGCATCGTCTGCTACTTCGCCGTCTCGCTGAAGTTCCGGTTTGGCTACGACGATTCGCTCGACGTCGTCGGAGTCCACCTGGTCGGCGGGATCGTCGGATCGTTGTTGCTCGGGTTCCTGGCGCAAGCGAGCGTCGGCGGAGTCGACGGAGCGATCTTCGGGGAGATCTCGACGCTGTGGTACCAGTTCGTCGGCGTGGTGGCCGTTCTCGCCTTCAGCTTCGCCATGACGTGGCTGATTGCCAAGGCCGTTGACGCTACGGTCGGGCTGAGGGTTTCCGATCAACAGGAGTCCGAAGGCCTCGACATCTCGGTGCACGAGGAGCGCGGCTACGTTCTCACCGACGCTCGATAAGGAGATCGATCGCCATGAAGCTCATCGTTGCGTTCATCAAGCCGTTCAAGGTCGACGATGTCAAGGACGCGTTGAAGGCGGTCGGGGTCACCGGCATGTCGATCAGCGACGTCTCCGGATTTGGCCGCCAAGCGGGTCAGACTGAGGTCTACCGCGGCGCCGAGTACGAGGTCGACTTCATCCCCAAGGTCCGTGTCGAGGTGCTGATCGACGACGTGCTTGTTGCGCCGGCAGTCGATGCCATTGCGTCGGCCGCGCACACCGGCGAAATCGGCGACGGCAAGATCGCCGTCCTGCCGGTCGACGACGTGCTGCGGATCCGCACCGGCGAGCGTGGGAGCGACGCAGTCTGAGCACGCCGGTGTCGCCCGTCGGGCAGTTCCTCGAGTTCCGCGACGCTGCGCAGGCCGAACGATTCGGGGACGGGGGCCCCACGCTCTGTGATGCCCTGACCGACACGCTCGATCGGGTCGTGGTCGAGCTGTACACGGAGGCCCCGCAGGATGTTCCGTTCGCACTCGTTGCCCTCGGCGGGTACGGGCGCCGCGAGCAATGCCTCCATTCCGATGTGGATCTGATGCTTCTGCACGCTGGGGGCGACGTCGAGGACGCAGCTGCGGAGGTCTTCCGACCCCTATGGGACGCAGGCTTGAAGGTCGGGCACTCGGTGCGGACGGTACCCGAGGCGATCGACGCGGCACGGCAACGGTTCGACACGCTGACGTCGCTCCTGTCGGCCCGCCTGGTCGCCGGAGAAGCCGACCTGTACTCAGAGCTGGCCGTCAGGTTGGCCAAGGTCGTTGCCGGCAAGCCGCTAGCCCCCCTCCTGGGTGCTGCGGAGCGAGAACGCCGCGATCTCGAGCCGTATCCGGTCATGGCAGCGAATCTCAAAGAAGGCAGGGGCGGCCTGCGGACCTTTCAAGGCCTGAAGTGGGAGCGGCGCCGAGCGGCTTTGCTGGGGATCGAGCCGACGCCGATCGGCGAAGGTGAGACCGAGGCATTCGCCACGTTGCTCACGATCCGCAACGCACTGCACGCGGTCAACGGCCGAGCGCACGACACCTTTTCCGTGGGTCTGCGTGAACCCGTCGCCCGCTGGATGGGCAAACACCCCGAGATCGTCGCCGGCATGCTCGTCAAGGCACTCCACGAGGGAGATCGGCTCGCCGATCGGGCGTGGCCGGATCTGCAGGCGACGACGGGAGATCCGCTGGGATCCTTCCGCAAGCGTCTTGCGGGCACCATCAAGTCACGATTCCGCAGCGAGGTGCAGGTCTCGGACGCAAACAGCGCGCTCACGGTGGCCGTCGCCGCTGCGGGACGACCCGGAGCCCTCCGGTTCACTCGATCCGAGATCGAAGTCGTCGAATCGAGTGACGCCTCGTGGCACGCAGCCGATCGCGCCGCGTTCGTCCAGCTGATCGGCTCGGGAGAACGGGGTCGATCGGCCTTCTCGATGCTCGATCGACTCGGTTGGGTGGACCGGGTATTCCCCGAGTGGGTATTGATCCGAGGTGCGCCGCAACTCGCCCCGTTCCACGATCATCCCGTCGATAGCCATCTCTGGCGATGTACGGATGAGATGGGAACGCTGCTTCGATCCGGAGATGACCTGGCTCGCTCGATCGCCGAAGAGATTGGCTCGCCGGAGGAGTTGTACCTCGCGGCGTTCTTTCATGACATCGGCAAACGGCGCGGGGGAGACCACGCCAAGATCGGCGCCGACCTCACCGTCTCCTTCTGTCGTCGCGCTGGGTTCGGGCCGGCGACCACCGCAGCAGTTGCCCATGCCGTGCGGCACCATCTCCTGCTCGCCGATGTGGCGTTCCGGCGCGACATCGGTCGGGATGAGGTGATCGACGAGGTGATCGACGCCGTGGGAACCCTGCGGCGCCTTCAGGTGCTGTACCTTCTCACGATTGCCGACGCCCGGGCCACCGGTTCATCGATGTGGACGGATTGGAAGGCGTCGCTGTTGCGCACCCTGTACATCCGGTGTGCCGCTCGCTTCGGAGCTGCGGAGTCGGGCGGCGACGTGGTCGCAGCGCACGAACCCGACCTCGAACCATTCACCACAGCCGCTGAGGACCACGAGCCCCGCATGGTGGAGGAGCACCTCGCCGCCATGCCGAACGAGTACTCCGCAACGACCAGTCCTGCAGATGTTGCGTGGCACCTCGATGCATTGAAGACATGGAGCGGAGGCGCCGAGATCCACGTGAAGGACGTCGGTTCCGGGCATCGGGTGGTGGTCGTGGCCGACGATCGTGCCGGGTTCCTGTTCGCCGTGGCGTCGGTATTTGCGGCGAACGGCATCGACGTCTTCGAGGCACGGCTCTTCACTCGCGATGACGGCATTGTCGTCGACACGTTCCAGGTCGCCGGCGATACCGGCGATGGGACCGTCCCCGATCGGCGATGGGATCGGATTCGGGCCGACCTGGCTGCGGTACTGAGCGGCGATCTCGATCTCGCCGACCGGGTTGCGGAGCGGGCACGTGCCTACCGGCGAAGTGGACCGGCGGTACCCGTCCGGGTCACCGTGGCCGACGAACCGGCCACTGGGCACACCGTGGTGAGAGTCCGGTGTGCCGACCGGATCGGTCGCCTGGCGCAGATCGTCGGAGCGTTGACGGAGGCGGGCTGCGAGATCCACTACGCAAAGCTCGATGTGCGAGGCGACGAGTTGATCGATTCGTTCCTCGTCAGGCGCGATGGTCACCCGATCCGGGACGAGGCACAGCGGGCCGCAGTGGGTACCGCGGTCTCGGCTGCCGTCGAGCAGTCCCCATCCCGCCCGCCGACCGTCGACACCGACGCCGGTCGAAGCTGACGACGATCCTCTCCAATGCCGCCGTGCCTATCGTGGCGCCGGCACGAGGAGAGGTATGAGCCGTCAGCTGATCAAGTACGTGTTGGAGCGTGAGGACTACGGCGCCGAAGTCACGGTCGCCGGCTGGGTCAGGACTCGGCGCGACTCCAAGGGTGGCTTCTCGTTCATCGAGTTGTACGACGGCTCCGGCTTCAGCGGGATCCAGATCATCGCGGACGGCGATCTCCCCAACTATGAGTCCGATGTGCTGCGGCTGACCATTGGTAGCGCCGCCCGGATCACCGGGGTGCTCACTGAATCACCCGGCAAGGGACAGCGGGTCGAGATCAAGGCAACGGAAGTCGAGGCGATCGGGTTCGCCGATCCGGAGCGCTACCCGCTCCAGAAGAAGCGGATGTCGTTCGAGGCTCTGCGGGACATCGCCCACTTGCGAGCGCGTACCAACGCCCTCGGTGCTGTTGCTCGAGTGCGCAATGCTCTTTCCTATGCGACCCACCGCTTCTATCAGGATCGGGATTTCCTCTATCTGCACGCCCCGATCATCACGGCGAGCGACGCCGAAGGGGCCGGGGAGATGTTCCGGGTCTCGACGCTGAATCCCGAAGCGCCGCCCCGCAACGACGAGGGCATCGATTACGGGCAGGACTTCTTCGGACGACCCACGTTTCTCACGGTCAGCGGTCAGTTGAACGCCGAGACGTATGCGCTTGCGCTCGATCGGGTCTACACGTTCGGGCCGACGTTTCGCGCTGAGAACTCCAACACCCGGCGGCACCTCGCCGAGTTCTGGATGATCGAACCCGAGATGGCCTTCGCCGATCTCAACGACAACGCCGATCTAGCTGAGGACTACGTGCAGTACCTCGTGCGCTACGTGCTCGACCACTGTGGTGACGACCTCGAGTTCTTCAACAAGTGGGTCGAAGAGGGCATCATCGATCAGCTCACCGCCGTTGCCGATAGCGAGTTCGAGCGCATCACGTACACGAAGGCCGTCGAGCTGCTCGAGGAGTCGGGGGAGTCGTTCGAATACCCGGTTCGCTGGGGAGCCGATCTCCAGTCCGAGCACGAGCGGTATCTGACCGAGAAGGTCTTCAACCGGCCGGTGACCGTGACCGACTTCCCGTTCGACTTCAAGGCGTTCTACATGCGCCGCAACGACGATGGGAAGACGGTTGCTGCGATGGACGTGCTGGTCCCCGGCGTCGGCGAGATCATCGGCGGCAGCCAGCGAGAAGAGCGGCTCGACGTGCTCGCCGACTCGATGCGCATCAAAGGCATGGATGAGGACCACTATTGGTGGTACCTCGACCTTCGCCGCTTCGGCAGCGTTCCCCACGCCGGCTTCGGTCTCGGCCTGGAACGAGTCGTCCAGTTCTGCACCGGCATGCAGAACATCCGCGACGTCATCCCGTTCCCCAGAACCCCAAGAAACGCGGAGTACTGAGCGACGGCTTCGCCGTCGCGGTACTGAGATCCACCTCCCTTTCAGGGAGGGGTGGCCTCGACGAAGTCGAGGGCGGGGAGGGTGTCAACTGTGGTGCGCGACCACAGTGGTGCCCGTTCATCACGTCATTCGAGGGGCTCCGCGAGGGTGCGCCAAACGGTGGAAACCCGCCCCTGGCTGCTCCGCAGCCTGTCCCCGCCCTACAAGGGCGGGGGATTCCAGCGGACGACCACCGCAACGCACGAACAGTCCCCCCGGAGGGGGGAAAGTACCGCCAGGCCGGAGGCCTGGGGGTAGGGGGGTCAGCACTCGTCGATCAGTCTGCCGCGGATCCCACCTCGAAACCGGCGAGCTGCTCGAGCGCCTTGATCAGCGCATGGTTCCCATCGTCGCCGAGTCCCTGGCGTTGCAGGGCACGGTAGAGCTGGAAGACGAGGCTCGTCCCTGCGAGCGGGACGCCCAGCTCGTCACCCGCCTCGAGCACGAGCCGGAGATCCTTCTGCTGTAGGTCGATCGTGAACCCCGGAGACCAATCCCGCAAGGCGATCTGCGGTCCGCGGTTCGACAACATCCACGATCCGGCCGCACCGTCCTTGACGGCGTTGATCGTGGTCGAGACGTCGAGGCCTCCCGCCTCGGCCAGCATCAGCGCCTCAGATACGCCGAGGGCCGTAACGACGACGAGGACCTGGTTCACGAGCTTGACGAGCTGCCCGGCGCCGATCGGACCGACATGCGTGATGGTCTTCCCGTAGGCCTCCATGTAGGGGAGCGCCCGTTCGACGTCACCGGTGTCGCCCCCGACCATGATCGCCAGGGTGCCGTTGGCCGCTCCTTCGCTACCTCCACTCACTGGGGCATCGACCCAGGCTGCGCCGACGTCGGCAACGGCTGCAGCGAATCGTTGCGTTGCCGAGGCGCTGATCGTCGAGTGGTCGACAACGAGCTTCCCTGTACTGAGGCCGTGGATCAGCCCGTCATCACCGAACACCACTGCCTCGACGTCCGGTGTGTCGGAGACGCAGATCATGACGATGTCGCATGCTGCGGCCAGCTCACGCGGCGTTTTGGCTACCGCGGCGCCCGCTTCGAAGAGCTCGGCAGTGCGCTCCACCGTGCGGTTCCAGACCACGACATCGTGGCCGGCTCGCTGGAGGCACGCGGCCATGCCACGACCCATGATCCCCATCCCGGCGTACCCGATCTTCATGGTCTCCTCGCTTCACCCGCCGTCGGCGCCAACGTAGCAAGGGCGCAGTGCACGGGGACGAATGCGGTGGGATCGACGGGCCTTCGGCTCGGGAACCCAACCGGGGGGCGCGAGCGTTGTAGCTCCTCGCACCTGTACCCGTCCCCCCACCTTTGCCGATGCATCTGCCTCCCGCTGCCACGATCCGACGACGCAGCCGAACCATCAGCCTCGCAGTCGCGCTGTGGCTGTTCGGGCTGTCCACGACCATCCTGCTGATCGGTCTCTGGGGCCGCTCCGTTGCGGCCGACGAGGTCACGCTCGAATCGAGCGCACGGGCCGTGCTGGAGAGCGAGCTCGTCAACGACCGGATGACCGACTGGATCAGCGACGCAATCGCCTCGGCGACCGACGTTGCACCCGACGAGATCGCCGATGTCGTGGCCGCAGTGGCTGCGAGTGACGAGTTCTCCGGTGTCATGGAGGACCTCGTCGATCAGCTGGTCGCTGCAGCGCTGGGGCCGCCCGGGGCCCAGGTGACCGTCGATCTGACCGGCTCCGTCGACGAGATGCTCCCAGTCGTTCTCGCAGCCTTGGCGGATCGAGGCGTGAACGTCGACCGCGAGCTCATCAGGAACGATGCGGCCGAGATCCAGGACGTCATCCTCGGGACCGACCGTGACCCTGCCGGAACGGGAGCGGCTCGATCCGCGGAGCATGTACTCACCTGGGTGTTCGTCATCGGGCTCGCCGGCGTCGTGACTTCAGGGCTGGTGACGCTCGCGCTTGCCGAGGATCGACTCCGCCAGGCAAGGGCATTGGCAATCCGGCTCGGAGTCTCGGCGATCACCTTTGCAGTCATCCTGCGCGTCGGTGCGTGGGCGGTCGACCCGGGCGGAGGCCGATCGCCGATCCGTGCCGGCGGTTCCCGCCTCCTCGGATCCAACGGTCATGTCCCTCTCCTCGTGGCCGTTGCCGCCGCTGCCGTCGTCGGCATCGCAACGTTCGTGCTGATTCGACGACGGCGTGAGCTGCGCCTCGCGACGCAGAACACGAAGGAGACCAACGTGGACTCCGAGCTCGTTCCCGCCTGACCGGTGCTGGACTGCGCTGCACACAGCCGGATGGCACACTGGAGCAGAGAACGGAGAGATCAGGTGACGCGACCCCACGTGCAGCTTGCCGGCCCGGTGCTCGACTCGGCGAACCCGCTCGCGCTCGCCGAGTTCTACGAGCGGTTGACCGGGTGGGAGATCGCTCATCGCGAAGGTCCGCAACCGGGGAATCCGCCCGAAGATGGGTGGGCGCTGCTTCGATCGCCGGACGGTGCTCAGAAGATCGAAATGCAGTGGGAGCCCAACTACGTCGCACCGACCTGGCCGCCCGAGCCCGGAGCGCAGCTGATGATGATCCACCTCGACTTCGGGGTCGACGATCTCGAAGCGGCGGTTGCGTGGGCGATCGAGGCCGGTGCTCGTGTCGCAACGCACCAACCCCAGGAGGATGTCCGGGTGATGCTCGATCCGGATGGACACCCGTTCTGCCTCTTCCCAATGGCCACCGACTAGCGGCTGACGATGGGCGCACCGCGGCTCGTCGATTGGTCGCAGGTCGATGCGCTGATCGACTCCTGCGTCGCGTCCCGGGAGCGCCTGGGTCGTTGGGTGCTCGGCATCACCGGGCCGCCCGGCTCGGGGAAGAGCTCACTCGCAAGTCGGGTCGTGGATCGGGCTGGAGCCGTTGCGTGTGTGGCGCCAATGGACGGCTTTCACCGCAGCAACGACGAACTCGAGGCGATGGGGATGCTCGAGCTCAAAGGGGTCCCAGCGTCGTTCGATGCCGAGTCGTTCGTGGCCCATCTGGAGCGCCTGCGAGGGCCCGGTGCAGTGCCCTGGCCGACCTTCGATCGCGGTCGCGAGGAAACGGTTCCGGGCGGTCGAATGATCGGCCGGGAGGTGCAGCTCGTGGTCGTCGAAGGCAACTACCTCCTGTTGGACGACGCTCCGTGGAACCGTGTCCGCCAACTCGTCGACGAGGTCTGGTACCTCGATGCGCCGGAGGAGGACCTCATCCCTCGCCTGCGTGCGAGACACGAGTTGGCGAGAACTCCCGAGGACGCCTGGGCGAAGATCCAATCCACCGATCTCCCCAACGCCAGATTGGTCGCCGCAACAAGACACCGAGCCGACGTGGTTGTTGCGTAGTCGTCAGTCGTCAGTCGTCGGTCGTCAGTCGCCAGTCGCCAGTCGCCAGTCGCCAGTCGCCAGGTGTCAATCCCCTTCGGTGTCGCCCGGTCTCTGACTTGGCTCGAGACTTGAAACTTGGAACTTGAATCTGTTCCACATCCTGGAAGCCCACTCGGGAACCTCGTCGGCCCGTGCACGCGTCCCACCGGTACTCCCCATAGGGGAGTCCATGGGAGGAGGCACCCATCGTGAAACCACTTCTTCGATATCAACGAACCTTTGTTGTCGCGTTCACCGTTGGAGCATTGTTCCTGGCGAGCTGTGCCGACAGTGACGGCGGGGCCGATACCACCGTCGGTGATCGAGACGCCCCTAGCCGGATCGACGACGGCGGCGACCGCGCCACCCGGGCACCCCGGGAGGTTGGGAACACCACCGCCGCGCCGGCAACGACGGCGGCACCCAGCCTTGCGGAGTACGACCGTGAACGGCCGCAGGACCGACCTCGCGACGTCAACTTCGACGACTACGGCGTCAACCCCCGGGTCGACACGAGGGAAGAGGCCATGTCGACCTTTGCGGTCGATGTCGATACCGGCGCCTATACCTTGATGCGAGCGTGGGTCGAAGAGGGCTTCCTGCCCGACCGCGACGCCGTCCGAGTTGAGGAGTACGTCAACTACTTCGACATGGAGTACCCGGCGCCCGAGGACGACACGTTCGCCATCTACGCCGATGGCGGACCGACCCCATTCTTCGATCGGGACACGGACTTGCTCCGCATCGGCATCAAGGCTCGGGAGGTCCCCGAGCGGCGACGCCAGGACATGAACCTGACCTTCGTCGTCGACACTTCCGGGTCGATGGACTCGGACGACAAGATCGGCATCGTCAAGGACGCCATGCTCGTGCTGGTCGACGAACTCGATCGGTTCGATACGGTTGCGATCGTTGACTACGACCGCCGAGCAAGGGTGGCGCTCGATCCGATTGCCGCCGACGAAACCCGCAAGATCGAGCGGGCAATCAAACAGCTCGATGCGGGAGGCAGCACCAACGCTGAGGCCGGGCTGGACCTCGGCTACGACCTCGCCGATGAGATGTTCGATCGCGACATGGTCAACCGAGTGGTATTGATTTCCGATGGCGTCGCGAACGTCGGCGAGACGGGTCCGGAGGGCATCCTCGAGCGTATCGGAGACCGGGCTCGTGACGGCATCGATCTCGTCACCATCGGGGTCGGTATCGACACCTACAACGATGTGCTCCTCGAGCAGCTCGCCGACCAAGGCGACGGCTGGTACGCCTACATCGACAGCCGAGCCGAAGCGGAGCGTCTGTTCCGCGACAACCTGACGACCTCGTTGCAGGCGGTTGCCCGTGACGTCAAGGTGCAGGTGGAGTTCGATGACAACCTGGTCGAGGAGTATCGCCTGCTCGGCTTTGAGAACCGGGAGCTCGACGAGGACGACTTCCGCGACGACCGGGTCGACGCCGGCGACATCAACGCCGGCCACAGCGTCACGGCACTGTACGAGGTCGTGCTCACGCGGGATGCATACCGCTCGGACGAACCGTTCGCCACGGTGCGGCTCCGCTGGCAGGACGCCGAGACCGGCAAGGTGTCCGAGATCGACGGCGACGTCTCATCTCGAGTCCTCGCCGGTCGCTTCTCGCGGACCAACGAGCACTTCCAGCTGGCTGCCACGGTGGCCGCCTACGCCGAGGTGCTGCGCGACAGTCGGTACGTCAACGCCGACCTCAGGGACGTCCTCGAGGAGGCCGAGGCCATCGAGCTGCGCTCGGACGAGTTCGAGGAGTTCATCGAGCTCGTTCGGCGGGCCGTTCGGCTCGACCAGTAGGTATCCGCACACTCGAATCCAGGGGGCGCCCGGGGGAGACCCCGGGCGCCCGATCCCAGAACGCCATGTGCCAGCAGCCGCCCGGGGAGCAGACGTGATGTCGGCTGCGGAACGTGCCTACAGCGTGTCGATCGAGACCATCTGGCGTCGACGACGCACCAGGTTCGCTCGCCGCAGCGCGAGGGCAACGATCAAAGCGAGCGAACCGACAACCGGCCAAACGGGCAGCCCCGCGGCGATCACCTCGAACACCGCGCAGTCCGGCGGAGCGTCGAGACAGATCCGATACCACCCAGCGGCAGTACGCCGTGGCACGTCGAGGGTCGTGTCACCGAGGAAAAGGCCCAGATTGCAGAAGTTCGGGCCATTGTCGGCGAGGCTGTGCCACGGAGCAGTCTTCATCGCGAGGCCGGTGTCGTGCCATGTGCCGTCCGACCAGACTGCGACCCGCGCACATTGGCCGCTCTCTGGACCGTAGGTGATGTCGTCTCCGGCCCGTACGGGGCTCGGTGCGGCGTAGAACCGCGTCGCTTCAACAGGAGGCGGATGCTCATCTGGCGGGAATGCGTCCGCCGGTGCGGCGCACCCCGTAGCCAAAGCGCCAAGCACCATCGAGGCGACAATCGTCCCGATACGGCGGATCATCGCTGGTCTCCTCGACGTCTCGGCGCAACCGATGGTGGGATATCGGCATCGTGCGATCGAACCGAACGGCTTTGTGGGATGGCGCGTCGTTGGCAGACGAAGGACGACCGCGTGGCGCTGTCGTCGCGCCTAGTCCCCGGGCGGCCGATCGCCGCGCGTTGTAGGGTCCGGCCATGCCAATGACTCCCGAACGCTGGGCTGAGACGGGCGCCTACGCACGTGAGGTGTTCGGGGCTGAGCCTCCCCATATCGAGGCCAACCGGGTCGCCGCGCTGGCCGCAGGGCTTCCGACGTGGGCGGTGACCGGCGAGATCGGCCGATTCCTCGCCCTCATCGCGAAGGCCACCAAGGGCGAGCTCGCACTCGAGATCGGGACGCTCGGAGGCTATTCGGCGTTGTGGCTTCTCGAGGGCTTGAGCGACGCCGGCCGGGTCATCACGATCGAGTCTGTCGATACTCACGCCGACTTCGCCGAGGCTGAGTTCAAGCGCCACGGAGTGGCAGAGCGTGTCGACGTCAGGCGAGGGCTGGGTCTCGACGTGCTTCCGGAGATCGCCGACGACGTGGGTCCGGGCTCCGTCGACGTGGTCTTCATCGACGCCGACAAGGAGTCGTACTTCGAGTACTACGAGGCCACGGCGGATCTCGTCGCACCGGGAGGGTTCCTGGTTGTCGACAACATCTTCGGCACGGGGTCTTCGTGGATCGACGATCTGTCCGATCCAGGGATGGCCGCAGCCGATCGGATGAACCGACGCGCCGCCCGGGACGATCGATTCGACACCGCCGGGCTCTTTGCTCGCGCCGGCCTGCTGGTGGCGCGCAGGCGCTGAAGCGGTCGCACGCGTCGCCGGATCGTCACGAACCCCGCAGCGCTAGCCTCGCACGGACCAAACCATCCACCGTCTCACCAGGAGTGCTCCGTGGACCGCAACCGCTTCTCGCTCTACGGCAACGAACTCAAGCCGTCGTACGCCCGCATGGCGGCCAAGTGGCAGGACATGTTCACGAGCCAGTTCGACTACGACCCGAACGAGACGTACGACCTGAGCCTCACGCCGAATCCCTACCTCGGTGACGAGTTCGGGCTGATGGACGTGGTCCGCAACGGCGACGGCGAACCGATCTCCGCCGACAGCGGCGTGATGATCGGGACCGTTCGTATGGGCTTCGGTCACTACCGCATCGCCATGGCGGGAATGTCTGCGGCGCGCGCCATGGGATACACCCCGCTCTGGCTCGACCTGCTGGCCATCCCCGGGATCCCGTCGGACGTCATCAACTGGTGGAACACCAACTACTCGAAGTACTCGCGGCTGTCACAACGCAGCAAGCTGTTCAACAAATACGTGTGGGAGCCGGTGACGACCGGTCACCGCACTTTGCCCGGTCTCTGGTGGCTGCTCAACAACACGGCGACCGGATTCCCCTGGAGATTCCTCAAGGCCAACGCCCGCGACTACCGCAAGAGCGAGCTGTTCGGGCCGCTGCATCGAGCGCTCCCGCCCGAGATGCCCATGCTCACGTCGCACATGTGGAACTGCATGGGCGCTGTTGCCGGCGGTATGACCAACGTCGTCGACATGATGTTCGACAACTGGCCGATGGCGTTCCAACTCACCGAGGGCGCCAAGCACGGCGTGCAGTCGCCATCCGGGTACTACGGCTTCCGGGTCATGAACGGTTTCGACGAACGGGACCGCATCCTCGAGCCCACACCGTCGGATGCGCTCTACTACGTGGGGCACCACGTCGACCACGAGCTCGTCGAGAACATCGAGGTCGACTGCGAAGCCCGGTTGCGACGCCTTCACAACGGCGACCCGCGGCGCTTCCTGCTCACGATGGGCGGAGCCGGCGCCCAGCGGGACCTCTTCCACGCGATCATCGAGCACGCTCTGCCGATGGTGGAGCGCAACGAGGCGACGTTCTTCATCAACCTCGGTGATCACGCCGACAACTGGGACTGGCTCCAAGCCGAGCTCGGGTCGAAGGCGTCATCAGTCAATCTCATCAGAACGTGGGCGGAGGCGAAGGCCCTGGCCGACGACATTCGAGAGGGTGAAGCGGCGGGTCTCTACGTGTTGCTCTTCGACAACACGTTCCACGGCGTCTACTCCACGAACTACCTGATGCGGGTTGTCGACGTGATGATCACCAAGCCGAGCGAGCTGGCGTTCTACCCGGTTCCGAAGATCTTCAACGAACGGGTCGGCGGTCACGAAGCGTGGGGAGCGATCCGCGGCGCCGAGCTCGGCGACGGCACGATCGAAACCCGCACCATCCCAAGGACGCTGCAAGCCATCGATCTCCTCACCCATGAACCCGATCTCCTCGAGATGTTCTGCGACTCGATCGTGAAGAACAAGCAGATTGGAATCTACGACGGCGCTTACAAGTGTGTGGCGCTGGCCACGGGTACGACCTGGGAGCGTCCTACGGTGTGACCGAGTATCGGTCAAACCGCCCCGCGCGACTCGGAATCGAAACCAATCGGTACGGGACTTCGGGCGGATTCGTAAGGACTTGACGCGCAAACGAAAGTAATCGTAAGCTAGCGTCGATGGAGGAAGGCATCCCCGCCGAATTGCGTCGTGATCGTATGTTGACCCTGGTCAGGGAACGCGAGTTCATGCGCGTCGCCGATCTCTCGAGCATCTTCGGGATCTCCGAAGTCACGGTCCGGGCAGACCTGGCCTCCCTTGCTGATCGTGGCGTGCTGCAGCGAGTCCACGGTGGAGCCATGGTGCGGGACCCCATCCTGCGGGTGGAGCGGTCCTTCGAGGAAGCACTCGACGAGTACTCCGCCGAGAAGGCAGGTATCGGACGCTACGCCGCCGACACGGTCCGTTCCGGCGAGACCATCATCCTCGATGTCGGTACGTCGACCACTTCGATCGCCAAGGCCCTCGTCGCTCGCTCGGACCTCTCGGACGTGACCGTCTTCACATCCAGTCTCACGATTGCGCTCGAACTCGAGCCCGTCATCCCTCGGTTCACGGTGGTGATCACCGGGGGCACCCTGCGCCCCAAACAGCATTCGCTCGTCGACCCCATGGCCGGATTCATCTTCGACAACGTGCACGCCTCGGCAGCGTTCATCGGCTGCAACGGCGTCCATCCCGAATCCGGTGTGACGAACGTGAACCTTCCCGAAGCCGAGATGAAACGGAAGATGGTGGCCGCGGCCCAACGCACCGTGGTCGTCGCCGACGGTTCCAAGCTCGGAAACATCAGTGTTGCAAAGGTCGTCGATCTCTCGGACATCGACCAGCTCATCACCGGACCCAGCGCGCCCCCCGAGGTCGTTGCGGATCTGGCGAGCCGGGGCGTGTCCGTGGAGATCGCGGAGCCCGAAGCACGGGCATGAGCCGGAGCTCTGCTCCGGTTGGACAATGGAGGAAACTACATGATCAGAAAGCTGGTTCTGCTTTTCGCAGTACTCGCACTCGTTGTCGCCGCGTGTGGCGATGATGACGGCGGTGGCGAAACGACGGTACCCGGCGACACGGTCGCTACGACGGCGGCTCCAAGCGGCGGCGGCGATGGTGATGCCGCGCTGCGTTGGATGACCCGCCCGGACAACCCCGAAGAGGCTGCGGTATACGGCGAGATCTCCGATCAGCTGTCCGCTTCGCTCGACGGGATCTCCCTCACGTATGAGCCCGGCTCCAACGAGGGCGCCGGCTACCAGCAGACACTCTTGACCAACCTGTCGGCCGGCACCGCGCCGGACGTGTTCTGGGTTCCCGGGACCGACGTGGCTGACTTCGCATCACGCGGCGTCATCCTCGACCTGCGCGAGTATGCCGACGCAACCGGGCACAACGATGCCGACTTCTACCCGGGCCCGATGGTTCACCTGACCACGGAACTCGAGACCGGCCAGCCCGGCAACGCGCTGTGGGGTCTTCCCCGCGACGTGTCGACGTTCGCGCTCTACGTGAACCTCGACCTGATTGCTGAGGCCGGAGCTGCCAACCCGGTCGAGCTCGCCGCTGCCGGCGAGTGGGACCTCGCAGCGTTCAACGAGACGGTTGATGCGGTCGCCGCACTCGGCGGCGAAATCAAGGGCTACGGCCAGAGTGGCTGGTGGGGTCCGTACGGTGCGTGGCTCAATGCCGCGGGCGGCGGGTTCTTCAGCGACGATCGCACCCAGTGTGCGCTCGACAGCACGGAGTCCATCGCCGGTCTCACCGCCCTCCGCGACCTGTACAGCGGCGACTCGGTGATCCCTTACGGTGAGGATCCGGAAGCTCCGTTCCGCGCCGGTACGGTCGGCATGTTCCAGAACGGTCGGTGGGCGACTCCGGGTATCCGGACCGTCGACTTCAACTGGGACGTCGTCGGTCTCCCGACCGGCGCTGCCGGACCCGGCAACTGGCTCTTCTGGGGCGCCTACGTGGTGAACGCCAACACGGCCGATCCGGCCGCTGCTTGGGAGCTCGTCCAGGCGCTGACCCAGGCCGACATCCAGGCGCAGATCTCCGAGCTCGGCGCCAACATCCCGAGCCGGGTGAGCGAGGCGGCACTCGATGCCTTCCTCGGCTTCACCCCGCCGGCGAACAACCAGGCGTTCCTCGACGGGTTGTCGACCAACCCGACGACCGAGGGTCCGCTGTGGGTTGGCAGCTGGCCGGAGTTCGTGACGCTGATGGACAGCGAGATCCAGGCTGTCGTCACGGGCGCCCGTGACATCGCCGACTTCCAGGCGAACATCTGCACCGAGACCGCAGCGGCCTTCGGCGGCTGATCGTCTCTCAGGTATGGGGGCCGGGCGCGGCCCGGCCCCCATACCGCCAACCCTCGACCCCCCCCAATCACCCGTCGGAGAGCATCGGAGATGCCATGACCACAGCGACCGCAGCCCCGCCGTCGGCGAGCACCGACCAACCTGGTTGGTTTGTTCCCCTGCTCCTCTGGAGAGGCCTGACCGCGTTCTTGCTCGTGGTTGCACTGATCGGCGTGTTGGTTCGTCGCGGCATCGTTCTCGACGGTCCGATTCGATGGACCCTGATTGCCGCACTGGTCGCCGCCGTCGCCGGCGGCGGTCTCGCCGTACGTTGGACGATGCAACGCGTTCACTCCGGGCGGCTCGCCGGTTTCACCATCGACTTTCTCCTGGCCGTCGTCTTCGGGTTCGTCGCGTTGAACCGGATGGACATGTTCAACGGGCTCGACGCAGTCGGCGAAGCGTTCAACGGCAGTGTCGCCTGGCTCGGCATCGTCGTACTCGGCTGGCTCGTGTCCGGGTTTGCCGATCGGGGAGAGCAGGCCAACGCCAACCTGAAGCAGGTCGCCCGGTGGACCATGATCGGCGGCCTCGCCGTCCTCACGTTGTCGATGGGTCTTCTGCCCGGCTTGCTCGAGTTTGCATCCCGGCTCGTCGCCACGAATGTGCTTCCGCTGGCCATCCTGGCCATCGCTGCGGGTGCCTTTGCTCGAATTCTCTGGTCCGACGGCGCCGCAAAGCTGTTCGGCACGACCCAAAGCCAGGGCGAGACGATGGACGGGATGCTGTTCGTCGCCCCCAACATGCTCGGCTTCCTTGCATTCTTCGCCGGGCCCCTGCTGGTCTCACTCTTCATCAGTTTCACCGAGTGGGACGGGCTCACCGACGCGACCTTCGTCGGTTTCCAGCACTACATCGATCTCTTCAGCGACGACCTCTTCCTGCGTTCGCTGCGCAACATCGTCGTCTTTGGCGCCGTTGCGATCCCGCTTGCGGTGATCCCGGCCCTTCTCCTCGCCGCCCTGCTCAACTCGAAGCTGCCGGGTATGAAGTTCTTCCGGGCGGTGTACTTCCTGCCCTCGATCGCCGGCGTTGTCGGTGTGACGCTGATCTGGAAGCAGCTCTTCAACTCGACCGTCGGCTACCTCAACTTCATCGTTCTCAAGCTCACAGAGTGGTTCAACTCGATCTTCGGTTCGGGGATCGAGGCCCCGCAGCCGCAATGGATCTCCGACGACTCCATCGCGCTCATCTCGGTGATCATCTTGTTCATCTGGCAGCAGATCGGGTTCAACACCGTGCTCTTCCTTGCGGGAATGCAGGGTATCGATGGCACGCTCTACGAAGCGGCCGACATCGACGGTGCCAACCCGTGGCACAAGTTCCGCAACATCACCGTGCCCATGCTTCGTCCCACTACGGTCTTCGTGGTCGCAACGACGACGATTCTGGCGCTGCAGCTGTTCAACGAGCCGTTCATCCTGCAGTCGCCGTCACCACCGTCGGGTCCGGGCAACTCGACCCTGACGCCGGTGGTCTACCTCTATCAGAACGCGTTCCAGGAGTTCCAGATCGGCTACGCAAGTGCGGTGGCTTGGGCGCTCTTCATCCTGATCTTCGGGGTGACGCTCTTGTACTTCCGTCGGGGAGGCGATGAGGGGGTGTTGTCGACATGACGGCTACGAGTACACCACCGAATGTCGAGGAGCAAGCCCGACGGGCCCATCGGGCGAAGATCATTCGGAACATCATCGGTCGCGGCGGGGCGTACGCCGTCCTCATCGGGTTCGCCACCGCAATGCTGTTCCCCTTCCTGTTCATGGTTGCGTCTGCCCTGAAGACGCCGGAGGACACCTTCCGTTACCCACCGAAGATCTTCCCGAGGACGCCGGCGACCGCCCAAGTCGATGGTGCCGATGTCGAGCTGTACTCGGTCGAAGTTCCCGGTGAGGGGCTGACGACGCTGTATCTGGCGGAGCAAGGTGTCCAGGCCGGTTTGTTCGCTCAACTGGACGACGTCGAGACCACCGTGGCGTGGCCGCTCCAGCTCGCCTCCGACACGGGGCAGACCACAACGCTCGAGGGCGAGACGTTGCCGGTCTATTCCGTGCAGCTCGGTACCGAAACCGTCGACCTCGCACTGGTCCGCAACACGGCAGTGGGGCGCTTCGTTGCGCAGGACGATCCCAGTGTGGAGACCTTCGCCGTCGTGCGGACGGCCGAGCGCGCCGAGTCGATCGACCCCCAGTGGCAGAACTTCAACGAGATCATCGAGCTGCGTGACTTCGATCGATCGCTGACCAACACGATCCTCGTCACGATCCTGGTCGTCGGAGGGACGCTGTTCACGTCGATCACCGGCGGGTATGCGTTCTCCCGGGTACGGTTCGCCGGGCGTGACAAGATCTTCGTGGCCTACATCGGGTCGATCATGATCCCGTTCGTCGTGTTGATCATCCCGCTCTTCCGATTGATGGTCTCGCTGGGTTGGGTCAACACGCTGGGCTCGCTGGTCTGGCCGTTCGTGTTCAACGCGTACGGCACGTTCCTGATGCGCCAGTTCTTCGTGTCGATCCCGAAGGACCTCGAGGAAGCGGCGTTCATCGACGGCGCCAAGCGCTGGAAGATCCTCTGGACGATCTTCGTGCCGCTCTCGTGGCCTGCGATCGCCACGCTGGCGACCTTCATGTTCCTGTACGCGTGGAACTCGTTCATCTGGCCGCTGGTTTCGATCAACGGTGCGAACTCGGAGGACTTCGTGCTCACGATTGCCCTGCAGACCCTAGGTGGTCAGGCGGGTGAAGGACCCAACTTGATCTTTGCCGCAATCGTGCTCTCGGTGATCATTCCGTTCACCGTCTTCGTGCTCGCCCAGCGGTACTTCGTCGAGAACGTGGCGACGTCCGGGATCAAGTGAGGTCGTGATGCACGAGGCGGCGTCGACCGATATCCCTGCGAACGCGGGCCGGTACTACCAGCACGGGTGGCACTCGTGGTCCGTGACCGGGTGGCGACCGCGTGATGTTGCACCGCGGTACCCGTCTGTGGCGGCGCATCGGATCCACTTCACCGACCCGACGCACCTCGACGACGTCCGGCCGGGTGGGTCCGCCCTCGGCGCGATCGAGACGGGTGAAGGCGAGGTTCGACTGCTGGGATCGCTCGGCGTCGATGGGTGGGTGACTGCCGAGCCCGACCGTCTCGTCGGCGAGGGACCGGGCCCGTGGTTCGAAGCCGAAGGCAAGGAAGCCGAAGTCTTCGGCTCCTACGCCGACGCACTCCAGGACCGGCTGGGTGCGCGCACCGGCGGGGCGGGTCCGATCTGGTGCTCGTGGTACAGCCACTACCGCGACATCACCGAGTCGGCGATGCTCAAGATCATTCAGGACCTCGGCGACCTCGCGTTCGCCGTGATCCAGGTCGACGACGGCTGGCAACGGGCCAACGGCGACTGGGAGCCGAACGACGACTTCACCTCCGGCATGGTGGCGATGGCCGAGCAGGTTCGTGCCACCGGACGGATCCCGGGCCTGTGGCTGGCGCCGTTCGTCGCCGACGAGCAATCAGAGCTCGTTGCCGCCCATCCGGAAATGGTCCTTCGAGACGACGACGGGGCTCCCGTAGCTGCGGCCTACAACTGGGGCCAGTCGACGTACGCGCTCGACGTCACCCGTCCGGACGTGCTCGAGTGGCTGGACGATCTCATCCGGCGGGTGGTGGGCTGGGGGTACGGCTACCTCAAGCTGGACTTCATCTTTGCTGGAGCGATGCCGGGTCGACGCTTTGCCTCGGTCGGCCGTGAAGCCGGGTACCGCAACGCGATCCAGGTGGTTCGTGAGGCGGCAGGCGACGACGTGTATCTGCTCGCCTGCGGCGCTCCGATCATCCCCTCGATCGGTGTGTTCGACGGCATTCGGGTCGGCCCCGATGTCGCCGAGTACTGGGACAACGTGGACCGCACCCATCACATGGGGGATCGAGCCGGTCCGGGCGCAGCCGACGCAATCACGACCACGCTCGGCCGTTACTGGCTGCGTTCGTTGATCGACATCGATCCGGATGTCGCCTACTTCCGCTCCCGGTACAACTTGCTGACCCCGGCGCAGCGCCAATCGCTCGTCGATCTCGCTCATGTGTGCGACTTCCGGGCGACGTCGGACCCGCCGGCGTGGCTGGACCCGGCCGAGCGAGCTGCGCTCGAGCAGTTCCTCGTCTCGCACCCGCGCATCGAGCAGACCGATCGGTATCGCTTCCTCGTCGATGATCGCAAGGCCGACTTCACCGACATTGCGGAGTCCCGACCATGGTGATGGACGCTCCCCACCGGCGATTCAATGCGCTCACCGGTGAGTGGGTCCTCGTGTCGGCGGGCCGCACCAACCGTCCGTGGCAGGGGTCGACCGAGGCGTTGCCGCCCGATGAACGGCCGCAGCACGACCCCGCCTGCTATCTGTGTCCGGGGAACACCCGTGCCAACGGCGAAACGAATCCCGATTACGCCGATACCTTTGTGTTCACCAACGACTTCGCAGCGCTCCGTCCCGGCGTGGAACCCGAGGTCCAGGTCGATGGGCTTCTCCGGGCGGAGAGCCAGCCCGGCACCTGTCGGGTGATCTGCTATTCGCCCCGCCATGACCTCGACATGGCGTCGATGCCTCCGGCCGACATTCGGACCGTCGTCGACTTGTGGGCCGACCAGATCGAGGACCTCTCCCGTGACTACCGGTGGGTCCAGGTGTTCGAGAACCGCGGCGCCGCCATGGGGGCATCGAATCCGCACCCGCACGGTCAGATCTGGGCCGGTACGGCGCTGCCCGGCGAACCGGCCAAGGAGGACCGGCGCCAGCGTGAGTACTACACAACCCACGGTTCGGTGCTGTTGCTCGACTACCTCGACCAGGAGCTCGGCGGCGAACGTGTCGTCGCGGTGTCGGAGCACTGGGCCGCGGTCGTGCCGTTCTGGGCAGTGTGGCCGTTCGAGATGCTGGTGGTGCCGCGTCGCCACGTCGAGCGGCTTCCCGAGTTGGCCGACAACGAGCGTGATGATCTTGCGGCCATCCTGGCCGATGTGCTCGACCGGTACGACCGGGTGTTCGATCATCCCTTCCCGTACTCGATGGGCTGGCACGGTGCGCCCGCCGCGGCCGACCACAGAGGCTGGCAACTCCACGCCCACTTCTACCCACCACTGCTGCGATCCGCGACGGTGCGCAAACACATGGTCGGATACGAGCTGCTGGCCGAGGTGCAGCGAGACGTCACTGCCGAGCAGGTGGCCGCCCGGCTGCGAGAGCTGGCACGTAGCGCCGCCGATGCGTGACCAGGTAATCGCCGGATTCCGGTCGCGCTTCGACGCAGCGCCGGCGTTCGTCGTGCGGTCGCCGGGGCGGGTCAACCTGATCGGTGACCACACCGACTACAACGACGGCTTCGTGCTCCCGGCCGCAATCGAACGGGCCACGTGGATCGCATGCGCCCCGCGGTTGGATCGTCGGGTGGCGGTCCATTCGGCCGAACGCGGGCTCGCCGAGTTCGAGCTCGATGACTTGCAGCCCACCTCGGAATGGTCCGACTACGTCGCCGGTACGCTCGTCGAGCTCGATATCGATCTCGAGCACGGCTTCACTGCCTACCTCGCCACTGAGATCGCCGTCGGCGGGGCGTTGTCGTCGTCGGCGGCGCTGGAGATGGGGATCGCTCGAGCAGCGTACGAGCTGGCCGGCACACCGTGGGATCCGGTCGCCGCCGCCCTAGCCGGCCAACGTGCCGAGAACGACTTCGTCGGCATGCCGTGCGGGATCATGGATCAGCTCATCGTCGCCACCGCCCAGGAAGGGGCGGCGAGCTTGATCGACTGCCGCTCTCTCGAGGCGACTCCGGCCTCCATCCCCGACGAGGTCACGGTTGTTGTTCTCGACACCGGCACCCGTCGTAGGCTGGTCGACTCGGGTTACGAGGACCGACGCGTTGCGTGTGAGCGAGTGGCCGCGGCGCTCGGAGTACCGGCGTTGCGGGACGCAACACTCGACATGGTGATGGAGGCCAACCTCGACGAAGTCGACCGCCGGCGGGCAATCCACGTCGTCCGTGAGAACGCTGCGACGCAAGAGACGGCGGCTGCTCTCGATGCCGGCGACGCTGTCGGAGCCGGCCGGCATATGAACACCAGTCATACGAGTCTGCGCGACGACTACGAAGTCTCGAGCCCTGCCCTCGACGCGATGGCCGAAATCGCCCGTCATCGCAAGGGGTGTCTCGGGGCACGGATGACCGGAGCTGGGTTCGCCGGGTGCGCGGTCGCACTGGTCGCAACGGATCGTGTCGACCAATTCGTCTCGGAGACGGCCGAGCTCTATCGAGCGGCAACCGGCAACCAGCCGACGCTCTACCCGACTGCGCCGAGTGCCGGCGTCGGGCTGGTCTGAATCAGACGTTCGCTCGGAACGGTTTCAGGAAGTCTCGTACCTCTGCCTCGAGGCCGCCGGCAACGGCGACGAATCCGGGCAGTAGCGGATCGGCCTGATTGAAGTGAATCTCCTCGCCGTCAGGACCGAACACGGCACCGCCGGCAGCCCGGACGAGTGCCGCGCCGGCGGCGACGTCCCACTCGTTCTTCGGAACGAGCGTCCACGTGGCGTCGGCGAGGCCGGCAGCAACGAGGGCGAGCTTGTAGGCGACCGAACCCATGTTGCGCACGGCAATCGGAGTTGGGAAGAAGTCGTTCCACTCACCCCGTTTGACCTCGGACCGGCTCGCCAGCACCAGGGCGCCGCGTAGGTCGGTCCGGTCCGTTACCGCTGCAGGTTCGCCGTTGAGGACGACGCCGTCGTCGACGCTGCCGATGACGGTGTGCCCGGCGGCGATGCTCATGATGCCGCCCGCCACCGGGCGATTGCCGACGACGAGACCGACCGACACACACCACTCGGGGATGCCCATCACGAACTCCCGAGTGCCGTCGATCGGGTCGACGATCCACACGCGGTCCCGCCCGAGCCGGTCGGGGCTGTCCTTCGTCTCCTCGGAGAACCAGCCCTCACCGTCGTGGGGAAGGACGGCCTTGATCGCTGCGTCGACGGCAAGATCCGCCGCGGTCAGCGGATCGTCGCCCGACTTCATCCGGGCCTCGACTTCGCCGGGGGTGAACGGTTCGAGCGCGATCCGGGCCGCGTCGAGCGCGGCCCGGATCCGGTCGAGGTCGTCGGGTGCGGTGACCCGCTCCATCAGGCTCCGTTCTTGCGGACGCCGAGGTAGCCCATGTGCTCCATGTGGAGGACGATCATGTTGGCGGCTTCCTCGGGGCTGATGTCCGTGGTGTCGATCCGCAGATCCGGGTTCTCCGGGGCTTCGTACGGATCGGAGATCCCGGTGAACTCCTTGATGATCCCGGCCCGGGCCTTGGCGTACAGACCCTTGCGGTCACGCTGCTCACACACCTCGAGCGGGGTCGAGATGTGCACGAGCATGTAGCCTCCGACGCCCGAGATCAGCTCGGCGTTCTGCTTCCGCACGTTCGAGTACGGGGCGATCGGCGCACAGATGGCGATGCCGCCGTTCTTGGTGATCTCCGACGCGACGAACCCGATACGAAGGATGTTCAGGTCGCGGTGCTCCTTGGAGAAGCCGAGCTCCGACGACAGGTTCTTGCGGACGATGTCCCCGTCGAGCAGCGTCACCGGGCGGCCACCCATTTCGAGCAGCTTCACGAGCAACGCATTGGCTACGGTCGACTTGCCGGAGCCCGACAGTCCGGTGAAGAAGATCGTCAGACCCTGCTTGGAACGCGGTGGGTGCGTCTTGCGGAGCTCGGTCGCCACCTCCGGGTAGGTGAACCACGTCGGGATCTCACGGCCGTAGGCGAGGCGCTCGCGCAGGTCGGTACCGGAGATGATGAGGGGCTTGATGCCCTCGGGCACCTCGTCGATCGGCATGTAGGTGTCTTGCTCCTCGACGTACACCATGAGCTTGAACGGCACCATCTCGACGCCGAGCTCCTCTTGGTGCTCGATGACCATCTCTTGGGCGTCGTACGGCCCATAGAACGGGTTGCCGTCGGAATCCGAGCCGGGACCGGCGTGGTCGCGCCCGACGATCAGCTGGGTACAGCCGTGGTTCTTGCGAATGATGGCGTGCCACACCGCCTCACGGGGTCCACCCATCCGCATCGCCAGATTGAGGAGCGAGATCTTGGCGGTGTTGCGCGGGTAACGATCGAGGATCGCTTGGTACGCACGCACCCGGGTGTAGTGGTCGACGTCGCCCGGCTTCGTCATGCCGACGACCGGGTGGATCAGCAGGTTCGACTCGGTCTCGGCCGATGCCCGCATCGTGAGCTCCACATGGGCGCGGTGCATCGGGTTGCGGGTCTGGAAGGCAACGATCTTGCGCCAGCCCTGCTTGGCGAATTCCCTCCGCAGCTCCGCCGGAGTGCGGCGGAGGAGACGGAAGTCGTAGTGGATCGGGAGGCTGAGGCCCTCGACGCGTCCACCGACGTAGTAGGGGTTGGTCTTGTTCAGCAGGTACTCGACCCCCGGGTGTTCGGTGCTGGTCGTTCCGAACACCTTGTCGGCTTCCGACTTGCGGTCCGCTTCCCAGACGTCCTCGACGTGGATCACGGCGAGCATCACACCTTCGGGATCACGCAGCGCCAGCTTCGACCCGCTCGCGAGGCCCTCGGCGACGTTGGCCGGGACGTCGAGCATGATCGGCATCGGCCACAGCGTGCCGTCGGCGAGTCGCATCGTGTCGCACACGGCGTCGTAGTCGGCCTTGCCCAGGAAACCGGTGAGTGGCGAGAACGCACCGTTCATGAGCAGCTCGATGTCGCAGAGCTGACGCTCCGTCAGGTCCCACGATGCCCAGTCACGTGAGGCGTTCTTGAGCTCTTCGGCGCGGGCGTCGTCGACGAGCAGATCGACGAGTTCGCCACCGTGTGGCGTGATGAGGTTGTCGGACACCGGGTCTCCTTGATCGTTGCAGGTGGAAGCGGCAGAAGAAACGGCCACGCCACGAGTCCGTGGGGGCCGAACCGGGGGAATTCTACGGGAAGGCGTCCGAAGTCCCAAGTCCCAGGTCGTCGGCAGTCCCAAGTCCCAGGTCTCAGGTCGTAGGTTCCGAGTTTCGAGTTCCGAGTCGGAGTGCCCAGTCGGTACGCTCGCTGCATGGACGGGGATCGGGGCGAGTTCGAGGAGCTCGAGGACGAGCTGCGGCAGGCGGTGGGTGGCGAGTTCCGGCGGACCGCCGAGGAGGACGAGTACGCCGCCGCCAAGGCGCAGCTGCGGGCACGCACCCTCGAGCATGTCGCCTACGAGCTGCTGGCTCGAGGAGACACCGTTGCGGTGACGATCGGTGCCGACGTCGTGCAGGGGATCGTCATGCACGCCAAGGGCGACCTGCTGTGCCTGGAGACAGCCTCGGGAGATCGATGTGACGTCCGTCTTGGCGCTCCAGCGGCGATCCACGTCGTGCAGCGAGCCACGAGCCCGGGCCGAGCCCGCGATCGGTTCGGTGCCGAGTCCTTCGTTGCCCGTCTTCGAGAGCTCGAGCTCGAAGAGATCCCCGTGATGATTGTGGGACCCATGCGGCGCGATCCGGTGGTCGGCACCATCGCGGCCGTTGCGTCCGACCACGTGCTGCTGCGAAACGACGACGGGGATTGGTACCTGTCACTCGCCGGCATTGCGGCGGTCACCGTGCACTGATCGGCTTCCGGGAGGGTGGCGACGAGTGCCTACGATTGCGTGGTGAACGACTCCGTGTCGCCCGGTGTGGTTGCGTTGTCACCAAACGACGCAGCGCGGGCCGGCAACGTGCTGGCTCGAGCGTTCCATGAGGACCCGGTGTGGGTAGCCGTGATGCCGGACCCAACCGAACGAGGGGACCAACTCCCCGCCATGTTCACGGCGTTGGTGAGGACAACGCTCGCAGCACACGGTGTCGTGGAGGTGATCAGCGGGTCAGAGGCAGTTGCGGTCTGGATGGGACCAGGACGCGAGATGGGATTGTGGTCGATGGTGCGGGCAGGCTTCGCGATTCCACGCTTCGCCATGACCCTCCCCGCTGCCGACCGCCGGCGGATGTTGTCCGTATTGCGTCAACTCGATGGAAAGCGCAAGGCCACGGTTTCCGATCCGCATTGGTACATCAGCGCCATCGGGGTCGCCCCGGAGCATCAGGGTGAAGGCCTCGGGTCACGCTTGATCGCAGCCGGGGTCGAGCGAGCTGATCGAGACGGTCGACCGATCTACCTCGAGACCGAAACCGAGAGCAACGTCGATTTCTACGAGCGCCGAGGTTTCCAGTTGATCGAAGAGATCGTCGTGACTGGTCTCGATCTCCCCGTCTGGTTGATGATCCGCCGCCCCCAGCCTCGCTAGCTGAACCGGCGAACGTTCAGCGCAGCCCCCGGACAAACGGTTGAGCCAGCGCTGCAGGTTGACGGAACTGCTTCGTGATCGCGTACATGACGACCAGGGTCAACAGGTACGGGAACGCCGCGAGGAACTGGGCGTTCAGCGAGTACCCGAGCACCGGCAGCGCCAAGCGAAACGCGTCGGCCAGACCGAACAGGAACGAACCGAGCAACACCCCACCCAGCCTCCAGCCACCGAAGTAGACCGCAGCGATGGCAATGAAGCCGCGGCCTCCGACGGCGCCGGTATCGAAGGAGCCAACCTGGCCGAGCACGAGGAACGCACCACCGAGTCCGGCGAGGATGCCGCCGTAGTAGATCGCCTCGCGGCGCCGCTTGTTCACATCGATCCCGGACACATCAGCTGCTTGCGGGTTCTCGCCGACGGCGCGGACCTCGAGGCCCCACCTCGTCTTGTAGAGCAGCCACCAGGTCAGCGGGATCAGCGGATAGAGCAGGTAGGTGGGCCACGTCTCACCGAAGAGGGCCGGACCGAAGAGCGGGATGTCGACGAGCAGCGGGATTTCGATGATCGACGCACGGCGCGCCGCCGGGTCGATGATGCCGTTGAGGAACCCGGCAAGGCCGAGCACGAGCACGTTCGCGGTGAGGCCGACAACGAACTGATCCGCAGTGAGTCGATGGCTCATGTTCGCCTGGATCCAGGCGATGATGAGTCCTCCGAGAGCACCGGCAATCAGGCCGAGCCATGTGGACTCGGTGAGATGGAACGCAACCGTGCCGGTGAACGCTCCGGCCAGCAACGAACCCTCAACCGAGATGTTGATCGTGCCCGCCTTCTCCGCAACGAGTTCCCCGAGTGCGGCGAACGCCAGGAAGCCACCGAGCCGCACTGCGCTGCCGTACATCGTCGGGCTGGTGAAGATGTCGCCGAGTGCGCCGAAGAAGTCACCCATGGGTCACGCCTCCTCCGCCGCTTGCGCGAGCGCCTTCCGGCGTTGGCGGATGAACTGGATCGCCGGTGGGATCAGCAAGGCCAAGACCAGCAGGGCCTGCACCACGTCGACGATCTTTCGGTCGACCCCGGTAGCCGCCAGGAAGCCGGAGCCGGTTCGGAGCGCGGCAAACAGAATGGCCATGGGGATCGCCACGAGGGGTCGGCTGCGTGCGAGCAGGGCGACGAGGAGCCCCTGCCAGCCGATGTTCTGGGAGAAGCCGGTCGTCACTCGGAACCCGGAGGCGCCGCCGGCCAGCATGACCGCTCCGGCCAATCCGGCGAGACCACCGGACAGGAACAGTGCGGCGCTCCCCATGCGTGTTGCGGCCACCCCGGTCTTCTGTGCCACGTTCGGGTTGTGGCCGAGAACCCGCAATCGGAATCCCCATACGGTTCGTACGAGGAGGAACGCCACCACCAGCGCCATCACGAAGGCGATGAGGAAGCCGATGTTGAACTCGTTGCCGAATATGCGGATCACGGGAAGGCGGATGTTCTCCGGCAGGGCAGCGCTCGCCACGGCGCGGCTGGGGCGGTTGGCATCGAGATCGCGCAGTAGCCAATCGGTCGTCACGGCGAATCCGCCCACCTGCAACGCGATGAACACCAGCAGGAGCGTGGAGATCACCTCGGGCACGCCGCGCCGGAACCGCATCACCGCGGCAATGCCCGACCAGGCGCCGCCGGCGACGAGACCGAGCAGCAGACCGAGCATCAGGAGAACCGGGCCGGGTCCACCCCACCGAGTGCCGACCCACCCCATGGCCATGGCTCCCATGAGGAGCTGGCCCTCCTGACCGATGTTGAAGAAGCCCGCCTTGACGCCGATCACCATGCCGAGCGCTACCAACAGCATCGGTGCCGCCACAACGAGCGTGTCCCCCCACCGACCCGGGGCGAGGAAGGCCCCGTCCATGAGTGCGCCGAACACGGCCGACCATGAGTTGCCGGTCACGGCGACGAGTGCTCCGGACAACAGGATCGCCCCACCGATCGACAGCACGTAGAGGAGCACCATCTCGATCCCCGAACGGCCCCGATCGGTGAGATGGAAACGCTCCACCATCACCCGGCGTGGCTTCAGGTCCGTCATGGCGTCGCCTCACCGGCCGTAGAGCCGCCGATGAGCAGCCCGAGACGTTCCATGTCGAGCGACGCGCGGTCCATCTCGCCGATGATCCTGCCGCGGTAGATCACCACGATGCGGTCGGACAGCGCCGCGATCTCTCCCAGGTCGGTTGACAGAAGGAGCACGCCGATTCCCGAGTCTGCCGCCGCCCGCAGACGATCACCGATGTACTCGATGGCACCTACGTCGAGGCCCCGGGTCGGTTGGTGCGCAACCAGCACCTTGGGGTTGATCGACAGGGCGCGGGCCAGCACTGCCCGCTGTTGGTTACCTCCAGAGAGCTGAGCGAACGGCACATCGCATCCGGATGTGTGGATGTCGAACTCCTCGATCAACTCGCCGGCCCGTGCCGCGATGTCCTCCCGCCGCAGGATGCCGCGGTCGGACATCGCATCCAGGCTCGAGAGCACGAGGTTCTCGGCCACGGTCATCTCGGGAATGCACCCGGAGTGGTGCCGATCGGCCGGGATCACGGCGATGCCCGCTCGGTGCATGCTCCCGGCCTTGCCCGTCGGGATCGCCTCGCCGTCGACCCGGACCGTGCCGGCGTCGAGCTTGATGAGGCTCGACAGTGTTCGGGCCAACGTCGTTTGGCCGTTCCCCTCGACACCGGCGACGCCGACGATCTCACCGGGTCGCACCTGCACCGTCAGACCGTCGAGTAACACGGCGCCGTCGGCGGCACGAACCGCACCGTTCTCCACCTCGAGCACCGGTGCCACGTCCGTTGATGCCGCAGTGTCCGTGACGGCAACCGCTCCCTCCATCGACGCACCGAGCGCAAACGACTCCGACCGGAGGGCGACGTCCCTGCCCACCATGGCGCGTGCCAGAGACGGTGCATCGGCGTCGGCGGTCAGGACCCGCTCGACCACCTTGCCGTCGCGCATGATGGTGATGCGGTCCGATGCCTGCAGCACCTCGTCGAGCTTGTGGCTCACGAGAGCCACGGCCCAGCCTTCGCGCCGCACGCCTTCACCGAGGACCTCGAACAGGTACTCGCTCTCGCCGGGCGTCAGCACCGAGGTCGGCTCGTCCAGGATGATGATGCGTGGCTGGTGGCGGAGGCACTTGATGATCTCGACCCGTTGGCGGATGCCGGCCGACAGGTCACGCACGTAGGCGTCGGGGTCGACGTCGAGCCCGTAGCGAAGGCTGATCGACTTCACCCGACTGCGTGTGGCGTCGCGATCGATCGCCCCGTGCTCGCCGAGCGCGACGTTCTCCCAGACGGTGAGGTCGTCGACCAAGCTGTAGTGCTGGTGGACCATCCCGATCCCGCGCTTGGCGGCATCGATTGGATCGACGATCGTGCACGGCTCGCCGTCGATCGACATCGAGCCGGCGTCGGGGATGACGAGACCGATCGTCATTCGCATCAACGTCGACTTGCCGGCACCGTTCTCGCCGAGGATCCCATGGATCTCACCCGGGCGCAGCGCAAGATCGACCCCGTCGCAAGCGACGACATCGACGAACCGCTTCGTCATGCCACGCAGTTCGAGCACGGGCTGCCCGTCGCTCAGTTCCTCACCGTTGGTGGTCATCCATTCCGTTCATCTTCATAGGGAGAGGGCTAGGCCCTCTCCCCGCTACTTGGTTGTTGGTTCACCGTTGCCGACGAAGGCTGGTCGGCCACGGCTGTGAGGGCTCACCACGAAACTCGGAGTTGGTCCGTTCCAGTGGCATTCGAGCCCTCACGCCGCTATCCGACCACCCTTCTAGAAACCGTATGCCTCCGACAGGATTTCGAAGATCTTCTCACCGAAGTCGCCTGCGCCGATGCGCTTGTTGAACGCATCGAGCATCTCCACCTGCTCTGTCGTGGCATCGCAGTAGTTGGCGCCGACCTGGGGGTCGATACCGACCGTGAAGAACCGGGCGCCACCCTCGTCGAGGGTTCCGGCCAGGATCTCGGTGAACAGCGGCTCCATGTAGTCGCCGGCGTCGAACATGACCTCGAGGCTGTAGGCGAGATCATCGCGCTCGCAGCCCTTCGAAGAACCGGCCGTCATCACGATCAGGCCGTCCTCGTTGGCGAGCTGCACCACGGCCTCGTGCGCTCCACCCAGGAACGGGTAGATCGCGTCCGCGCCTTCGGCGACGGCGTTGTTGTACGCCTCCGTCGCACCCGCCGTGTTGTTGAAGTCATACGGGAACGCGCCCGTCGGCACGTAGGTCGCCGTGAACGATTCGTCGACCTGTGCCAGACCGAACTCGAAGCCCCAGAACGACTCGTACTCGAACGGCAGCTCGCAGCAGCCGAGGAAGTACACGCTGTCTCCGCCGGTCGCTTGCAGCAGCAGGCCGGTGGCGTAGCCGGCCGAGATGTTCAGCTCGGCGCCGCTGTCGGCGCTGCGCAGGAGACCTGGCGTGTCCTGATAGCCGGATCCGCAGTTGCAGTACCAGAAGATCTCGTCGTACTCGAGGAAGAGATCCTCGTTGTCACGCGCTACGGCTTCGGAGCCGATGGCGATGATGTCGACATTCTGCTGAGCCAGGTTCTCCAGCTCGGCTCGCGAGTTCGCCGTGTCGATCTCGTCGACGATGATCGGCGGCTCGTACCCCGCCTCAGCCGAGATCGCCTCGACCCGTTCGACGAGCGCCTGGTAGTACGCACCGTCGTCACGCGGGCCGTCGGTAGCCACGCCGATGACGACCATGCCGTCACCGTTGAAGTCGGCGGCTCCGTAGTCCGGTGCTGCCGTCGTCGCCGGTGCGGCCGTGGTTCCCGGTGCTGCCGTCGTCGCCGGTGCTGCCGTCGTGGCCGCCGTCGTTGCAGGTGCTGCAGTCGTTGTGGGTTCCGCGTCGTCGCCGCACGCAGCGGCGAGGAGCGCAAAGACGCCGAGGATGGCGATCACCCTCCTCAGTCGCATTCGGTTCGTCGTGTGGTTTCTCATTGCCTCAACCTCCGACTCGCTGCCTTCCCTCATCTCCAACGTGACGCACGCAGTAGGCGACTGCCTCGCTCCGCTGCATGTGCCGGTTTCGTTTCCACAGTGGGGCACCGTTCGCGTCATGACGTGCAGCGCTGCCGTCACGGTTCCGATGCGGTGTCCACTCGTTCATGTCTACATCCCCACGATTCGATCCGAACCCAGGCCGGCGTCCACGTGGGAGAGGCGCCGTGCCATCCGACGGGCAATGCCGTACCCGCCGTCCTTTGTCCCGAAGTGTGCCTCGACGGCCACGAGCATGGCCTCGGTGTCGCCGTTGGCGTAGGCCTCGGCGATCGTGAGGTGCTGTGCGGCAGCCGCGGCGATGACCTCAGATGGTTCCTGGTCTGCGCTGATGCCGAGCATCACGTGGACGGACAGGTCGGCTCGCGCCAAAGTCTCCAGGATGCGTCCGTACAGCTCGTTGAGCACCGAGTTGGAGCACGCCCGAGCGATACACGCATGGAACTCTCGGTCGGCCCGTGCGAACTCGTCGAGTTGCTGCGGCGCAGGGCGGCGTGCCATCTCCAGCGCCTCGGCTCGCTCCCGAGCCGTGGCCCGGGTGGCGGCCAACTCGAACAAGGTGACTTCCATCACCCGGCGCGCCTCGAGGAGCGTGCGCATGGCCTTTTTACGTCGATCTGCCGCTGGGAGTTGGGAGCCGGGAAGCTGCTCCACGACGTAGGACCGATTGCCGCGTCGCTCGATGACGTCCAGGGCCACCAAAGCCTGGATCGCTTCGCGCACCGACGTGCGGGCCACCTGGAACTGCTCGGCCAGGGCGCGCTCGGCGGGGAGCTGCGTGCCGGGCTGGAGCTCACCACTGACGATGCGCCGATACAGCTCGTCGCGCACCTGTTCCGAGACGGTCGTTCGCTCGAGCGGCTGGAAGGGTCGGGTCGTCATCCGCCGCCTCCCCATTCCCCATGCCAGATTGCATACGTGCCCTGGTCGTAGGAGAACTCGACCGTGTTGCCGTCCGGATCCTCGGTGAAACAGATGTAGCCGATGGGCGACGGCATCTGCGTCGGGGGATAGGTGAGGATTCCCTCCTCCTCGGCTCGGGCGGCGATCTCATCGACCGCCTCGCGGCTCTCCATCTCGAAGCCCAGATGGGCATACGGGCCGAGCACCGTTGCCGGTGCGTAACCGAATGGATCGGTCTCCGGGGTGAAGTGCGAGAGCACCAATACGAACGGCTCGGGCTCAGCCGGATCCGCCAGCCACACACCGACGCCGTAGTCGTCCTTGAACTCCTGCAGCACCTGAAGGGGTGTGTACCGCCGGTACCACTCGATCGAGCGGGCCACATCGGCGACACGCAGAGCGAGATGCGTGAGACGCGCCCGGCCCACGCCGGTGCGGGTTCCGTTCTCGCTCATGTGCCCTCCTCCCAGGTTTCGATCACCAGACTCCGGTTGTTCCCTCGGGCTCGCGAACCAGGTCGACGAAGTACTGCTTCATCCAGTACACCAAGGATTCGTCCTTGTGCACGGCTCCGCCGGTTGGCTTGGCCAGGACCACGGCAGTGCCGTGGTGTTCGACAACCCGTTCGATCTCGCACAGCAGGTAGGCGGTTGTTCCTGTGAGGATCGGCGTTCCGTCGTCCGCCGGCACCCAGCTGAACACCGTGAACGGATCCTCTTCGCCCCAAGCGAAGCCCGGGGAATGCGCGACCTGGTCGGCGGCGAGGATGTTGGCGCAGAAGGTCTGCCCCGGCACCATCGACGGCCGAGACGATGCTCCGCCACCGATGCACATCAGCACCGACGGCGGCTCGGCCGAGACCGGGGTCAGCGAGGAGATCGTCATCCCGCGTCGCTTCCCATCACGATCGATCAGCGTCATCACCGCAACTCCGGCGGCCAGACGATCCATGACCTGTGCGTTGAGGTCGACGAGGGGGTCGGTGGTCTCGTTCATCGGCTAGGCCCCGTGTACCGCCGCGGCCAAGCGGCGGGCCATCTCGGTCGGATCCTTTGCTCCGAAGGTGTTGCGGCCGAACGCGATGCCGGCCGCCCCGGCGGCGACGACATCTGCCGCGTACTGAACGGCCTCGTCTTCGGAGTCCTTCTTCGGGCCTCCGAGGATGAACACCGGAGCTTCGGTGTTGGCGACCACGTCGGCCACCTCGGCGATCTCGGGTGGTGCCGGCGTCTTGATGGCATCGGCGCCGTTCTCAACGCAGATGCGCGCAGCCTTGGCGATGTGCTCGGTGTCCCACGGGACGGTGCGTGCCCAGGTGCCCGGGATCGACTCGGCGATGACCGGCATCCCGATCTTCTCGCACTCACGTACCACCGCTCCGAGGCGCTGCAACGACTTGCCCTCGTCGTCGGCCCCCGGGAAGGCCATCATCACGACGGCGTCGGCGCCAATCAGCGCAGCTTGTTCGGCCTGCCACATGAGCTCGAAAGGGTCGCCCTGGGCGTAGTTGCCGAGCATGGTCGTAGCGCCATCGATCCGCAGGATCAGGCCGCAACTGCGGAAGGCCTCGGGGTAGCGTCGCGCCACCTGCCAGGACACGAGGATTCCGTCTGGCCCGCCGGCGGCGATGCGCTCCACGACATCGAGATCAGGTCCGTCGCCCGACGCCGTTTGCATGTCGATGGCCACGAGGAAGCCCCGGCCGTCCTCACGGATGAACCGTGAGGCTCTCCGGATCTTGCCGGCGCCTACGGCCGATGAGATGTGCTTCATTCCTGCTCCTTGTCGTCGGTCGTCTCAGTTCGATCGTGCCTCTGCGGCATCACCGAGGTCGATGAAGCGCTTCAGGTTCTCGCGGTACGTGTCGTTCGGTGTCGGTTCGAAGATCTCCGTCTCGGGAAGGGGCCAGTCGTCGGCGGACCCGGCTCCCGGTCGAGGCCACCATCCAGCGGCAGCACCGGCCCCGAGTGCGGCGCCGAACGCCGACATCTCCGGGTAGCTCGGGACGTCGACGGGGACCTCCAACACGTCGGCCTTGATCTGGGACCACAGGCGGCTGCGCGACGGGCCACCCGAGCAGATCAACCGGGTCAGCTTCACGCCCTGGTCATCGAGGCCCCTGGCGATGTGGGCCAGGCCGTAGGCCGTGGCTTCGAGCATCGCCCTCGTCACGACACCGACATCGTGGTCGAGATGGAGGCCGATGACCTCGGCTCGCAGTCCGAGGTTCCATCGCGGGGCGCGCTCGCCTTCGAAGAAGGGCAGCACGATGATCCCGTCGGCGCCGGCAGGGGCGTTCGCAGCCGCATCGAGCAGCGTCCTCATGTCCCGGCCGGTGATTCGTGACCACCAGTCGAGCATCGCGCCGTGTGCTGCGGTCGGGCCGCCGACGATGTACACGCCGGTGACCGGGCTGGCCATGCCGTACGTCAGGACCTCGGGGTGCTCGGACGTGAGGACGGCGACACCGAGTCCGCCGGTGGTCCCGCCGGGATCGAAGCCCTTGCCGGGGACGTCGATTCCGGAACCCCACGCCGTCAGGTATGCGTCGTTGGCGCCGGCGGCGATGGGGATGCCGGACGGGAGGCCGTGGCTGCCGTCGGAGTGGCCGATGATGCTCCCGCTCGGGAGCTGGTGACCGAAGTCCGGCAGAAGCGGCGAGTCCGGCCACAAGCTCTGCGCGTCGGGGTCACCACCCAACTGCGATGCCACCCAATCCCACAGCTGGCGCGCTTGGAGGTCGTCGCCGTACCGTGATCGCAAGACCTCGAGCTGGGCGGCGTGTTGATCCGGGGGTAGCTCGGACGCACCAGCGGCGTGCCGGAACGTCAGTGCGAGATCGCCGCCGGCGGCGACGGTTGTCGGTCCCTGGCCTCCGAAGCACAGCGCCGTCGCCTCACACTCGAGTGCGGTGATCGCATCGACCGCACCGTCGAGCCACACGCGCGGATCCACTTCGCCGACGGGGAGGTCGCTCGGCGGGTAGTGCGCGGTCGAACTCGCAGTGACGACTCCGTCACGATCGATGGCAACGGCGCGTGTCGAGCTGCTGCCGACATCGACTCCGACGACGACCGGATCGCTCATCAGCCGTGCTCGGGTTCGACGAAGACTCGGTACGTCGGCTCGCTGGTTACGAGCGTCAGCGCATCTCCGATCTGTGAGAACGGATACCGGGCCGTGATCAGCTTGTCGAGGTCGTCCGCGATGATCCCCGAGCGGATGTACGCCGCCGTGAGCTGCCAGTCCGCAGGTTCCTGGCTGAAGGCACCGACGATGTCGACTTCCTCGCGGTGTGACTTGTCGGCACCGACCGTCGCCGGGAGCGCCTTGTCGAAGGCGCTGTAGAGGACGACGTTGGCGCCGAGATCGGCCATCTCAACGGCGAGATCGACTCCACCCATGGCGGTGACGAAGATCACGTCCTGCTTGCCGCCGACGGTGGGCGCATCGTCGGGAGTCGCCACCCAATCGGCCCCCATCGCTTTGGCTTCTTCGAGGCGCTCCGTGGAGATGTCGATCACACCAATGGAGCTGGCTCCGCCAACGCGACAGAGCGCCATGTGAATGCGTCCCATGAGTCCACCGCCGATGATGGCGACGCGGTCTCCTGGACCAAACTCACCTCGGCGCAACGAGTGCACGCAACACGCAATCGGCTCGCCCATCGCCGCATGGGTCATCGGAGCGTCGCCGATGTCATAGGTCGACTTGGCGTTGATGGCGATCGTGTCGGAGAACCCTCCGAACGACACGGTCCCGTCGGAGAGCACCCGGCCCTGGCGGTAGCGGCACAACGCGGTCTTGCCTCGCCGGCATTGACGGCACGTGAGGCACCGGGTCAGCAGATCCATCGTGACACGGTCGCCCACCTGAGGTGACCCGTCGAGCCCGTCGACGGCGCTGCCGACGGCAACGATGGTGCCGGCGGCTTCGTGGCCGGGAGCCACCGGGTACCACTGCTTGTCGCCGGCAAAGAGGCGCCGTTCGAACGTACAGATCCCGCACGCGGCGACTTCGACCACGACCTGGTCGGGGCCCGGCGTGGGATCGGGTTCGTCGCGCAGTTCGACCTGTCCCACGCCCGTAATCAATGCAACCTTCACACTGCCTCCCAAATCAGGTTCCGAATCGTGCGATCCGGGACCCCCTGTTGGTCATTCCTTGTCGTCTATTCCCAGCTGCTCTCACCCGTCTTGATGCTCACGGCCTTGTGCGTGAGGTACTCGTTGATGGCATCCGGGCCCTCGCTGATGCCGTGCCCGCTCGCCTTGTACGACGACCGGCTGATCTCGAAGGCGGCGGTGTAATAGTGGTTCACGTACACCTGGCCGGCCTCGATAGCCTCGGCCATCTGGTGGGCTCGCATCAGGTTCTCGGTCCACACCGCCGACGCCAATCCGTAGTCGGTGTCGTTGGCGAGCATCACGGCTTCGTCCTGATCGACAAACGACGTCACCGAGAGCACCGGCCCGAAGATCTCCTCGCGGGCAATTCGGGCGCCGTTCGGCACCCGGTCGAAGATCGTCGGCTCCAGGAAGTAGCCGTCCTGCAATTCCGGATCGGGCGGAGTCCCGCCGCCGGTGACGAGTTCGGCCTCGGCCCTCCCGGATTCGATGTAGTCGAGGATGCGCTCCTTCTGTCGGGCGGTGATGACCGGTCCCATGAGGGCACCGGCGTCCGGTCCGCCGATCTTCACGTCCCTGGCCCGAGCGACCAGCTTCTCCACGAACTCGTCGTGGATCGACTCCTGGACGAGCAAGCGCGACCCGGCAACACAGATCTGCCCCGAGTTGGCGAAGATCGCCATGATCGCCCCGTCCAGAGCCGACTCCATGTCGCAGTCCTCGAACACGATGTTCGGCGACTTGCCACCGAGCTCCATCACCGAGTGCACCTCGTTGCCGGCCGATTGCTCCATGATCCGGCGACCCGTAGCCGTTGAACCCGTGAAGTAGATGCCGTCGAAACCGGGATGCCCGGCGAATCGATCTCCCATGGTCGACCCGCGACCGGTGACGACGTTGAGAACGCCGGGCGGGAGCCCGCACTCCGTTGCCATCTCGGCGAACTTCAGCAGTGTCAGTGGGGCTTCCTTGGAGGGCTTGATCACCACGGCGTTGCCTGCGGCCAGAGCAGGAGCGATCGTGCGCGAGCCGATCCAAAGTGGCCCGTTCCACGGGATGATATGACCGGTCACGCCGACCGGCTCGCGCAAGGTGTAGCTCAGGTATTCCCCCGGCGTCACGAACGTGTCGCCCCGAATCTTGTCCGCCATGCCGGCGTAGTACTCGAATCGACGGCCGGCGACGTCGTTCATCGTCCAGAGGCCGGTCCACATCGAACTACCGGAATTCAAGGTGTAGAGCGTGGCGAACTCCTCGGCCCGCTCCTGAAGGGTCGTGGCGATCTGGTAGAGCACCTTGGAGCGTTGGCGGGGATGGGTGGCGCGCCATGCGGCGAGCCCTTCGTGTGCCGACTCGACCGCGCGGTCGATCTCGTCCTGCCCGCCGTCGGGCACCGTGGCGAGCAGCTCACCCTTGGCAGGGTTCATCACCTCGATTCGGTCTCCGGACGAGCCGGCGTGCCACTCGCCATGAATGAACATGTCGAGGGTCATCGGGGCTTGCGACATGGTCTCCCTCCGTTGCTACTCGCCGCCTTCTCGGTAGTACTTCACCCACTTGATGATCTCGTCGACGTCGGCGGACAGCTCCATCAAGCCGACGTGCTCCTGATACAGCTCTGGATCCATGCTCTCCTTGATCTCAGGTTCGAGCACGTGATACACGGGAAGTCCCAACGGGACTCCGGCCAATGGCCCGGCCCAGGTGGGGTCACCTCGGGTGACCGTTTCTGCGAAGAGCGCCGTGCTGTTGGGGTCCGGCTGGCCGAGAATCACGATCATCTCGCCCTCCGACTCCTCTGCAAGGCGGTTCACATTCGCCTGGTCGTCCAGGTCCATGGCTCCACCAGCTGTTCAGACGAAGCACTGCGTGACGCTGAACTTCACGATGGCGCCGGCTGCTTCGGCCAGCAGCCGCAGGCTCGGGCCGTTGACGCCCTCGCGTTCGCCGATGGCGACGACCTGCTTGCCGTTCAGATCCACTGTGTGCTCACCTCCTTTCGATCGATCACTTCATTCAGAATCCTGCGGGCCGGCGGCGTGTTCGATCACGAACGAGACGCCGTCGACGAGTTGCGTCATCCGGCCGAGGAACAGACTGCCCTTGGCCACGATCATCGCCCGATCGACCTCGCCGGCGCGCATCGCCCGATGAGCGTGGCCGAGGTACGGCACGCCGGCCGGGATGTGTCCCTGCGTCGGGGCGAAGCCGGGCATGCCTCGGCTCGCTGTGAAGTCGTCCATGTCCTCGCGGGCGATTTCCCCACGCATGACCGCCATGGCGGCGAGCGTGCGGTAGTTGGTGCGGGGCACGTCGCCGCTCCCGCCCGGCTCGGTGATCTCCGGGTTGTGCATCTCCACCGCGTAGCGGTCGATGTCGGTCATCTGAAGCCCGGCCCGTTCCAGCGGGTCGACGACCAGCGCCTGGTAGACGGCCTGGGTGGAGGAGCCGGCCCCGATCGGATGTTTGCCGGTGAGGTCGAGCCGCAGGCGCATCCCGTCGCCGTTGTCCGGTCCGACCAGGAAGGCCATGCCGGCCAAACAATCCTCCATCACCGGCACCTCGTTGCGGAGATGAGCGCGGAACTTCATCCCCATCTTCGCCTGCGATCCACCCCCGAGGACGAGCACGTAGCGATAGAGTCCGGCGGCGACCATGGCGCCGGCTGTGATGAGCGCGTGAACCGGCGCCGAGCAGAATGCCTTGATGTCGCTGCCCGTGGCGTTGACGCAGCCGACGACCTCGCCGACCGCCTTCGACAGGCTGCCGCCGCCCCGTTGATACCGGTCGCCGACCGCCTCTTCGCCCGTGTTCAGTAGGTAGTCGATGTCGGCCGGGGTGACCTCGCCGTCGTTGAGCAGATCGGCGACGGCGAGGACCGCCGTCGCCTTGCAGGCGAGGTTCTCGAACAGCACGTGAGGATCGAGCGAAGCGTCCTGCTCATGCACCCGGCGCATGAACCCGGCGACTTCGCCGTCGAAGTAGAGGGGGAGACCGTCGTTGTCGGCCATCACGGACGTGAGTTCGTCGGGGGTCACACCGACGATGCGGTCGAGTCGGTGTTCGAACCGGGGCAGATCGTGCCGTGCCTGTTCGGCCACCGAGTCGGTGATCGTGAGCATGTCGAAGTCGTCGCTGAGCTTCATGAGCCCGTAGAGGGCGGCCTGGGTGACGATGCGCCCGAACTGGCCGTCGGCTGAGGCGTCGGTGACGCGATGCTCGTACCAGGGTCGCTCGGTGGCGGCGAGGTCGTCCGGCGTGAGGTTGCCGATGAACACCTGGTTTGGTGGATACGAAACGACCTCATCCCATGGGCGGAGTGACGCTGCGAGTTGGTCCAGCAACGCCGGATCGGCCTCGACCTCGCGGGTCGGCTTCGACCCGTAACGGACGAAGTCCGGCGCGTGAGCCAGCACGTAGCGGGTGGCGAGGATGGCGGGTTCGGGCATCGGGTCGGAGTCCTCCAGGCTCACCAGTCGGGGAAGATCATTGCTTCGTCGAGTGGCGTGGCGACGGCGTTGAGCGCCTTCTGCACCTGGCCCTTGCGCCACGCCACCTCCTCGTCGTGGGATCGGGTCGGGTCACCGACCGGGTGAGGGATGAGACCGGACGAGAGGATCCGGTTGGCGCCGGCGAGCTTCGCCATGGCGGTCATCGCCGTGAGGTGTGCCGCCGGGAGCCCGGCCTTCTCGATCATCTTCGCGAGCGTTGCCCCGCAACGCGTCCCCGTCCCTCAAGTGCTCGTGACGATCACCGCTTGCACCCCATCGGCGATGAGCTGCTTGGCGATCTCGCCGCCGATTCGCTCGCCGTGGGTCACGGTGGTGCCCGTGCCGGTCGTGGCATAGAAGTAGTCGTGGATGCCACCGATCACCCCTTCGGCTCGAAGGGCCTCGAGGGCGTCGAGCGGCACCATCCGGTTCGGATCGGCGTCGACCCATTGAGAGTCGTAGCCGGCGTGGATCGACTTGAAGGCCGGGTCGGTGTTCGCCCGCAGCATGTCGATGGGGTAGCGGGCCCACTTCGTCGCACTCGACGATTCGATGCGGTCCGGGTTGTCCTCCGGGACCAGGCCACCTTCGGTGACGAGGGCGATCGTTGCCTCGCCGAGGTCGTCGACTGCCGGTGCGGGCGGCACCGGTTCAGCGCCTTCGGGCAGTGAGATCTCGCTCTCGAACGGCTCACCTTTCAGTTTGGCGAGCAGCATCTCGACCGCCCGGTGGGCCACCGGCACCTCGGTGGCGACGGCCTTGCGGTAGCCGATCGGAATCCGGCCATCCTCCTCGGCGGGGGAGAGCGGCTCACCGCGCGCCAGCCGCAAGCCCATTGGGGCCATCGACGCGACTGCGTCCTTCATCGATCCTGCTGAATCCCCGGTCGGCATCATGACGGTACGGACGCGGTACACGTCGACGGCCGGGGCCTCCGGGTAGAGCCCGATGAGTGCGGGAATCCCGAGCTTCTCCGTGGCGGCTGCGGCAATGGCGCCACAGGCCAGTCCGTAGCGGCCCGCGTTGAACGCAGGTCCTGCGATCAGGAGGTCCGGCTTGGACTCGGCGAGGGCCGCGACCGCGGCCTCGAGGTTCGCCTCGGGGTCCGCATGGAAGGCGTTGTCGCCGCATACGAGCGTCTGCACGATCTCGGCGTCGTCGCCGAACTCCATGGCGAATGCCCGGCCGGGACCGACGGCACCTTCGCGGACCTCGAACGGTGCGTCGGCCTTGTCTTCGCCGCCGATGCCGGCGAAGAACTGGTTGATGTAGTGGGCGACCCGCAACATCAGAAGACCCTCCCTTGCAGCACGTTGGCGCCGAGCTGGTTGGTTCCGCAGTAGTGGAAGTACATCTTCAGGTCGAACGGACCCTCGGCCGGCTCACCGGTGAGCAAGGTGGTTCCGCCGATGACCTTGCTGACCGCTGGCATCGGGATGATCTCGTCCTCCGAGCCGATGCTCACGATGGCGTCGGCCTCGGGCACTGAGTAGAAGAGCGGGTAGTCGAAGCCGTCGGTGCCGGCGGCCTCCGAGGAAACGACCGTGGTAGTGATTCCGGCCTTCTCCATGTACTGGCACGCCAGCATCATGTCGATGGCGCTGTTGCCGCCGCCCTCGGCGGTGAGAACGGCGGCGTCGGCACTCATGAACTCGGCGAGTTTGGCCGCCCAGTGTGAGGAGCGTTCCTTGTCCTCCTGCGTGTAGTTGTGGCCCCGATTGATGATCACGCCGGCGAAGTTGAGGTCCTTGCCGTGGCGGCGCTGGAGCTCCCAGATGATCGGGTTGTTCTGGTGGAGATAGGTCGGGTTCTTGTAGCAGGCGTACACGTAGACCCCGCTGACGATGGCGCCATCGATGACCTCATTGGGGTCGATGATCGTGGGCACGAGGTTGTGGATGTCCCGTCCGTAGAGGAAGGTGTCCGCCATTCGACCCTGGCCCTGGAGCTGATAGAAGTAGACGACCCTTGGAAGATCGGGGTCCTGCTCGGAGAAGTCGAAGGTGGTGGTCGTCGTTGCGGGTTCGGCCTCGAGAGCACGCCGGGCGATGAGTTCGGCGACCTTGAGCACGGCGCGTCGCGCCGCGTCGTCGTAGTCGTCGTTCTCGATGTCGGGGTTCGGCGTGAGGGCGAGGACGATGTTGCGGACCTGCGACATCGGCGAGTAGATCGCCGTTGGGCCGGACATGTCGACCACGGCCTCCCGGGCCTGCAGGAGTCCGGAGAACGGCTGTGGGTAGCGGCTCGATGCCAAGACGCTGACATTGCCGAGTCGGAACGTTTCCCCGTTGCCGACCGTCTCCATGCCGCCGAGGAATCCGGGGAACACCGCACCGTCGCCCATCTTCGTCCGCGGCTCCGCACAGTCGAGGCAGCCGATGATGCGGGTGTCGTCACCGGGCTGGGCGATCTCGATCTCGACCCCGCCGATGCGGCCGTCCTCCAGCACGGCACCGGCGATCTCCACTGCGTCGATGGTCAACGTCGATCCGGTCACGGTGGTCGCCTCACCGAGCCGGACGTCCTCGATCGCACACGTGTGTACGTCGAGCCGGAATGGCTGCCGCATCCGCACCCCGTTTCGCCCACGGTCTTATGGTCAGACCAAAACGTCTCTCCAGGCTACCGCGCGGGGGCCTGGGCGACTAGGGGCCGTTTTTGCCGCTCTGCACGGACGTGAAGGAGGAGTACTGAGTAGCGAGTACCGAGTACAGCGATGGCGCCTACGTGGTCGTCACACGTTGGGCGCGGATTCTGAGCCAGTCGGTGATGACGACGCCGGCGAAGATGAGTGCGCCGCCGAGGATGATGCCCGG
>JASJAX010000193.1 GCA_030066755.1 Acidimicrobiia bacterium
CCGCCGCCGGTCCGCTACACGACGAAGGACCGGCGGAAGGGCCGGCGCCGCTCAGGCGGCTGGTACATCGGGTCCGGTGGCCGAAGCCGAGGTAGTCGCGGCGGTGGCTTCCTCGGCGGGTGGTTTGGAGGATCGGGAGGAGGCGGCCGGAGCCTCGGTGGAGGATCGCGCAGTGGGTCGCGCGGTGGCGGCGGCCGTTCGCGGTCGTCGGGCGGAGGCAAACGTGGCGGTGGTGGTGGCGGAGCGGCAGCCGGCGGAGCGGCCGCGGCCCTCGTGCAGATCCTGAAATACATCCTGATAGCGATCCTGGTGATCGCGGCGATCCTCTTCATGATCTTTGTCGGCATTCCCGGTCTCGTGTTTCTTCTGCAGTACCTGGCCTTCTGGGTCGTAGTCGGTGTGACGATGCTCTACCGGCTGCTCACCGGCCGGCCGTGGATCGTCGAGATGGAAGAAGCCGACGGCTATCGGGTTCGGTCCTGGCGGATCGTCGGCTGGAAGGACAGCAGGCGGGTCATCGACGAGGTCGCGGAGGCCATCCGTCGCGGCGAGGAACCAGTTCCGTCCGCTGCCGATCCGGTCGTGATCGAGAACGCCTGACTGCCCCTTACGCCGCTCGCCGTCGTGCGCTCAGGTCCAGGCGAGGCGGCTCCGAGACTCCCAGTATTCCATTGCGGCCTCGGCGAAGCCCGTCTCGCTGCCGCTCAGGTCGGCGGTGACGGTGAGGGCGGCGAGGTTCGACTCGAGGTGCTCGGTCGTGGCGGCGCCCGACAGAACGATGGTCGACCAGGGCTGTTGCAGCGCAGCCGCAAGTGCGATGGCATCCGGTGGAGACCCGGGTGCGAGGGTTGCGAGCCGTCCGGCGAGTCGCGGCTCCCGGCTCGTCAGCCGCCCATTGGCCAACGCTTCCTTCACGATGACCAGCAGGCCGGCGTCGGCAGCCTCCTGAAGGGCGGCGCCGGCGCTGGGTTCGAGGAGATTCCAGGTTGCCTGCACGGTGTCGAAGAGTCGGTCGCCGTCCAGAGTGCGGACGGCCAGGGCGCGACGGATGGTGGCGCTCTGGTCCGGGCCGGTCGTGGACAGCCCGATGGCAACGCCGGTTGCAGCGAGCGCAGTGAGTCCGGCGACAACGTCGGCATCGTCGAGAACGCCGCTCTCCAGCGTTGCCGAGTGGATCTGGTAGAGATTCAGGTGCCGGCCGATGGTTGCCTCGGTTTCGGCGCGCTGTCGATCGAAGGTGGGGCGAGTCAGATCCTTGATCTCGTGCACGGTGGCAGTGGGATCCCAGTCGGCGGTGTAGCGATAGCCCCACTTCGAGCCAATGACCACGGCTCCCGGTTCCACCGCTCGTGAGCTCAGCCACCGGCCGAGGAACACTTCCGCCTTTCCGTAGGATCGTGCCGCATCGAAGTAGCGAACACCGCGCTCCCAGGCGGCGTCGAGCACAGCCCACGCAACGGCTTCCAGCTCCGTCTCGTCGGGGTGATCGCCGATGTCGGCAGCGTGCCCCAATGTGATGTATGCGGGCCGACCCAGGGCCGCCGTTCCGAGGCCGATACCGGCGGCCGGCGCGGCGTCCACGGCCGTGAGATCCAGGCGATTGTGCACCATCGGCAATCTACATCGCATGACTCAGGTTCGGCCAGAAGCCTGCCGATATCTGGATGGCTGCCCGTCGAAAGGCGCCCGTGAGGGAGCTGACTTCCCCAATCAGACCCAGTTCAGGGACCGCCCACCGAGGTTTCTTCAACGCGAGCCCGGTGCCGTTCCTGCTGCTCGGCCCGAACGGCATCATCCGTGAGGCGAACGCAGCCGCGCACACCCTCATCGGTCACCATGGAGTGCTCCTGGGGGCGCCGCTGGTCACGATGATGATCGAGACGGATCGCCCAGCTGTGGCCGCAGTGATCGCAGACGCAAGTGCCGGGATCGATGCCGAGACCGATGCAACGGTGCGCGGCCTCGGCAGGAGTCCGGCCGTACCTGTGGCGGTGGCTGCCGCCTCGTTCGTTGCCGATGGTCAGACGTTCCTGGCAGTCACCATGGTGGATCGCAGCGCCGAGGTCGACGCCGTGCGAGACCTCCGTGCCAGCGAGCAGCAGTACCGGACGCTCTTCATGCGCGCCCCTATCCCGCTCCGTGAAGAGGACTTCGTGGCGGTCGGGGAGTGGATGGGTGACCTGCGAGCGCGGGGAATCACCGACTTCGAGCGACACCTCAACGAGCACCCGGACGAGGTGCTGCGAGCGATCCGCCTCATCAGAACCAAACGGGTGAACCCGGCGCTCGTCGAGTTGCTGCAGGCTGAAAGTGCGAACGCCGTCATCGAAGGCGGCTTCTCGGACGCCGAGCTGACTCCTGAAGTGATCGCGACGTTCCGGGATCAGTTCCGGGCGATCTGGGCCGGCGACTCCAGCTACGAGTCGGAGTTCACCGGCGCCACGGTTCACGGCGAGCCATTCCGCTGCCGCTTGCACTGGACGGTCCAGCGAGTGAACGGCGTGCCCGATCTCTCGCGGGTCATCGCCTCGATCTTCGACGTGACTGCGATTCGGGCCGCCGAGGACGACCTCCGAGCGCTGATCGCCGAGAAGGACCGCTTCATCGCCACGATCAGCCACGAATTGCGAACGCCGCTCGCTGCTGTCGTCGGTCTCTCCCACGAGCTCGACGACCGCTGGGATGACTTCGCCGACGACGAGATACGCTCGTTCATCGAACTCATCTCCAATCAGAGCGGCTTCCTCTCGGCCCTCGTCGAGGACCTCCTTCTGGTCGCCAAGCTCGAGATGGGCGACATCCCCGTCATGACCGAGCGGGTCGACCTGCTGCGCGTGGTCGACGGAGCCATCGACGACGTCGCTCGCTCCGACATCGAGCTGCGTGAGGTGTTGATCCGTGGCAGTCGTCAGTACGCCGTTGGGGACAGCGGTCGGATTCGCCAGATTCTGCGGAACCTCCTGGCGAACGCAGCGAAGTACGGCGGTCCCAACGTCCGTGTCGAAGTCGTCGAGGGGGCGTGGGCGATGGTCCTGGTCGTCGATGACGGAGACGGGATACCCGTCGAGCATCGCGAGGCTGCCTTCCATCCGTACGAGCGAGGCGACGCTCCCCATTCGATCGGATCGCTCGGTCTCGGTCTCGCCATCTCGCGGCAGCTCGCCCACGCCATGGGCGGCGACCTGAGCTACACGTACGACTCGGGCGAGAGCACCTTTGCGCTCACCTTGCCCCCGGCCGTCTGAGTCACCGTCCGGAAGGTCGCCCACAGCGCATCCCTGCTCCTAACCTCGGGCCGTCGAGGACGAATGGAGGACGACAGCGTGTACGAGTACGCCGAGGCGGCCGTCGAGGGAGCCATCGCCGCAGGCGCAACCTATGCGGACGCCCGGGTCGTGGTGTCTCGCACCCAGAGCATCGATGTGCGCAACGAGGTCGTCGAATCGGTTGACAACACCGAGGCGGCCGGCGTCGGGGTCCGTGCCCTGATCGGGTCGTCGTGGGGGTTCTTCGCCACTGCCGATCTGAGCAAGAAGGCATGCGGCGCCGCCGGTGCACGAGCCGCCGACATTGCACGTGCATCGGCCATGGTCCCGGGTGACCCGATCGTCCTGGCCGACGTGCCGGTGACCCAGACGTCGTGGGAGTCGCCGTACACGATCGATCCTTTCCGTGTGTCGCTCGCCGACAAGGTCGACCTCCTGGTCGGCGTGACGAAGACGATGACGGATGTTGCCGGGGTTGCCCTCGCACGCGGCAACCTGACGTTCTTCGACACCAACAAGTGGTTCGTCTCGTCTCAGGGGTCGAGGATCCACCAACACATCGTCGAGAGTGGTGGTGGGTACGACGCCACAGCCATTGGTGAGCACGAGACCCAGCGCCGGTCGTATCCCCAGTCGTTCGGCCAGTTCGAAACGGGCGGTTTCGAGGTGATCAATCGTTGGGATTTCGCCGCGCACGCGGGACGTGTCGCCGAAGAGGCCGTTGCGCTTCTGAGTGCCCCGGAGATGGACGAAGGCGAGAAAACGCTGATCCTCGAATCGTCGCAGCTGGCCCTCCAGATCCACGAGTCGGTCGGCCACGCGATCGAACTCGATCGCATCCTGGGCTGGGAAGCAGCGTTTGCTGGAACCTCCCATCTCGAACTCGAACGACTCCACTCCCATCGGTACGGGTCGGACCTCATGAACATCACCGCCGACGCGACGCTGCCCGGGGCGCTCGGCAGCTTCGGGTTCGACGACGAGGGCACACCCGCTCAATGTGTCGACATCGTCAAGGACGGAACGTGGGTCGGGGTGCTGTCGGGCCGGGACTCCGCAGCCATCGCCGGGCTTCCCCCGGGAGGCATGGTGCGTGCCGACGGGTACGCCCGGCTGCCGATGGTCCGCATGACGAATGTCGGGCTGCTCCCCGGGGACTCGTCGCTCGACGAGATGATCGCCGACACGGACGACGGGGTCTACATGGCCACAAACCGCTCGTGGTCGATCGACGACAAGCGGCTGAACTTCCAGTTCGGGTGTGAGATCGGTTGGGAGATCAAGAACGGGAAGCTCGGACGAATGCTCCGCAACCCCACCTACACCGGGATCACCCCGCAGTTCTGGGGCACGATGGATCGTGTCGGCAACGAAGACGAATGGGTGTTCTGGGGAACGCCAAACTGCGGGAAAGGCCAGCCGATGCAAGTCGGACACACCGGTCATCCTGCTCCGGCAGCTCGATTCTCGAATGTACGGGTGGGGGTGAAGGGATGAACCCGCAGGAACTCACCGCAGCCGTGCTCGACATCGTCGGCAATCGCGCCGACGCCGAGGTGGTCGTGACCTCTGGAAACAGCGCACTGACCCGCTTTGCCAACTCGTTCGTCCACCAGAACGTCGCTGAGGAAGGCGCCGCAGTGTCGCTCCGGCTTGCTGTCGATGGGCGGGTGTCGTCGGCGCGGACGACCAACACCGACTTGGATGCCCTCGTCCGGTTTGCCGACGCCACCATCGAAGCGGCCGGGCACCAGCCGGTCGATCCCGAATGGCCCGGCGTAGCGGACCCGGCGGAGGTGCCGGGCGTGGATCACTACGACGCAGCAACCGCCGAGGCGACGCCTACAGACCGTGCCGAACGTGTCAAGGCGTTCGTCGACGCAG
>JASJAX010000194.1 GCA_030066755.1 Acidimicrobiia bacterium
CGTGGGGGTTCAAGTCCCCCCTCCGACACGAACAGGTGTTCGATTGGTTGGCTTTGGTCGTTGAGACTTGAGCTAGCCGAGTCCCGCAACCGTTGCGTATCGGTCGATGAGTTCGAAGTTGTCGATGTCGGGGTGCGCGATCAGGGCGAAGACGATCCGGTTGATGCCGGCGCGTCGGTACCGCTCGACGGCGTCCTCGTCGGGTCCGCTGGCGTAGACGGTCACTTCAGTCTTGTCGGGGTCGCGCCCGGCCTTCTCGAGTTCGCGCCGGTAGGTGGTTGCGTGTTGTGCGATGTCGTCGTCACCGCGTCCCAGGAGCGGGATCCATCCGTCTGCGTAGCGAACTGCTCGAGCCATGCCGTTGGGGAACGCGGCGCCGATGTGGACGGGCGGGCGGGGTGCTTGGACCGGTTTGGGGTTGGAAATGATCTGGTCGAACGAGACCAGCTCCCCGTGATAGCTGGCGATGTCGTTGGTCCAGATCTCGGTCATGGCTTCGACGCTCTCTCGCATGAGCTTCCAGCGGATTCGAGGGTCGGTGCCGTGGTTGCGCATCTCTTCGCGGTTCCAGCCGCCGCCGATGCCGAAGAGGAAGCGGCCGTTGGAGACGACGTCTAGGGATGCGACCTGTTTTGCGGTTTGGATGGGGTCGCGTTGTGCGACGAGGCAGATCCCGGTGCCGAGCTTGAGGGTGGTCGTGGCTTGCGCAGCGGCGCCGAGCGAGACGAACGGGTCCATCACGTCGTAGTAGTACTGCGGCAGATCGCTTCCGCCAGGCCATGGGGTCTCGCGGCTCGCCGGGATGTGTGAGTGCTCAGAGACCCAGAGCGATTCAAAGCCTCGAGCCTCAGCCGCAGCGGCGAGCTCGCCGATCGGGGTGGTGTAGCTCGTTGGGAAGATCATGAGCCCGAAGTGCATGGGTGCTCCGCTCGCGCCGGGACGCGTTGGTGATGGTTGACTACTGGGTTGTTCGTAGCTACCTTACCGAGGCGTTCGACTTCAGGAGTGACTCATGCCCTTTTACCGTGCGATCGTTCAGCCGGGACTTCTCGATCTCTCGCAGCGAGAGGCGTTCGCCAACGATGTCGTCGACATTCACTGCGGTGTGACTGGTGCTCCCCGTTCGTTCGTTCACGTTGCCTACGCCGAGGACGATCGCGGCAAGCTCGAAGAGGGTCAGAACGCGTTGGTCTTCGGCACGATTCGCCATGGCCGTACAGATGCGCAGCGCAAGGAGATCGCCGACCGGCTGAGCACCGCAATGGGGTCACGCGCGGGCGTGCCGGTCGAGTCGGTGGCGACGATGACGGTGGAGGTCAACGCGTCGTACACGATGGAGGGCGGAAAGCTGCTTCCCGAGCCGGGGTCACCGGAAGAGGAAGAGTGGAAAGCCCTCGGCGCGTCGAGCGCCTGAAGCCCGCAGGCCGGCGGCTCGCAGGGGTTAGCGCCCGGTCGTCGTTCGGCGAGGGCCACCGCGGACCTGGTCCGCTTGGACGGTCGTGTCGCAGTTCGGGCAGTACGCGGCGAGCGCGACGTCGTGACCGCATTCGTGGTGGGTGAACGCGATGTCGTCCTGGTGGTCGTTGTCGAGCCACTTGGTGCCCCATGCGGTGAGCGCCATCACGACTGCGCCGAGTTCGGCGCCCTTCTGGGTGGGCACGTAGTTGTGGCGAGTCGGGAATTCGCTATACGTCTCGCGCACGAGGATGCCGGCGTTGACGAGCTGCTTGAGCCGGGCCGACACCACGGTCTTCTGGGCGCCGGTGTGTTCCACGATGTCTGAGAATCGCTGCCGGCCATAGAACGTCTCGCGGAGGATCAAGAGACTCCATGCGTCGCCGATCTCTGCGAGTGCTTGGGCCATGGGGCAGGCCTGTGTCCCGATCTCGTTGAGCTTCACAGCCCTCAAGCTAACGCACCGAGTGGCTCTGGACTACCCACTAAGGTAGTCTCCAGCTACCGAGTGCTCGTAGGCCACTATGCAGCCGCACCTTTGAGGAGAACCCGTGGGCCAGTTCAGTTGTGTCATCCAGGAAGACAGCCCTGCGAGTCGAGCGGTCGGCGAGCTCGAGCGGCGCCTCGCCGAGCTTCACGAGCGTCACTATCCGGGTGACCCCGCGACGTGTTCGTTCACCGAGATGGCGCGGGGCTTCATGTTCACCGAGGGCAAGCAGAGCACCTCCTCGGTGATTGCCTGCGTGATGCCCTGGGAGACGACCCTCGCCGACCGCGAGCGCTACATGCGCGAGGTCTGCGACATCTGGACCGAAGTCACTGGATGCACTGACCACGAGGTCGTCGTGGCGATCTCACCAATCGACCCGACCTGAGCGCCGGAGCCAGTCCAGAACGAGGAGCAGCGGCGACAGATCCGCGCCGCGCAACAAGGGAGAGACCGTGACAGACACGACATCGCTGAACGGGGCCGCTGAGTGGTCCAAGACTGCGTGCATTCTGTGCGAGTGCGCATGTGGCATCGAGGTGAAACTCGAGGACCGTCAGTTCGTCCGAATCCGGGGCAACAAGGAACACGTCGAGTCGAAGGGCTACACCTGCGAGAAGGCCCTGCGGTTGGACCACTACCAGAACAACCGTGGCCGCCTGACCTCGCCGATGCGCCGTACGGCTGAGGGCACCTACGAGGAGATCGACTGGGACACGGCGATCGCCGAGGTCGCGGGCGGTCTCGGTCGGGTGCGTGACGCTCATGGGGCCGGGTCCATCTTTCGATACGGCGGCACGGGCCAGACCAACCACCTGTTTTCGGTCTATGGGCAAGCCCTGGCCGACGGCATCGGCGTGTTGTACGAGTCGAACTCGATCGCGCAAGAAAAGACCGGCGAGGTCTGGGTCGAGGTGAACATGCTCGGCGCCCACACTCGGCCCGAGCTCAGCAAGTCCGAAGTCGCAATCTTCGTCGGCAAGAACCCCTGGCAGAGCCACTCGTTCCCGGCTGCCCGTCGAACCCTCAAGGCGATCGCCAACGACCCAGAGCGTGCGCTGATCGTCTTTGACCCGAAGCGCACCAAGACCGCAGAGCTCGCCGACTTCCACATCCAGCTCCGGCCCGGGACCGACGCCTTCTGCATCGCCGCGATCCTGGGGATTCTCGTGCGCGACGAGCTTGTCGACACCGAGTTCCTCGACCGGCACGTGACCGACCGAGCGGCGCTGGTGGACGCACTGCGGACCGTGCCCATCGATGACTATGCAACTCGATGTGACGTTCCCGTCGCGCAGCTCGAGGCGGTCGCCCAGCGGCTGTCGAAGGCGAAGTCGATTGGCAGCTTCGAGGATCTCGGGATCGAGCAAGGCCCGAACTCGACCCTGGTGTCCTACCTGCAGCGACTCCTGTGGGTGCTGAACGGGAGCTTCGCAAAGCCCGGAGCGAACCAGCCCCACTCCTGGCTCGGCATGCGCGGAAGTCGCCGGCCCGCAACCCCAGGACTCGACCGCACCCCTGTGACGGGCGCCCGAGTCATCACGGGTCTTGTGCCGTGCAACTCGATCCCCGAGGAGATCCTCACCGATCACCCTGACCGGTTCCGGGCGATGATCATCGAGTCCTCCAACCCGGTGCACTCCCTCGCTGACTCCAAGAAGTTCCGCGAGGCGATGCGGGCCCTGGAGTTCTCCGTCGTGATCGACGTGGCGATGACCGAGACCGCACGTCAGGCCGACATCGTCCTACCCGCGAGCTCGGCCTATGAGAAGTGCGAGGCCTCGTTCTTCACGTTCCACTTCCCCGACAACGTCTTCTACCTGCGCAAGCCCATCGTCGAGCCGCTTCCGGGCACGCTCGCCGAGCCGGAGATCTATGCGCGTATTGCCGAGAAGATGGGGCTCTACGACCTCGATGCGCTCCAGCCGCTGGTCGATGCAGCTAAGCACGGGCGATCGACGTTCGCACATGCGTACGCCGAGTTCATTGGGAACAATCCGCCGGCTTACGCGCTCAGCCCGCTGATCCTGTATCGCACGCTCGGCCCGACACTGCCTGCGGGTCTCGACGGCGCAGCTGCGCTCTGGGAACTCGCGTGCAACGTCGCCGAGGCGAACCCTGTCCAGGTCGAACGAGCCGGGAGCGATCCCGCAGCCGCTGAGTCGCTCGGCGGTGCACTCTTTGATCGGATTCTCGAGAGCGATGACGGCGTGGTCTTCACCCAGCATGACTACGACGAAGTGTGGGATCTGATGTTCACATGGGATGAGCAGCTTCGAGTCGACAATCCAGAGATGATCGAGAAGCTGCTCGACCTGTCGAATCAACCGACCGACTATCGCAGCGACGAGTTCCCGCTGATTCTTGCCGCGGGGGAGCGTCGCTCGTTCACGGCCAACGTCATCATCCGCGACCCGGACTGGCGCAAGAACGACCGAGACGGGGCGCTCCACATCAGCCAGCCCGACGCGGACAGCTATGGGCTCGAGAACGGCGACCGGATTCGCGTTGTGACCGCCACTGGGTCGGCCGAAGCGATGGTCGAGGTCACCGACACGATGCGAGAGGGCCACATCGCTCTCCCCAACGGGTTCGGTCTCGAGTTCCCCGACGAAGATGGCGAGCACCGAGTCGTTGGCGTCTCCCCGAACGAACTCACGGCGCTCGAGTGGCGCGACGACTTCGCCGGTACCCCGTGGCACAAGCACGTGCCTGCCCGCCTCGAGACAATCGCTGCAGGCTGACCGTCCTTCGTCTCTGCGAGACAGAGCTACCGCCTCTGTTCGGAGCGAGATCTACTGCTCCGAACGAGGCGACGCGCCGTCCCCGACGATGCCTGCTTCGAGCAGCGCGTCGATCTCACCTTGCGTGTGGCCCGCCGCTTCGAGGATCTCCCTCGTGTGCTCGCCGACGAGCGGAGCTCGCACGTGGCGGTTCGTCAGGTGACCGTTGAAACGAGCCGGGCCACTCGGCTGTCGGACCTCCCCCAAGACGTCGTCGTGATAGATGTCGAGCGCCTGGCTCGCAGCGATCTGATCGTCGGAGGCGAGATCCATCAGCGAGTGGACCGGAGCCGCCACCGCGTCGTGCTCCAACAACGCAGCGATGATCGTCTCGCTCGGGCTCTCACTGATCCGCTCTCCGAGTAGCTCCCTCAGCTCGTCACTGTTCCGAATACGCCGCGCCGTGGACGA
>JASJAX010000048.1 GCA_030066755.1 Acidimicrobiia bacterium
GGTGGCTGGTGGCTGGTGGCTGGTGGCGCACCTAGCCTTCCTCCCGTGGATGACCGCCTCCTCGATCGCCTCTCCGCCCTCGGCATCCGTCCTGACGCCATCGACGATGCGCAGGCAGTCTTCGAGGCGCTCGTTGCGGAATTCGGCGATGCGGTGACGCTCGGTGACCGTTTGGAGCTCGAGGCGCTTGTGCACGGCGTGGCCGTCGTCGACCTGGCACCAATGCAGCGGCGGTCGGCCGTTGAAGGGTTCTACGGGCAGCGGTGGGACGGATTCGAGATCGTCGGTGAGGAGCGCCGCGACCCCATCGAGATCGTGGACTACGACACGTCGTGGCCCGACCGGTTCGCCGAGTGGCGTGATCGGCTGGCTGCTGAACTCGGCACCGTTGCGCTGCGGATCGAGCATGTCGGTTCGACGGCAGTACCCGGACTGGCGGCCAAGCCGATCCTCGACATCCAGGTCACGGTTGCCGATCTCGAGGACGAGGACGCTTACGTGCCGGCGATCGATCGTGCCGGCGTGGCGCTCCGATCGCGCGATGCGGCGCATCGCTACTTCCGCCCGGCGCCCGGACGGCGACGCGACGTCCAGATTCACGTCTGCGCCGCGGGTGGCGACTGGGAGCGGGATCACCTCGACTTCCGGGACTACCTGAGGAGCAACGACGAGGCCCGAGATGCCTACGGCAACCTGAAGAAAGCCCTGGCCGTGCAGTACCCAGACGATCGCCTCGCCTACACCGAAGCCAAAACCGCGTTCGTCACGGATGCACTATGTCGCGCTCGGGCGACGTAGTACGTCGTACGCAGTACGACCGAAGGCGGGTCGACGGCAACCAGGGCGACTACCGCTAGCCCGCCCGCAGGGCCGACCGAGCAGCCCAATACCCGCTCATCCCGTGGACACCGGCACCCGGCGGTGTCGCCGACGAGCACAGGTACACCTGCTCCCCAATGCGGTAGGGGTCGCGAGCGAACCGCGGGCGAGCGACGACTTGGCGAGTCGTGAAGGCGCCTCCACCGATGTCGCCGCCGACGTAGTTGGGGTTGTGGGCTTCGAGATCGGCCGGTCCCATGGTGTGCCGGGCGACGATCGTGTCGCGAAAGCCCGGGGCGAACCGTTCGATCTGGGCCTCGATCGCTGCAGTGCGGTCGCCGGTGAAACCTCTCGGAACGTGGCAGTAACCCCAGGCGGTGTGGTGTCCGGCGGGAGCGCGGGACGGATCGACGATCGTCGGCTGCGACAGGAGCACGAACGGTTGCTGAGTATCGCGCCCCTTCCACACCGCACTCTCGGCAACGACCACCTGCTTGTAGGTGCCGCCGACATGAACGGTTCCGGCGCGGCGGCTGAGCGGATCGGTCCACGGGATGGGGCGGTCCAGAGCCCAATCGACCTTGAACGATGGAGGGCCGTGCTTCCACGAGGTCAGGCGCGATCTTGCCTTGGTGACTCGAGCGCCGCCGATCCGGGCCGCAGCCGTCGGCATGACGTCGAGCAGATAGCGATCGGCGGGTGGAAGATCGTCGAGCGACTCAACCGTCTGTCCCGTGACAACCCGGCCGCCGAGCGACTCGAGGTACTGCGCGAGGGCCCGGGCGATCGCCGCTGATCCGCCGCGAGCGATGGGCCAACCAAAGCAATGCCCGGCGGCTCCCAGCAGCAGGGCAATGGCTGAGGTGAGCGGGCGGTTCAGTGCGGTCACGGAGTGGGCGGCGATGCCCGCAAGGAGCGCCCGGGTTCGCGGTTCTCGGTAGGTACTGGCAAGCAGCGTCGCCGGCAGCATCGCAGGCAAGCCGAAACGAGCGAGCGTGATCGGATGACGAGGCACGCGCAGCAGCGGAGCGAGCACCTGGGCCAGCAGGTCGTCGATGTGTTCGACGAGGGCGCCCATGTGTCGGCGGTACCGATCAGCATCGCGTCCGAGACCAATCGCCGTCGCGACGAGTGAGCGATGGAGCGCCACGACATCGCCATCCGGCAGCGGGTGGGTCATGGCAACGTCGGGGTGAATCCACTCGAGGCCGTACCGGCCGAGAGGGAGTGAGCGAAAGAACGGTGATCCGGCTCCGAGCGGATGAACGGCAGAGCACACATCGTGGAGGAAGCCCGGCAGCGTGAGTTCCTCGGTGCGAGTGCCGCCGCCGATCTCCGCGGCGCCTTCGACCACGAGCACCGACCGTCCGTGCCGAGCCATCTCAACTGCGGCCGCGAGCCCGTTGGGGCCCGCTCCGACCACGATGGCGTCGTATCGCTCGCTCATGCTCGAAGTGTGCACGAATTGGAGCGACAAGAGAAGCGGGGCCGCCCGAGGAGGGCGGCCCCGCAAATCTCGCTACTCGAGCGCATAGCGCTCGCCTCTAATTCCCGCCGACCGGATCCAGCGCCTCCTTCGGAGCGACCTGCTCCTGGAAGAGGAACTCGGGGTACGCCTCGCCGCCGTGCTCGGAGCGGTCGAGTCCCTCGACTTCCTCCTCCGGCGAAACGCGGATTCCGACGAGCACATCGACGAGCTTGAACACGGCGAATGACGTCACGAAGGTCCATGCGATGATCGCCAGGGCGCCCACCGACTGGTCGATGAAGCTGCCTCCGCCGAAGATCGCGACGGCGAGGACGCCCCAGAGGCCGGCCGTGCCGTGCACGGAGATGGCGCCGACCGGATCGTCGATGCCGACCCGCTCGAGGCCGATCACCGAGATCGTCATGATGACGCCGGCGATGAGACCGACGAGCACCGATCCGCTGAAGCTGATGACATCGGGTCCTGCCGTGATCCCCACCAAGCCGGCGAGCACGCCGTTCAGGGTGAAGCCGACGTCCGGCTTCCCGACGACGACCCACGCAGCGATCATTGCGCCGACGGATCCCGCACAGGCCGCGATCGTCGTCGTCACGGCCGGGTATGCGATGTCGGCGCCGACTGAAGCGAGGGTCGACCCGGCATTGAAGCCGTACCAACCGAACCACAGGATGAACACACCGAGCGCTCCCAGGGTGATGGAGTGGCCGGGGATCGCCTTCGGCTTGCCGTTCTCGTCGTACTTGCCGATCCGCGGTCCGACGACGAGGACGCCGGCGAGGGCAGCAACGCCACCGAGCATGTGCACGATGCCGGAACCGGCGAAGTCGGTGTACCCGAGTTCGGCGAGCCAGCCGCCGCCCCACGTCCAATGGGTGACGACCGGGTAGATGAGGCCGGTGATGAACGGCGTGTAGATGAGATAGGACTTGAACTTCACGCGGCCGGCAACGGCACCCGAGATGATGGTCGCTGCAGTAGCGGCGAACACCACCTGGAACAGCCATTCGGAGCCGCGGTCGGCGTTGTTGAAGAAGAACTCGCCGTGCGCAAAGAAGCCACCGACGCTGGTGCCCCCGTACGCAAGGCCGAACCCGACCGCCCAGTACATGAGCCCGCCGACGGCAAAGTCCATGACGTTCTTCATGATGATGTTGCCGGCGTTCTTGGCCCGGGTGAACCCGGCCTCGACGAGCGCAAAGCCCGCCTGCATCAACATCACCAATGCAGCGGCCAGCACCAGCCACATCTCGTTGGCGGCAGTTGCCACTTCCTCAATGGTCTGGGCCGACCCGATCCCGGCCAACGGCCCCAAGAGCAGCGCGGTCGTGAGACCTCCGCCGATCACCAATCTCCGCTTCATTGTCTCCTCCTCGATCGCTCACGCGATGGAACAGCGTTTGGTGGCGGAGACCGTACGGGTGCCGGATGTCGCGTTGGTAAGAACGGGGTTACGGCTGTCGAAACGATGTGTTGCCGCAGTGTTTCGCCTACGCTCCGATCGCCCCAGACGTGCCGTTGAGGAGCGGATCCACGATGAGTGACGGCCGAAACCATGAAGTCGGAGGAATCCCGGTCGGATCGGATGCTGCCGCCTACTTCCGGCACGTGATGGCCGCGGTCCCGACGTCGGTGGTTGCCGTTGGCGGCCGGGCGGACCTCGATCCGGTCGTGATGATTCTCGGCTCGTTCACCTCGGTGTCCCTGGATCCCATGCTCGTCGGCTTCTTCGTCGGACGTGAGGCAGCGCGGTGGAAGATGCTGCGAGCCTCCGATCGATTCTGCGTCAATGTGCTCGACGAGACCCAGGCGTGGATCAGCGAGCAGCTCGCCCGACCCGGCGAGCCCGACCTCTCCAGCATCGACTGGTCGCCCTCATCGGGCGGCGCGATTGCCATCGCCGGCACCGTGGCGAGGTTCGACGTCACGCCGATCGCCGAGCACGATGCCGGTGACCACCTCTTCGTCCTCTGCCGAGTCGACTACTTGGAGGAGCCCACCGGCTCATCTCCGCTCGTCTACCACGACGGCCAGTATCGGGGCGTCCGGGTTCCGGATTCGGGCTGAGGCACTCGATGTAGCCTCCTGCCCATGTCGGCGATCTCGGTTTCGAATCTCCACAAGCACTACGACGAGCTGCGCGCCGTCGACGGCATCGACCTGGACATCGCAGCAGGCGAGGTGTTCTCGCTGCTGGGGCCGAACGGAGCTGGGAAGACAACCACCGTCGAGATCCTCGAGGGCCATCGCCATCGAACGAGCGGCGACGTCCGGGTACTCGGGCTCGATCCCGGGATCGGCGGGCGTGAACTCCGGGAGCGCATCGGCATCGTGTTGCAGGATCCGGCGGTCGAGAAGGAACTCACGGTCCGGGAGTCGCTCGAGATCTACGGACAGATCTATCCCAAGCGCCGGCCGGCGGGCGAGCTGATCGAGATCGTCGGTCTCGAAGAGAAGGCCGACACCCGCATCAAGTTCCTCTCCTCGGGTCAACAACGTCGGCTCGAGCTTGCGCTCGGCATCGTCGGCGATCCCGAGCTGATCTTCCTCGATGAGCCGACGACCGGCTTCGACCCCTCGGCCCGCCGTCAGGCTTGGGGAATCATTGACAACCTTCGCTCGCTCGGAACGACGATCCTGTTGACCACGCACTACATGGACGAGGCGCAGAACCTCGCCGATCGGGTCGCGGTGATCGCCCGCGGCAGAATCGTTGCCGAGGGCACGCCGGAGACGATCGGCGGCCGCAACCACGGCATTGCGCTCGTGCGCTTCGGCTTCGCTGGACCGCTCGACGGCATCCCGGTCGCACAGGCGGAGCTGCGTCGCACCGGCGGAACCTTCGAAATCGAGACTCAGGAACCGACGGCGCTGCTCCACCGGCTGACCGGTTGGGCGCTCGACGCCGGGCACGAACTGACCGGGCTGACGGTCACCCGGCCGAGTCTCGAGGACATCTACCTCCGATTGGCCGGTGAGTCCGATGAGTGAACGGCCATCCAATCGGGCGCTGCTGTGGCACCAGCTGCGCTATCAGAACCTGATCTTCTGGCGGACACCCATCTCAGCTCTCTTCACGTTGGTGTTCCCCCTCATCTTCTTGTTCGTGTTCACGCTGCTCATCGGTAACGAGTTCATCGGCATCCTCGGGGTGTCAACCGCCCAGTTCTACACGCCGTCTCTCGCCGTCTTCGGAGCGGTCACTGCGACCTACACCAACCTCGCCATCTCGACGGCGTTCGCCCGGGATCTCGGCATCCTCAAGCGTGTGCGGGGGACACCGTTGCAGCCGTGGATCTACCTCGGTGGCCGCATCGGTTCGGCGACCTGGGTGGCTGCGATATCGATCGTGCTCATGTTGAGTGTGGGCATCGGGGTATACGACGTGGTGCTGTACGCCGAGGCGATCCCCGCGCTGATCGTCACCTTCCTCGTCGGCGTGGCCTGCTTTGCCGCTCTTGGTCTGCTGATCGCCGCCCTCAGCCCGACCGGGGATTCGTCGCCGATGGTGGCGAACGCAACCCTGTTGCCGTTGGCCTTCATCTCGGACATCTTCATCGTGCCGGGGGACTCGGCCCCCGAGTGGGTCGGCCTGGTCGCCAACCTCTTTCCCCTGAAGCACTTCGCCGTGGCGTTCACCGAGTCGTTCAACCCGGCGATCGTTGCGGGGTATGAGTCGTGGCTCGACCACTTCCACTGGGCGGATCTCGGTGTGATGGTCCTGTGGCTCATCGGCGGCGGACTGCTTGCGGCCAGAGTGTTCACTTGGGAGCCGCGGGCCGGTGAGCGGATGCCGTGGCGACGCAAACGAGCCGAGGCAACCGTTTCCTGACATCGGACCCTGTCGTATCGTCGGCCCGGTCGCGAACATTGGGGGCCGTTGACCATTCTCGAGGAGGTATCCGGATGACGGAGAACGAAAGCACCCGCGTCGAGGAGTTCCAGCTCAAGGGCGAGGAGGTCGTCGCCAAGGTCAAGGAGTTGGTGCACGAAGGGAATGTCCGCCGGATCATCGTCGACGACTCGGACGGCGAGACGCTCCTGGAGATCCCGCTCACCGTCGGTGTGGTTGGGGCACTGTTGCTGCCACCGTTGGCGGCGCTCGGTGCCGTCGCCGCGGTGCTCACCGACTGCACCATCAGGGTGATCCGCCAGGAGCCGGAGGAACCAGCCGGCGATGAGTGATGACGCCATCCGTGTCGAGCGCGAAGGTTCGCTCGCCCGGATCGTCTTCCAGCGGCCGGACCGGCTCAACGCACTGACCCTCGACGTGCAGGCCGCGGTGATCGAAGCCGCCGAAGCGCTCGCAGCCGACGCTGATCTTCGCGTCGTCATCGTGAGGGGAGACGGCGGGACCTTCACCGCCGGAGCCGACCTGGGAATGCTGCAAGAGCTGCACACCTCGGGCGACATCGACCCAGCACATGCCGACCTGGGTCGACGGATGATCGATGCCGTCGAGGCGATCCCGGCGATCACGATCGCGCAGATCGAGGGCCACTGCGTCGGGGGTGGACTGGTGCTGGCCGTTGCCTGCGACCTACGGGTTGCGGCCATCGACACGTACTTCTCGATCCCCGAGGTCGATCTCGGGATCCCCCTCGCTTGGGGTGCGGTGCCTCGCCTGGTCCGCGAGATCGGCCCGGCCCGCGCACTCGAGCTGGTCGGAACCTGCCGTCCGTTCACTGCCGAGGAGGCACAGGCGATTGGTCTCGTGAACCGGGTCGTCCATCGCCGGGACCTGGCGGAGACGGTAGAGGCGCTTGCTGCGACGCTGGTGGCCAAGCCGGACTACGCCTTGAAGACGGTCACCCGCACGGTGCGGGCTGCTGCCGAGGCCCTGGCACCGGCGATCGGGAACAGGAACGACGCCGAGCTGCTCATCGGTGCAGCCGGGGACGAGGAAGGCGCCCGGGCGGCCCAGGATTACCTGGCGCGTTTGCAGCGCATGTCCGAATAGACGCCGACGCGGTCTCAGTGCTCGCTACTCAGTACTGCGGCGCCGACTAGTCGATTCCGACGCTCAGCAGACGCTCCCGCTGGAGCGCGTTGGAGCCGGAGATGAGCCCGATGACGGCAATGATCCACGCAACCGATCCGATGAGGAGAGCGGCGAGCGTCGGGTCGAAGAGCAATCCGGACGAGACGGCATACGAGGCAACGATCACCGGGAGCGACACCAGCGAGGCCGCCTGCTGGGCGGCGGCCGTCGAGGTCACCCGCGACGAGACCCACAGGATCACCGACAGTGCGATCGCAATGAACGGCGGCACGACCCAGACGATGAGCAGCCACCAACCAGCCGTCGGGAAGAACCATCCACCGAACTCCGGCCCGACGCGCAGGTTGACGATGAGTGAGTACGCGCCGAACCCAATGGCCGTGGCGAAGAAGCCGGGCACGAGGCTCGAGATCAGCTTGCCGAGGTACATCTCCCGTTCGGTGAGCGGGGAGTGAGCGAAGAACTCACCGGTGCCGCGCTCTCGTTCGCCGACGAGCGTCTGGGCCGCAACCGCCGACGAGATCGTGAGCGGGACGATGATGGCGACCGGTGCCAACAGGTAGACCGCAAACGCATAGGCGGCTCGTGCCTGCGGCGTGGCTCCCTGGATGTTCTCCTGGACCGGTCCGGGGAGGGCGTCGAGCACGCCACCGATCTGGCCGACGAGCTCGTTTGCGGTGCCGGAGGCCGACGTGACGACCGACAGCATGACGAACGGCACGACGACGAAGAACAGGCCCGCGAGGAGCGACATCGGGATCCAGTAGTCGCGGCTCTTCAGTAGACGGCGCAGGTCGATGCGGGCAACGGTGAGGACGCGGTCCAGTCTCATGACTGACTCCTCAGCGTGCGCTGGACTTCGAAGTAGAGGTGCTCCAGGGTCGGCAGCTGTGGTTCAACCCTGGTGAGACGGACGCCGTCGCCGACCATGGCGGCAACGAGATCCGGCAGGGAGTCGAGGTCCTCGAGCTTCACGTGGAGTGCACCGTTCCAGGTAGCGGAGATGACGCCGGGACGCTCGGTGATCGCATCGAGGCCCGTCCGGTCCTCGGCGTCGAAGACCACCGTGGGCTCACGAAGGAATTCGGCCGCCAATCGGGTCGGCGGACCAGCTGCCTGCGACTTGCCGGCGCCCATCATGACCACCTGATCGGCGATCCCCTCTGCTTCGTGCAGGAGGTGGGTGCACATCACGATCGTGCGTCCGCGCCCGGCCAGTTCCCGAATGAGGTCGAGCACCGCTCGTGACGACTCGGGGTCGAGACCGGCCGTGGGCTCGTCGAGCAGCAGGATGTCGGGATCGTGCAGTACGGCCCGCGCCAGCGCCAGGCGGGTGCGCATACCGGTCGAGTACCCGCCGACGGCTTGATCGAGCGCATGGTCGATGCCGAAACGTTCGGCTGCCGGCAGGACGCTGTCGTGGCTGACTCCCCAGATGTCTGCGGTGAACCGGAGGTTGTCCCATCCGTCGAGTTGGTCGAACAGCGCCGGCTTCGGTGGCACGACCCCGGTGCGTTGACGGATCGTATCGCCGTCGGTCTGTGGATCGAGCCCGAGGACGCGGACCGTGCCGGCATGGGCACGAAGCGCACCGGTGATCAGCCGGACGGTGGTGGTCTTGCCGGCACCGTTGGGGCCGAGGAGGACGGCAACTGATCCGGCCGGCACCTCCAGATCGAGCCCATCGACGGCGCGTACGGAACCGAACCTCCGCTCGACGGAGGCGAGAGAAATGGCGAGCTCAGACATCCGTTCCATGATCGGCGCCGAGGGTACGTTCACTGAAGGGGTATCTCGCCCCCGTGCTTTGCGTCGACTCCCCAGAGCCGGTCTGTGGTGGTCGCACGAACGAGTTCGACCGTGAGTGCCGCCAAGAGGATGGCGACCCCAACAACGGCGGGGACGTTGGAGTCGGGGTTGCCGGGCCGGGGCATCGCAAACTGGAAGAACACGTCGATCGCCGGAATCATGATGACCAACGTCGGAATGATCACGACGGCCGACCGCGCGGCGCGATGCCAAACGTGTCGGACTCCACCAAGCGACCCGGCGGCAACCGCGATTGCAGCAAACCATGCGGGCCACAGGAACAGATACCCGGTGGCCGGAGCGAGCAACCCGATCACGACCCCAACGAGGGACCAGAGTCCGACGATGCCCACGGCGTGTTCCTCCGCGGTTGTGGCCTGTCGCCCGGTGCGATTCGTGGCGCCAACCAATGCACCCGCCACTGCAATCAACAAGCCGAGGTACAGGTAGCTCTCGATCAGGCCTGGTGTTGATCGGGCGGAGGAGAAGGCGGTCCAGACCACCGCCGCCAGGATCGCGGCGACGATGGATCCGCCGAGGGTTCGGAGGGCTGCACCGATGATTCGCCGGGGCGTGATGCGGCGGCGGCGACCCAGCGCCCACCAGGCGCCGATCAATCCCAGGGCCGGCAACACTGCCGCGACGGCGCCGAAGCCGGTCGAGTACGTGATCAGCCGGGGACCGGCGGTGAAGAAGACGACGTCGCCGGAGCGCGGTGACGTACCGAAGTCGACACCCCCGAGAGTCGTGGCCATCGCGTATGCGTGGTCACAGTGGTGCTGCAGGCTGCGCTCGCCGACGGCCGCACGGTTGTCGGCCATCGTGTGGTAGATCGATGCGTCGTGGGTGTAGGCGAAGTGCAGCCCCGGAATGCCGAGACCGCGGAACACGTCGAAGTCGGTGCCGACCTCGCCGATGGCGCCGACGAAGTTGGGGAGGAAGGAGTAGGCAACGGGGCGACGGGTGCCGCGCTGCCAGGCTTCGATCAGCCAACGGTTCGGGCCGGGCGCCTCGACGAGGAGCGCCGGGCCGGTTCCGCCGGCGGCCTCGAAATTGACGGCGACCGCGACATCGGAAGCCCACGGATGGTTGCGTGCGAACGTCGTCGCCCCGAAGCGGCCTGCGGGTTCCTCCGCATCGGTCGCGAGGATGATGACGTCGTTGCGCAGCGGTTCACCCGCAAGCACGGCACGTGCGGTCTCGAGCAATGCGCCGACGGCGACGGCGTTGTCGTTTGCGCCGGGCGTCGTGTCGACCGAGTCGTAGTGCGCGATCAGCAGGATCGATCCGGTACTGGCGGTTCCCGGGATACGCGCCATCACGTTCGCAACTTCGACCTGGTTGCCCGGCGTCCCGTAGAAGTCGGGTGCCATTGCGGTCTGAACGACGGGCTCGAGACCCAGGTCGGTCAGTTGATCGACGAGGTAGTTGCGGACTGCGAGGTTCTGCGGGGATCCGAGTGGATGCGGCTCGTCGGCGATGACGTCGACATGCCGGACCGCACGGCCTGCCGCCGCCACCGTGTCGTCCGCATCGGCCGGGATCGCCGCCGGAGGCATCATCGATGCGACGACGAGTGAGCCGGTCAGCACCAGGATCACGGCGAGGGCGATGCGGTGCGTAGTAGTGCTCGCACGATCCCTCGGCATGTGGTCGATCTCCCGATCCGAATCTCAGGTCAGCATCACCGTCTCGCCGTGCGATGGATAGGGGCAATCGGCGTCCTCCCGGCGGGACGGTCACACATGGGCGTGAGCGACGCGACAATGGGCGGATGTGCGGCCGTTTCGTTCAAGCCCAACCGATCAATGTGTATGCGGACTGGTTCGGCGTCGACGCCATCGCCACGGAGTCGCTGAAGACGTCGTACAACGTTGCGCCGACCGATCAGGTCTATGCCGTCGCCGAACACGAAGGGCAACGGCTGCTCGGCTCGTTCCGCTGGGGTCTTCTTCCCTGGTTCGCCAAAGACCGCAAACAGGCGGCACGGGCCATCAATGCTCGAGTTGAGACGGCCGCAGAGAAGGCGAGCTTCCGGGACTCGTTCAGCCGACGACGGTGCCTGATTCCCGCGGATGGGTTCTACGAGTGGGAGCGCAAGGAGAAGGGCAAGCTCCCGCACTACATCTACGCAGCGGACGGGTCGCCGCTCCCGCTCGCAGGTCTGTGGTCGTCGTGGAAGGACCCCGAGACGGGGGAGCGCCTTCGCACGTGCACGATTCTCACGGGTTCACCCAGCGAAGTCGTTCGGCCCCTGCACGATCGGATGCCGGTCACCATCCCACGCGAAGCCTGGGATGCGTGGCTCGATCCTGCCAAGCAGGACCCGGAGGCGGTCCAGTTGATCCTCGCCGCATCTGGTCCGGCGCAACTCGCCGAGCATCCCGTATCGACGCTCGTCAACAAGGTGCAGAACAACGTGCCCGAGCTGATCGAACCGCTCACGACCGGCGCCGTCGACCAGCCGACTCTCGAGATCTGAGGGGTCGATAGGCGCTAGCGCGCAGATCGCGTTTTGTGTGCGGGCTCCACCACCTTTCTCAGGTGGCCGCGATGAGTTGGCGATTGATCTCTCCCCAACGCTTCATGATGAAGAAGTGACCCTCGCCGGGGAGGACGGTCAACGATGCGTCCGGGATGGTTCTGCTCAGGTACTCCCCGGTGCCGATTGGGCTGTTGATGTCGGCGTCGCCGTGCCACAACGCCACCGGTACGGCGATGTCCTGCAGACGGAATCCCCAGGGAAGCGTGAAGAGCCTTGCCTCCCATGCCGAGCCGTCCGATCCTGCCCGGAATGACTCCTGCATCGAGGCGAGCAACATGTCGGTGGCTCGCTGGTCGCTCAGTGCCTGCTGATCAGGCGCGGGTGCCGAAGCGAAACGGCGCCGGGCGGTACCTTCCGGGTCCTTGGCGAACGCCCGGCCCATTGTCCCCGTCACCCAACGGGTCACCGCCCAGGGCATGCGGCGCGCCATTGCGAGGGCGACCTTGTTGAAACGGTCCATGCCCGCCGTCGCCCCGGGTCGGTCGTAGGGTCCGAAGCTGGAGACCAGTCCGACAGTGGTGATCCGCTCTGGAATTCGGTACGCACACGCCAGGGCGTGAGGACCGCCGGCAGACCATCCCGTCACCGCAAACCGCTCGATTCCGAGCTGGTCTGCCAGTTCTGCAACGTCTACCGGCCAATCCAGCAACGTACGTTCGGGTTGAAACTCAGAGTGGCCGTGACCGGGGCGATCGATCGTCACCAACCGCACTCCTTCGAGCGCCTCCGGGTGGACGGGATGCTCGAGCCGGGAACTACTCGAACCGTGGAAATGGACGAGTGGGAACCCTAATGTGTCGCCCCACTCTGCGTAACCGAGCGTGCGCCCGTCCTTCAACCGGAGCGTTCGGCTGTGAGAGCGGTTCCGATCGTTGACACTCATGGCGACTCCTCGTGAATCTGTGGTTGCAGCATCAGGTACAGCTGGGTGGCGCCACATCACCCCCAAGAGAACCCACCCCGGGGGGAAGTGGCATTCCCGCGATCGGGCGGCATCCGTTGTGCCCACGGGATAGTGCACCCAGGAAACGTCCGGCACGACCGTGCGATGATCTCGGTGAGCGGCGGCTGAAGGAGGACTCCGTGCGATTCCGCCCTGAACACTCCGTGAGCGTGAGGCTCACGCGAGCTGAAGCGTTGGTGGTACACGACCTCCTGCAGCGCTGGGAGTCGAGCGATTCGACCCCAGGCGATGCCGCTGAACAGAGGGCTCTCTGGAACCTCAACGCCGCATTGGAGAAGACGCTGACGGAACCGTTCAATCGCGATTACGCCGAGTACCTGGAAGTTGCCAAGAGGCATCTGCTCGAATAACCACGGCGTCCCATTCGTGCCCCGAGGGGCATTTGCGACGGGGGCTTGCGGCGTTTGCCGCTAGCCGATCGGGGAGCGGATTCTGTCG
>JASJAX010000195.1 GCA_030066755.1 Acidimicrobiia bacterium
CCCTCGCACTCGGTGTCTTCAGCCGGGCATCCATAGACCGCAACCTTGCGGGCGGTGAACGTCTGACCCAGTCCGTACTTGGGGTTGTTCAGGAGCTCCTGACGCGCTGCGATGAGAACCTGGGGGGAGATCTCCTCGAACTCCTGCGGCTCGATCGGCGCCAGCGGTTCGCGGATGGCGGCATCGGCCTCGGCCCGGGTGATGAATCCGTTGAGCGCCATCTGATCGATGACGGAGTTCCGTCTCGCGAGCACCAGCTCGGTGCTGTCCCGAACGTCATACAGCGATGGGTTGCGAATGGGGACCACCATCGCGGCCGCCTCGGCGATCGAGAGCTCGTCGAGTTCCTTGCCGAAGTACTCCTGGGACGCTGCCTTGACGCCGTAGGCGTTCTCCCCGAAGAACTGCGAGTTCAGGTAGTACTCGAGGATCTGGTCCTTCGTGTAGCGACGTTCGAGCTCGGCGGCAACGACGGCCTCACAGATCTTCCGCTCGATCGTGCGTTCCTCAGTGAGGAACGTCTTCTTGACGATCTGCTGGGTGATCGTCGACCCACCCGTGAGGTTGCCGCTCTGGTAGTTCGTCACGGCGGCGCGCACAATGGCACGGAAGTCAATGCCCTCGTGTTCGTAGAACTCGCCGTCCTCGGCGGAGATGATCGCCCATTGGACGATGTCGGGGATCTCATCGATCGGAACGGGCTGGCTGTTGCGGTCGGTCAACTCGCCCAGGAGCACGCCGTCGGATGTGTAGACCGTCGACAGTCGAGACAAGTCGGGAAAGTCCAGGACGAAGTCCTCGGAATCGCACAGGTAGCGCTCTTCGAGGTCGAGCGCCGTGCCGAATGCAGCATTCGTCTCGAGGAATCCGAACAGCCCGAACACGGTTGCGCCCAGGACCGTGATGACGGCGAGCGATGCCAGCGCGGGGATGCGCCTCCCACGCCGCTCCCGACGTTCGATCAGATGAATACTCGGTTCCATTGGACTCCGTGGGAATACGACGTCGCCGGAGGCGTATGAGTTCCCGGTAGCATCGGCCCGTCTGCGGTTGGGAATGATAGGGAGATCGAAGGGCAAGTCCGTGGATCGTCCGGACGGCACACCACAACGCCACACCACCAGCGGGTTCGAGGTCGAAACGGTCTACGACGCCGGCGCGCTCGATGACTGGCACCCGGGCACTGAACTCGGGCCGCCGGGCGATTACCCGTTCACCCGCGGCCCGTATCCAACGATGTACCGCGGTCGGTTGTGGACGATGCGCCAGTACGCCGGGTTCGGCACGGCGGAGGAGACCAACGGACGATTCAAGGCGTTGCTAGCTGCCGGCCAGACGGGTCTGTCCGTTGCGTTCGACTTGCCGACCCAGATGGGGTTCGACTCCGATCATGCGATGGCTGCGGGCGAGGTTGGCAAGGTGGGTGTCGCCATCGACTCGATCGACGACATGCGGCGCCTCCTCGACGGACTGCCGCTCGGCGAAGTCAGCACGTCGATGACCATCAACTCGACGGCACCGCTCCTGTTGCTGCTCTACGAACTCGTTGCTGAGGAACAGGGGGTGGCTCCGGACAAGATCCGCGGAACCGTGCAGAACGACATCCTCAAGGAGTACATCGCCCGCGGGACCTACATCTATCCGGCCCGGCCGTCGATGCGCATCGTCACGGACTTGTTTGGGTACTGCGCCGCCGAGTTGCCGTCGTGGAACACGATCTCGATCTCGGGATATCACATCAGGGAGGCGGGATCGACCGCCGCACAGGAAGTGGCGTTCACGATCTCCAACGGCCTTGCGTACGTCGAGGCGGCGCAGGCCGCCGGGCTCGATGTCGATACGTTTGCCCCCCGCTTGTCGTTCTTCTGGAACGCACACAACAACCTGTTCGAGGAGGTCGCCAAGTTCCGGGCGGCCCGCCGGCTGTGGGCTCGCCTGATGCGCGAACGGGTGGGAGCCAGCAATCCGGCGTCGTGGAAGATGCGCTTCCACACGCAGACCGCCGGTTCGACGCTCACGGCACAGCAGCCGCTGAACAACGTCGTGCGGACCGCGTATCAGGCGCTGGCCGCAGCGCTCGGCGGCACACAGTCGCTCCACACGAACTCGTTCGACGAGGCGCTCGGGCTGCCGACTGAAGCGTCGGCCATGATCGCCCTGAGGACGCAGCAAATCCTCGGGTTCGAGTCCGGGGTCGCCGACACGGTCGACCCGTTGGCCGGCTCGTACTACATCGAGGCGCTGACCAACGCCGTCGAGGACGGCGCAACGGCGCTCATCGACCAGATCGATGCGCTCGGGGGAGCGGTTGCTGCCATCGAGGCTGGCTTTCAGCAGGATCAGATCGAGGATGCCGCCTACGAGGCGGCTCGGGCGATCGACGGAGCTGATCAGGTCGTGGTCGGGGTCAACCGGTTCACCGTCGCCGAGGAACCGGAGACACCGGTACTCGTTGTCGATCCGGCCCTCGAGTTGGCGCAGAGGGAACGACTCACGCAGCTACGAGCAGCCCGGGACGCCGGCGCAGTCGACCAAGCCCTCGCCGACGTGCGGGCCGCCGCGCAGGGCAACGCCAACCTGCTCTACCCCATGAAGGCCGCATTGCAGGCCCGCGCCACGATCGGCGAGATCAGCGACGTGCTCCGAGACGTGTTCGGGGTCTATCAGAGGTAGCGTCGCCAGTCGCCAGTCGCCAGTCGCCAGTCGCCAGTCGCCAGTCGCCAGTCGCCGTCGTGAGCCGCTTCGTTGCCGTGTGCCCGAGCCGGCTGCGGTCCAAGTACCAGCGGGCGAAGCCCGCTCTTCGCCCGCCGTCCGGCCTACTCCGCCGCTTCGGCGATGCTCTCGACGAGGCTCGGGTGCACCATCAATGTCTCGACGAGGAGATCGATCCGCACCTTGGCAGTCACCGCGAGGGCGATCGGCGCAATGAGCTCGGAGGCATGGTGGCCGACCACCGTGCCGCCCAGGACCACATGGGTTGCCGGATCCGAGATGACCTTGGCGAACCCTCGTTCGTTGGCCTGGATCAGAGCCCGGGGGTTGGCTGCGAATGGCACCTTGGTGATCCGAACCTTGCGGCCTTCTGCGGCAGCGTCGACTTCCTCGAGCCCGACCGAGGCGATTTCCGGCTCGGTGAAGATCGCTTGACTGACCTTCCGGAAGTCGAGCGGTGTCACCTGTCGGCCCATCAGTTGGTGCGCGATCTTCTTGCCTTGCATCGTGGCCACCGACGACAGCGGCATCTGTCCGGTGACGTCCCCGGCCGCGTAGATGTGGGGAAGCGTCGTGCGCTGGTACTCGTCCACGGGGATGTATCCCTGGTGGGGAACGATGCCGGCTTCCTCGAGCCCCAGGTTCTCGCTGTTGGGAACCGACCCAACCGCGAGCAGGCAATGGGTTCCGCTGACGCGTCGTCCATCCTCGGTCTCGACCACGACACGGTCGCCATCCACGAACGCTGCGTTTGCGCGACTCCCCTTCATGAGCTTCACGCCGCGCTCGAGGAAGTCCTCCTCGAGAACCATCGCCACCTCCGAGTCCCGGTGCGGGAGCACGTGGTGCCGGCTGACGAGAAGCGTGACCTGTGATCCCAGACTCGAGAAGATGTGCACCATCTCGACGCCGGTGACCCCGGACCCGACGATGATCAACTCCTCGGGAAGCTCGGGCAGGTGGTAGGCGTGCCGGGTCGTGAGGATTCGCTCTCCGTCGACCTGCGCCCACTCCGGCTCCCAGGGTCGGGAGCCGGTGGAGAGCAACGCTGCGTCGAACTCCATCTCCACCGTTCCGTCGGCGGTCGTCGCTTCAGCCGTGTGCGGACCTGTGAGACGTCCGCGTCCTCGGACGATGTTGACGCCCTGCGACTCGAGCATCGTGACGAACCCGGTACCGAGGGTCCCGGTGATGCGGTCGAGATGGGTCGCCAGCCGGCCCATGTCGAGCTTCACCGTGCCGGGATCCGAGATGCCGAGCCGCTCAGCCGAACGAATCGCCGAGAGGCGCATCGAACTCGACACCATCGCCTTCGAAGGGATGCAATCCCACAGATGTGCTGCCCCGCCGACGATCTCTTCTTCGACGAGGGTCACGTTGGCTCCGAGCGTCGCCGCCACGGTGGCGGCCGAATGCCCGGCCGGGCCGCCGCCGATCACCAGGAAACGGGGTTGGGTTTCGTCCATGGCCCGGGAGGCTAGGAGACTCGAGATCGACGTGCGTCCTTTGTCGCCGCGACATGCGGAGCTAGATGGCCTCGTCGAGCGCAGCCCGGACTGCCACAGGGTCGGCGGCATCGACACCGTTGGCGAGGACTCGTCCCTCGAAGCGGCGCAGCTCCTGGATCAGGTGCGTCGGATAGACGTTGCGCATCTGAAACACCACGGCGGCCTCTCCGGGCATCATTCGGTCGGCGAGTGCCTTCATCCACGGGTCTTCGATCCCGGCGTCGTTGCGGCGAGTCCACAGCCATCCGGCGACGCCGCCGGCGGCGCCAGCCACCAACATGCCCAATCCGCCGAAGAAGAACAGACCGAGCAGGCTTCCCCACCACGCACCCAACCATGCGCCGGTTCCCGGGTTGGTTCCCCGGGTTTGGGTGATGCGAGGTTTGCCGTTGCGGCCCTGGCTGACGATGGCTGCATCGTCGAGCTCGACTGAACGCTTCCGTCCGAGGCGGAGGCCGGCGAGGAGGAGCTCGCGTGCTCGGAGCTCGTCGTCGACGGCGATCGCGAGCACGTCGGCAGGGTCCGTATGGGGTGTCGGGTCGTCATGAGCGAGGGCGGTCGAAAGGGTCGTCATCGGTTCATCTCCTTGTGAGCCACCATCGTCCCCTGGCACGATGAAGTGGCCTTGAGAGGATCATGAAGAACCTGTGAGGGCGTGCCGCCTTTGGCGGCACGTTCGAGTTTCCTTCGGAACCTCGGCTCGGGACCTCGGCCTTCGGCGGCATTTCGAGTTTCCTGTTGAAGCTCGGCTCGGGGACCTCGGCCTTTGGCGGCGCGTTCGAGTTTCCCTGTGGAGACTCGGCTCGGGACGTCGGCCTTCGGCGGCACGTTCGAGTTTCCTGCGGAAACTCGGCTCGGGACGGAGCGCCTCCGGGCGCAATGGCATCTAGCCTCAGGTGCATGCCGGTGCCGCTGTGGGAACGAGAACGCAAGTGGCCGTTGA
>JASJAX010000196.1 GCA_030066755.1 Acidimicrobiia bacterium
GGGTCGAGCGCGAGACCGACGTGCGGCAGGCGAAGCAGCTCCTCGTACAGTTTCGCCTGCGTGAGGAAGTCCGTGCGGCCGGGCTGGAGATCGAGGACCACGTACGCACCGTTCTCACCGGCGATATCGATCCACTCCTGCATGTCCGCAATCGACATCTCGGAGGAGTAGTCATTGTCGGCACCGGCCTGAGCCGATGCCACCGTGGCGATGATCTCGAACGTCGGCACCACCACGACGCCGTCGCCCGTCTCGTAACCGGAGGCGACTTCTCGGGCCCGTTCCAATGAGGCCTCGGGGCCTTGCTCTCCGAGCACCCCGAGGGCACTGGTCAACGGATTGCCGTACAGCGCCACCAGTCGCCGGCCGGGGAACATCAGCAGGCCACCGCCGGGGATCTCGTCTCCACGCTGCACCACGGCGACCTGCCACTCGGCGTCCGGACCAAACCCCCCGAAGAGCCGGATCGTCTCGGCACCGGCGATGACCGCGCCCGTGTCGGCGTCGACGGCCCGCACGTCATCGGGGACCACCTCGACGACGGCGGCCCCGGTGGCAACCGCCGCCGGACGGATCGCATCGATGAGTCTGCTCTCTGCCGGTAGCAGCCAGACTTCTGCTGCATCGCCCGGCGACGGATCGGGCGGCGAGATCGTCGTCGTGGTGATCCCGACCGTCGTAGTCGTCGTCGATCCGACGTCGGCTGCGGGATCCCGCACGTCCCATGCGCCGGAAACGGCGTCCGCCGGCACACCAAACACGGTGACTCGCTCCGGCTCCAGACGGGCGATCTCGGCGATCTGTTCCGGTGTCGGGATCGGATCGACCACGAGCAGGACCGCCGCCTCGTCGACGGCCAGCGCACTCCCTGCGCCGACGGCGACAGCGGCGGGAGAGGTGACCACCACGTGGTCGGCACACGGGTAGATCGCCTGTGACAAGCGCAGCGTGGCCGCCTTGGGATCGTCGAGCAGTACGAAGTCGCCTCGTAACGGTTCGGCCGCACACACACGTGGTGCCTCGGTTGTCGTCGTGACATCCGAGAGCGGTGACAGGATCGGGGCCTGCCCGTCGTCTGGCTCGACGCCGAGCGGTCCCCCACCACCCGTCGGGTTGGCGTTGACACACGCCGTCACCAGCACCGCCATCGCCATGGCGAGGAGGATGTGACGCGCTCGTCGTGCATACGGGAACGTTGGCATCGCCACCAATTCTGGCGCATCGCGGGCCGAAGGCGTGGCAAACCCGCCGAAGCCGATCCGGATCGGCCGGTACGCTGGGCGCCAATGCGCAGTACGAGCGAGACGGTCCAGGACGTCGAAGGCCCACTCCTGCGGGCCGTCGTCGGGTACCGACTCGTCGCCGCCGGATGGATGACCCTGCTCGGGATCTTCCTCATCACCGACCAGGACGATCCACTCGGATCGACGGTGCGAGTCGTCGTGGCGGTTGGGGTGGTCCTCAGCTGGACCACCGTTGCCACGCTGATCGCCCTCCGACGCCCCGAGATGTTGCGGCTCCAATGGTTTGTCGCCGTCGACGCCGCCATCTCGATCGGTTCCATCGTGGCCGCCGACTGGGCGGGCACGTTCGTGTTCGCAGGCGGCTATCCGTTGGCCGCAGTGTTCGCCACCGTCCAGAGCCGCGGGACGTTCGCCGGCATGGCGGTAGCGGGTGGTCTGTCGTTGACTGCGCTGATCCGGCTCGGAACCCTGACCGACGTGACGGCCGCAGAGTTCTCCGTGGTGATCGTGTACCTCATCGTCGGGGGCGTCGCCGCCTGGACCTTCGCCGTGATCAGACGAGCCGACCGGCGGAGGAGCGACGCTGAGGCGCTCCTGATCAATGAACGAACGGAACGAGCCCGAGTGGACGAACGAGCCGCCATGGCAGCTCGCATCCACGATTCGGTGCTCCAGACGCTGGCATTGATCCAACGCGAAGGCGACGCCCCACGCCGGGTTCGGCTCCTCGCCCGCCGCCAGGAACGGGAACTGCGCGATTGGCTGTACGGGCCTGCGGAACCAACTGCGGCAACGGGCTTCAAGGACGCCTTGACCCAGGTCTGCACCGAGGTCGAGGAGTTGACGGGTGTTGAGGTCTCGCTCGTGGTCGTGGGGGCGGCCCAACCCGGACCCGAGGTCGATGCCCTCGCGCTGGCCACGCGGGAGGCCGTGCTCAACGCAGCCAAGCATGCCGACATCGCCGAGGTTGCCGTCTATGGCGAAGCGCGACCCGACGGTATCTCGGTATTCGTCCGCGATCGCGGCACCGGGTTCGACCCTTCGCAGGTGCCGGAGGACCGGCGGGGCATTCGAGAATCGATGGTGGGCCGCCTCGACGTGGTCGGTGGCATGGTCGAGATCATCACCGACCCGGGCAACGGCACCGAGGTACGACTCCATCTACCCTGGGAGCGGGCAGGACGGGACGCCGATGATGAATGACACACCAGCTCCCATTCGGATCTTCGTGGTGGACGACCACGACCTGTTCCGTGCCGGCGTTCGCAGCCAGCTTCCCGAAGACATCACCGTGATCGGCGATGCCAGCGAAGTCGAAGCTGCAATCGAAATGATCCAGGAACGGGCCCCCGACCTGGTCCTCGTCGACGTCCACATGCCGGCCGGCGGTGGACGCGCCGTGATCTCACGCGTGTTGGAGGTGGCTCCCGACATCCGCTTCCTGGCGATCTCGGCGTCCGACGCCCCGGAAGATGTCGTGGCAACGATCCGGTCCGGAGCGCGCGGCTACGTGACGAAGGCGATCTCCGCCGTCGATCTCGCCGATGCCATCCGTCGAGTTGCGGACGGCGATGCCGTGTTCTCGCCACAACTCGCCGGGTTCGTGCTCGATGCGTTCTCTGCCGTTCCCGTTCACGACGTCGATCCGGAGCTCGATCAGCTCACCAAGCGTGAACGTGAGGTGTTGCAGCACATCGCGCGCGGCTACACCTACCGCGAGGTCGGCGAGCAGTTGTTCATCTCGCCGAAGACGGTCGAGAACCACGTCTCCTCGGTTCTCCGAAAGCTCCAGCTCTCCAACCGCTACGAGCTCAGCAAGTGGGCGCAGGATCGCAAGCTGATCTGAGCGACGCCTCGGGCGTTCCACCCCTGGGTACCGAATCCTGGATAGCAAGTCCTGGGACCCATCCGCCGCAGCTAGGTTGAACGCCATGACCACCTCGCTCGTCACCGGAGCCAATCGCGGCATCGGCAAGGAAGTCGCCATCCAACTCGGGGCCCTGGGACACCACGTACTCGTCGGGTCCCGCGATGCTGCCAAGGCCGCCGCCACCGTCGACGCAATCGCCTCCACACGAGGCAGGGCGACCGCTTTGCCCCTCGACATCGCGAACCCGGAGTCGGTTGATCGGGCCGTTGCCCAGGTCGAGAACCTCGGCGAGCTCGACGTGCTGGTGAACAACGCTGCCATCACCTACGACACATGGCAGTCGGCTATCAACCCCGACTTCGAGGTGGTCAGGGAGGCGCTCGAAACAAACCTGTTCGGCACATGGCAGCTCACCGCGGCGCTCGCCCCGAGACTGCGGGCCAGCAGCCACGGCCGGATTGTCAACGTGTCGTCCGGGGCCGGGGCACTCGACGACATGGGCGGTCGCATCCCGGCCTACCGCGTCTCGAAGGTGAGCCTCAATGCGCTGACCCGCATGTGGGCCGCGGAGCTGCCCGGCGTCCTCGTCAACTCGGTGTGCCCCGGATGGGTCGCAACCGACATGGGCGGCTCCGGAGGTCGGCCCGTATCAGACGGCGCCGCAGGCATCGTGTGGGCGGCAACGCTCCCCGACGATGGCCCTACCGGCGGCTTCTTCCGAGATCAGCAAGCGATCCCTTGGTGAGGCGATCGACGCTCTCGCCGGGCGCCGACAGGTAGCCCTACTCGTCGAGCGCGGCGGCAAAGAGGTCGGCGGTTTCCTGGTTGTAGCCGACGAGGCGCACTTCCTCGAGGACGCCGTCGTGTCCGGCGAGCCAGTCGGCAACGGCGGTGGCCAACACCTTCGTCGCTTCCGGCGGCGGGTAGCCGAAGATGCCGGCAGAAATCGCGGGGAACGCAATCGACTCGAGGCCGTGTTCGGCGGCGGCATCGAGGGCGGCCATCGCCGCCTGGCGCAGCAGGCCCTCGTTGTCCTGCCCTTCGCGAAACACGGGTCCGGCGACATGGATCACATGTGACGCCTGGAGCATGCCTCCGGTTGTGACGGCGGCAATGCCGGGACCGACCGGGCCGTGTGCCCGCACCCAGGCATCGGACTCCTCCTGAATCACCCGCCCACCGGTTCGCACGATGGCCTGGGCGACACCTCCGCCATGCTGCAATGCCTCGTTGGCGGCATTGACGATTGCCTCGACGTGCTGCCGGGTGAGGTCACCCTCGACCACGACGATGTTGGCGTCTCCGACCCGGGCGATGATGCGTGGCTCCATGACCCACAGACTACGTCGAATCGGCCGGCACTTCTTCGACGACGGAAACGCCGGAACCCTGGCCTCCGCCCGTCCACTCCCATGTCTCGTGAAGGCGATATCGCCCATCGGGCAATACCTGGAGCGCCGTGTCGCAGCGTCCCGTCATCAGACGGCCATCGGCTGCGACGTGGGCATATCGCAGGTCGAGCGAACCGTCGTCGTCGACGACACCGATGAGCACGCCGTCGCGTACCCCACCCCCTGCGTACGTTCCGCTCACGACCCGACCGCGCTGGTGGTAGTGGAAACGGGTCTCCTGATCGACATCCCCGCTGTCGGTGTTCGAGACCGACCGGAAGACCCGGCCGTCGTAGTCGATGTCGGTCACCATCGCCGCACCCCGGCAACATCGTCGAGGTGCCGACCGACGAGATCGGTAAAAGGTTCGACGTCGCCGGTGGTCATCACCAGGACGTGGGCCGTCTCGCTGCTCGGCGAGCTGATCGAGTCGGCGTCCAGGACTCGAGCGACCTGTCGGGCCACCGCCGGAGATGGATCGATGATCGTCACGTCGTCGCCCGCAACCGTGGCGATCGCCTCCTTGAGGAATGCGTAGTGCGTACATCCCAGTACGACCGTGTCCATGCCGCGGTCGAGCGCCGGGCTCAAGAGCCGGGAAACGGCTTCCTTCGCCTCAGCGCTGGACTCCGCTCCGCTCTCGACGAGAGCGGCCAA
>JASJAX010000197.1 GCA_030066755.1 Acidimicrobiia bacterium
CAGGCGGCCTACTCCCTGGCTACGTCGACGGGGTCGCCTGCCACGATCCGTTCGTAGTCGTCGAAGGCCATCGTGATCGACTCCTCGTGGGTTCCCCCGCGGAAGGTGATGGTCTCCTGGTTGAGGCGGAGGTCGATCACCGTCCGCATGCCGTAGAGGTTTCCCAGTGGGGCCTCGGCCCCGGGTTCGCTGTCGCCGAACGCTTCGGCGAACTCCGTCTCGGCCGCTAGTCGGATGTCGCCGGCGCCCAACGCACGCCGAGCCTTCTCGAGGTCGAGATCGAGGTGACCCGGGATCACCGCCATGACGAGACGGTCGTCGGCCACCAGGATCACCGGCTTGGCGATGCGGCGCCCCGAGATGTGCTCCGCCTCGGCGAGCCGTTGAGCCGTCACCGCACGTTCGTGGGCGTGTAAGTCGTACGCGATTCCATGAGTGAGCAGGTACTCGCGTACTCGTTCGGCGCCCATTGCACCTCCTTGTCGGCTCGAGGCTTCACCATCCTCTGGGGCGCCCGACTTGGCAATACCCGGAAGGGCCCTTTTCAGTGGACTGACGGCACATTTGTGGGGCCAACGGACCCCACATATGTCCCATCGGCCCTTGAGGCCGGAACCGGGATCGGGCGGAATGGTCCCGTACGTCAACCGACGACACGCAGGCAGAAGGAGAACCCATCGTGAGCAAGGTCGCTGACCTGGCAGGTCCGGGTATCGGCAACTACGACGAGGTCGCCAAGATCCTCCCCAGCGACTACCGGGCGCTGCTCGACCCGCGCCGGACCATGGAGGCGCTGTTCGCAGCGAAGCAGCACATCGAAGAGGGGCTCTGTCGTGCGCTCAACCTCTTCATGGTGCAGGTGCCCCTCATCGTCGATGTCCGGAGCGGGGTCAACGACATGCTCGACCGCGACGGCAGCAGGACTCCGGTCGAGTTCCACATCAACAACGACGGCACCCATTCGATCGATGCCCAGGTCGTGCAGGCTGCGACCAAGTGGAAGCGAGCTGCGTTGCGTCAGTACGGATGCGGGCTCGGTGAAGGGATCTGCACCGACATGAAGGCGGTGCGCAAGGACTACTTCCTCGATCACGACCACAGCTCCTACGTCGACCAATGGGACTGGGAGCGCGTCATCTCGGCGGACCAGCGCAACCTGGAGTTCCTGACGGGAATCGTCAAGGAGATCTGGCGAGTCCTCAAGAGCACGGATGTCATGCTGCGCGAGCGGTTCCCCGAGCTGAACGACGAACGATACGAACCGATCCCGGATGAACTCGAGTTCTTCCACGCCGAGGACATCCTGGCGATGTACCCGGATCTGCCGCGCAAGAAGCGAGAGACGGCTCTGATCAAGGACCACCCGGCGGTCTTCATCTACGGGATCGGCTGGCCCCTCGCCGACGGCTACCCACACGAGCTCCGAGCTGCCGACTACGACGATTGGGTCACGGAGACCACCTCCGCCGACGGGCGTCCGATGCATGGGCTCAACGGCGACATCCTGGTGTGGAATCCGGTGACGCAACGACGCCATGAACTCACATCGATGGGTGTCCGGGTCACCAAGGAGACATTGCGGATCCAGCTTGAGATGTCGGATCAGCTCGACATGCTCGAGTTGCCGTATCACCAGGCGATCTTGAACGACGAGATCCCGCTGTCGATCGGCGGCGGCATCGGCCAATCGCGCACATACATGTACCTCCTGCGCAAGGCACACCTCGGGGAGGTGTCCGTCACGGTGTGGCCGGACAAGCTCAAGGAGATCTGCGCAGACAAGAACATCTACGTCCTCGAGTAACCGCTCGATTGAGGAGAACCGATGACCGCAACGAGAGAACTCAGACCGATCGGTCACGTCCGTCGCGAAGGCGGGATTCATCTCGAGATCGATGAGCCCTATCGACCCGGCCTGGCCAAGGTCGAACTGTTCGAATACGCCATCGTCCTGTGGTGGGTCGACGGGCATGACAACGAAGAGAGCAGGTCGATCATGCAGACCGAGCTGCCGTACGCACCCGGCGTGACCGCCGGCGTCTTCGCCTGTCGCAGCGAGTACCGGCCCAATCCGATCGGCATGACCGTGTGCCGCATCGAGAAGGTCGAAGAGGAGCTCGGGCTTGTGTGGCTCAGCGACATCGACGCCTTCGAGGACTCGCCGGTCCTCGACATCAAGCCATACATCCCAGTCGTCGATCGGGTGCGCAGCCCCAGGGTCGCCTCGTGGCTCGACGGCTGGCCGGACTGGATGCCCGCCGAAGGCATCGGCCTATACGAGGAGTAGGAGGGTTTCGCCGCCGGCACGCCGGCGGCGAGTGGTTTCGGGCCGAGCAGGCTCGGCCCGAGTTACAGAGAACCCGCCCTCGACGGGCGGGTTCTCTGTATTAGTGCGGCCTCCCGGCCGCGCTCGTCTTGGGATCGCACCGCGCAGGTCGCTGCGATCCCGGACTGAGGGGGGTTCGGCGGAGCCGCCCCCCTCAGACACCCCCCAGGCTCGTGCTTCGCACCTCGTCGCCGCCAGAGCCGCTTCGGACGGGCTCGGCGCGAGTGGTCGCGAACAGTCCCCCCGGAGGGGGGAAGGTACCGCCGCTCGACGAAGTCGAGTGGGGGTAGGGGGGATCAGCACTCGTCGGTCAGTCTGTGGTCGGTCTCCGTACTCAGTACTCGGTACTCAGTACACCGGCCGAAGGCCGGTCTCGGTACTCAGTACTCCGGTCAAAGGCCGGTCGACCTACCGCTTCACCACGTCCCTGACGAACTCGGCCGTCCGCGCTTCCACCAACAGTGTCTCGGGGTGGCCGGGGAGGACGGCGGGCCAGACGTGGTACATGTCTTCGGCGAGGTGGAGTGTGGCGCGGCCGCCGGTGGTGGTGACTCGGTCGACGAGGCGGGTGGAGTCGTCGAGGATCATCTCGCGGCCGCCGGCGAAGACGAGGAGCGGGGGAGTGCCTTCGTATGAGCCATAGACGGGGGATGCGTAGGGGTCGGTCGGATCGTGGTCGCCGAGGTACTCGACATGGGGGCGGATCTCGTCGAAGAGGGGGAGGTAGTCAGTAGCGGCGTTGGCCACGATCGATTCACTCGTGTGTGCCAGGTCGGTATAGGGCGAGAAGAGCACGGCGCCGGCCGGGAGTGGGTGTCCTTCATCGCGAAGGCGGAGGATGAGCGCAAGTGCCAGCCCGCCACCTGCGGAGTCGCCGCCGAGAACGATCGATGCCGGATCGTGGCCAATTTCCAGGAGCGCGTGGTAGGCCGCAGCAGCGTCGTCGACGGCTGCCGGGAACCGATGGTCGGGGGCGAGGCGATAATCCGCCACGAACGACCGGCACCCCGTTGCCCAGGTCAGCCGAGACACCCACTCGCGGTGCGTCGCAGGACTGCATGCGAGATAGGCGCCGCCGTGGAGATACAGGAGGGTTCCCGACGGCCTCAGGTCGGCCGATCTCCGCTCGATCCACTCGCCCGGAACACCGCCAACCCGATCGGGGCGACGCCGCAACACCGGCCGCAGTCGGCGCGGAATCGGCGGGTCGTACAGCGCCTCGATCTTGCGCCGGGCGCGGGGATCGTTGTGCGCCGCGGCGGACATGATGAACCCCCGCATCATGATCGGGCGCAGCTCGACGTCCCACGACCATCCCGGCACGGCGGGTCCGTTGCGGAGTCGCCGCCAGACACCGCGGGCCAACGCCAGCAGCACGCCGACGAGGAGTTGGAGAGCCAGGAGGAGCGTTCGCATTTGCTCTCACCGTATCGCGTTCCGGGTGATCGCCGTCTCGTTCACGTAGGATTGCCCGAGTCAGATCCAGCGACACAGAGGGCGCACGTGGACGCAACGAGCATGACCAACGACCAGATTCGCCAGGAGTTGTCTTCGATCGCGATGCAGTTGACCGAATTGCCCGGCGACGACTTCTCCACTCGTTCCGAGCTGCGGGATCGGCGGCTGGTGCTGCGCGAGGAGATCGCTCGTCGGCCGATCGCGCCTGCGGACCTCGACTCGATGCGGCGCGAGCTCGTCGGCCTGCACCGGCGAATGGCCGAGATCCTCGACGAGCGACCGATCGTCGCCGGCATGGCCGATGGTGGCGGCGGCGAAGCCGGAATGGCCGAGGCGCAGGAGCTCGGGTGGGACTACGACGCAGCGACCGGCCGCAACGCGATCGCTGAACGGATCGCCTTCCTCCAGCGCCGGATTGCCGAAACCAGGGGCTGAGTGGGGCACTCGACGGAGGCGACGTGAGCATCGCGGTCGCTTCGTACTTCATGGGGGAGCCAATCGCGCCGCTCGAGGCGCCTCGACCGCACGAAACCATTGCTCCGGACCTTCCCGACGGCACGCCGCAGGAGCGCATGGGGGTGCTGTACCAACGGCTGGCCGAGTGGGTCGATCAGGCTGACGATCCGGTCGTGTTCGCCGGGGACTGCGTCAGCATCGTCGGCGTGCTCGCCGGGCTCGAGCGGCGCAAGGTCGCGGCGACGCTGGTCTTCTTTGATGCGCACGGCGACTTCAACACGTGGGAGACGACACCGTCGGGCTTCATCGGTGGGATGCCGCTGGCGATGGTGACCGGACGCGGAGAGCAGACGATCGTCGATGGCGTCGGCCTGACCCCTCTTCCCGATGAGCGGGTGGTGCTCGTCGACGGGCGGGACCTCGACCCGGGCGAGGACACCGCCATCGAAGGCTCCGGGATCGCGGTTTCGTCGGTCGTCGACGTCATGCATCACCTCCCTGAATCCGGCCCGCTGTACGTCCACGTCGATGTCGACGTTGTCGACCCGGTGGACATGCCGGCGATGAACTACCCGGCGCCCAATGGACCGTCGCTCAACCAAGTTGCCGACGCCCTGGCCCAATTGCAGGCGACGGGCCGTGTCGCCGCGCTGTCGTTCTCGTGTTGGAACCCGGCGCTGCCGGGCGCCGGCATCGCGGCGGCGGCTACTCGGCGACTGGCGGCGCCCTTCCTCGATCGAGATCAACGGTGATGGCTCAACTCGACGTGCTCTTCGACGGATACGTGAGCGGCGGTGTCGCCGGCACCGTGAGCCTGATCCGGGACGGCGATCGGATCATTGTCGTCGATCCCGGCATGGTGCCGGACCGCAGCGTGATCCTCGATCCGCTTGCTGCGCTGAACGTCGCTCCGGAGGACGTCACCGATGTGGTCATCTCTCATCACCACCCGGACCACACGTGGCACATCGCGTTGTTCCCCAACATCCGCCT
>JASJAX010000198.1 GCA_030066755.1 Acidimicrobiia bacterium
TTTTCCCCGAGATCGATTACGACAAGGTCGTGAAGGTGCGCGGCATGGACATCACGTTCGTGACGACCGCCCAGAACGACGAGCACGGAAAGGCACTGCTCGACGCGTTCGGGTTCCCCTTCCGCCGGCAGCAAGTAGGTGTGTGATGGCGAAGACTTCAAAGATCGTCAAGAACAACGTGCGCCGTGAGCTGGTGGAGCGGTACCAAGCGCGCCGACTCGAGCTCACGGCGATCATCAAAGACCCGGAAGCGTCCTACGAGGCCAAGCGCGAGGCGTATCAGGAACTCGCCAAGCGTCGTCGAGACATGTCTCCGACCCGGCTTCGGAACCGTTGTGGGCAGTGCGGCCGACCGCGTGCCCATCTCCGCAAGTTCGGGATGTGTCGTATCTGCGTCCGCGAGATGGCTCACCAGGGTGAACTCCCCGGCGTGCGAAAGGCGTCGTGGTAACCATGCATACTGATCCAATCGCCGACATGTTGACCCGGATCCGCAACGCCAACACGGCGTTGCATCCGGAGACGGCCATGCCGTCGTCGAAGCTCAAGGTGGAGATCGCCAAGATCCTGGCTGCCGAGGGATTCGTCGATGGCTACCGCGAAGAAGACGCACGCGTCGGCAAGACGCTCACTGTGCGCCTTCGCTACGGCAACGACCGCACCCGCGTGCTGAAGGGCCTGAAGCGGGTCTCGACGCCCGGCCGCCGTGTCTACAAGGGCGCCAAGGAGCTGCCGCGAGTGCAGGGTGGTATCGGTGTCGCCATCGTCTCGACCTCGAACGGCCTCCTGACCGATCGTGAAGCCCGTCGCCGTGAGATCGGTGGCGAGATCCTCTGCGAGGTGTGGTGATGAGCCGCATCGGCAACAACCCCATCACCCTGCCGAGCGGCGTCGACGTCTCGATCGACGGGCCTTCGGTGACGGTGAAGGGACCGAAGGGCACGCTGGAGCGGTCGTTGCACAACGCCGTCACTGCGACGCTCGACGACGGGGTGCTGACCGTGACCCGGGTCGACGATCAGCGTGAGAACCGGGCGCTTCACGGGCTCAGCCGGGCCCTGTTGGCGAACATGGTTGAAGGCGTCAGCGACGGGTTCAAGAAGGAGCTCCAACTGGTCGGTGTTGGCTATCGCGCTGCCTTGAAGGGCAAGAACATCGAGGTCCAGGTCGGGTTCTCCCACCCGGTGCTCGTCGAGGCGACGGAGGGAGTCGACTTCGAGGTCCCCGAGCCGACGAAGATCATCGTGTCGGGCATCGACAAGGAGAAGGTCGGCCAGGTTGCGGCCAACATCCGCCGCATCCGCCCGCCGGAGCCATACAAGGGCAAGGGCATTCGGTACGTGGACGAGCATGTCCGCAAGAAGGCCGGGAAGGCAGGAGTCTGAGCATGAGGGGATCACGCAGCGACGCGCGGCAGCGCCGTCATCGCCGGGTGCGCAAGCACCTGCGCGGCACGGCCGAGCGGCCGCGGCTCGCGGTCTTCCGCAGCAACCGCTACATCTACGTGCAGGTCATCGACGACGACGCCGGCCAGACGCTGGCAGCGGCTTCGTCGAAGGAGTCTGCGGTCAAAGGAAAGTCCCTGACGGTCGACACGGCCGGAGAGGTCGGCAAGCTCATCGCCGCTCGTGCGATCGACGCCGGCGTCGACAGCGTCGTGTTCGACCGCGGCGGGTTTGCGTTCCACGGTCGGGTCAAGGCCCTCGCCGACGCAGCCCGCGAGAGCGGACTGAAGTTCTAAGGAGTGACGTTGGACAGGAATCGAGGCGACAACAGGGGCCGGGATCGGCGCCGTGGCGAGCGCACCCGTGACGTCCCAGAATTCGACGAGCGGGTCATCGCCATCAACCGCGTGGCCAAGGTCGTCAAGGGTGGCCGTCGGTTCTCGTTCACCGCGCTCGTGACGGTCGGGAACAACAACGGTCGGGTCGGCATCGGATACGGCAAGGCCAAGGAAGTCCCCACCGCCATCCAGAAGGCGATCGAGATCGCCAAGCGCAGCATGGTCGATGTACCAATGGCGGGTCAGACCATCATCCACGAGAACATCGGCACGCACAGCGCCAGCCGCGTCCTCCTCAAGCCGGCTGCGCCCGGTACCGGAGTCATTGCGGGCGGCGCCGTTCGTCAGATCCTCGAGGCTGCCGGAGTTCGCAACGTGCTCGGCAAGTCGCTCGGGTCTCCGACACACATCAACGTTGCACAGGCGACGATGAACGCCTTGCTGACCCAGCAACGGCCCGATGAGGTCGCGCGGTCACGCGGCAAGCGCGCCGAGGAGATCTTCCCGCCGGCCCTGCTGGCGGCGTACCGGTCGGCGGAGCTGATGAAGACCGAGTCCGGGAAGAAGAGCTGACGATGGCCAAGACGCTCAAGATCACGCTCGTCAAGAGCACCATTGGGGAGAAGCCCAAGACGCGCGCGACCGTCGAGAGCCTCGGCCTGCGCAAGATCCGTCAGAGTGTGGAGCGACCCGACACGCCGGACGTGCGGGGCATGGTGTTCCGCGCGAAGCACCTGCTCGATGTGGAGGAAGTCGGATGAAGTTGCACCACCTCAAGCCCGCTGAGGGCTCCAAGAAACGCAAGATCCGTGTGGGTCGTGGCGAGAGCGGCCGACGAGGCAAGACGGCCGGCCGCGGCACCAAGGGCCAGAAGGCCCGCAGCAAGGTGCGTCCCGGGTTCGAGGGTGGCCAGATGCCGCTTCAGCGGCGTCTGCCGAAGCTCAAGGGCTTCAAGAACCGCAACAAAGAGGTCTTCACCGTCATCAACGTCGAACGGCTCGAAGAGTTCGACTCGGGCGCGACGGTGACACCAGAGGCCCTGCGGGAGCTCGGGTTCATCAACCAGCGTGGCCGAGTGAAGGTCCTGGGCGAGGGTGAGCTCACGAAGAAGCTCGAAGTGCACGCCCACGCCTTCTCCCTCGGCGCCGTCGAGAAGATCAAAGCGGCGGGAGGCTCAGTCGAAGTCGTCGACTGAGCCTCTGTCACAAGTCGCAAGTCCCATGTCCAAGGCTTCGCACAGACCTGAGACCTGAGACCTGAGACCTGAGACCGAGGCCAACCTACGCAAGCAACCCGACTATCGTCCACGAAAGCCTTCACAAGGACACCCGCCGCACATGCTCTCCGTCTTCCGCAACATGTTCCGGATCAAGGATCTCCGGAACAAGATCCTGTTCACACTGTTCATCTTCGCCATCTACCGGCTCGGCGCGGCGATCCCGTCGCCCGGCGTGGACATCGATGCGGTTCGAGCGTTCGCCAACCAGGCGCAGGACTCCGGGTTCCTCGGGATCATCAACCTCTTCTCCGGCGGTGCGCTGGAGACGATGTCGGTGTTCGCCCTCGGGATCATGCCGTACATCACGGCGTCGATCATCATGCAGCTCCTCGCCGTGGTCATCCCACGACTGCAGACCCTTCAGGAGGAGGGTGAAGCCGGCCGCAAGGTGATCACCCAGTGGACGCGCTATCTCACAGTGGCCCTGGCGTTGCTCCAGTCGACCGGGTTCACGTTCCTCTTCAGCACGGATCGGTTCACCGGCACGGGCATCGTGCTCATCCCGGATCCGAGCCTGCGTGACTTCTTGCTGGTCGTCATCACGATGACTGCCGGAACCGCGTTGATCATGTGGCTCGGTGAGCTCATCACCCAGCGGGGCGTCGGCAACGGCATGTCCCTGATCATCTTCGTGAGCATCGTGAGCCAGCTGCCGAGCCAGTTCGCCCTGGTCCAGGCCAACGCGTCGACGTTCCAGTTCCTGTTCATCTCGGGCCTGATGTTGGCGCTCACGATCGGGATCATCTTCATGGATCAGGGTCAGCGCCGGATTCCGATCCAGTTCTCACGACGGGTACGGGGACGCAAGGTCCTCGGCGGGCAGAGCACCTACATCCCGCTCAAGGTGAACATGGCAGGCGTCATCCCGGTCATCTTCGCCACATCGATCATGTACTTCCCAGTGCTCATCTCGTCGGCGCTTCCCTCCGACGGATGGGGTGGGAACGTACAGGAGTGGATCGATCGCAACTTGCTGAGCTCGGGCGCCGGGGGCTTCTCGCCGACGCTGCCGTACATCCTGATCCTCGGTCTGCTCGTGGTGTTCTTCACCTACTTCTACACGGCGATCCAGTTCGACCCGGAACGGCAAGCCGAGACCATTCAGCGCCAGGGTGGGTTCATCCCAGGTATCCGCCCGGGGCGTGCCACGGTGCGCCACCTCGAGCACGTGCTCAGCCGGATCACGCTGCCCGGCTCGCTCTATCTGGCATTTGTCTCGATCGCTCCGTCAATCGCCGGCTACATCTTCGGCGTTCCCGTCGGTCTCAGCGGTGTGTCGATCCTCATCGTCGCCGGTGTTGCGCTCGAGACGATGAAGCAGATCGAGAGCCAGCTGATGATGAGGAATTACGAAGGGTTCTTGAGCTAGGGCGCCGGCTTCGCCGGCGAGTACCGAGTACCAAGTACCGAGTACCGAGACTCCAAGGTCCCGGCCTTCGGCCGGGGCCTTCTTCTTTGTTCAGAGGCAGTCCGGGCGCTGACACGTCCTGGCTGTCTCGTCGCGCTCGTTGGCTCGGGCGACGTAGTACGTCGTACGTCGTACTGGCCGCGACGAGCACGGTGAACGACCGCGGTAACCTGCGCCCCATGGGACGACGCATTCTCTTCTTGGGGCCTCCTGGGGCCGGTAAAGGTACGCAGGCAGCGATGCTGGCGCGGGCGCTGGGGGTACCGCACATCTCGACCGGGGCGATGCTCCGGGACGCGGTTGCGGCCGGCACCGAGCTCGGGATGAAGGCCGACGCAATCATGAAAGCCGGCGATCTCGTGCCGGATGATCTGGTGGTCGCCATGGTCGCGGAGCGGCTGGCAGCCGACGATGCCGTCTGCGGCTATCTGCTCGACGGCTTCCCTCGCAACGTGGCCCAGGCCGAAGCGCTCGACGCGGCGATCGGCGAAGGGTCGCTCGAAATCGCGCTGCTCTTGGACGCCGACGAGGATGCGCTCGTCGATCGACTGCTGAAGCGCGCCGAGATGGAAGGCCGGGCAGACGACAACGAGGAGACGATTCGCAATCGTCAGTCGGTCTACCGGCGGGAGACCGCGCCGCTTGCCTCGTACTACCCGGATCACGACGTCGAGGTCGTGACCGTCGACGGGCTCGGCACGATCGAGGAAGTCTTCTCTCGAGTAGTTGGGACGTTGGCGGCCGAACGATCA
>JASJAX010000049.1 GCA_030066755.1 Acidimicrobiia bacterium
AACTCGACCAAACCTCGCGCCGTTGAGGCGTCGACATCGAGCCGTCCCCGCAACCACTCCTGCATCGACCCTGTGCCGACCCGGGTGTGAACCTGTATCGCTTGGGCCCGACGCACCAACTCAGCCTGACGCGCCCGAAGGCTCGCAATGAGCGACTCGGTCTGCACCAACTGCAACTCGAGCCACTCAGGAGTGACGTCTTGGTCAACGGCGAACATGGAGACAACCTACGACCGAAGTGTGACAGAAACACCCGTCCCACAGACGCCCACCGGAAGCGCACATTGCCGGTTAGGCGCTCCCGACCAAGTCGATGTTGATTCGGACTCAGCCTGTCGAGAAGCGGCCATCGCCTCTTACCAATGTTTAGGCACGGTGAGATGATTGGGAGTGCGTGAATCCTCCGGTGGTGACGTGCTCGGAGGGCCCGGCCCGGGAGCGTCGCTACCTCGGAGGCGCTTCGATGGTTTCGAGTGCCGGGCGTGGGGAGGTAGCCCCCGTGCAGTTGTTGCAGTGGAAGGTCAAGCTTTCGATCTTGTGGGTGGCACTTGCGGTCGGAATGTCCGCCCACATGCTCCTGATCGTCGCCGAGCCGGGCATCCTTGAAGAGCTGATGGAGGGACGAATCGAGGACATGGAGATCACTAGCGGAATGCTGGTCTTCTTCGCCCTGTTCTGGATTGTTCCGTTGCTGATGGCGTACCTCGTCCACGTCTTGGGCGATCGGGCCAATCGGCTTGCCAATGCGGGTCTCGGCGTGGTGATGACGGTGATGTGGGTCTGGGACCTGGTGGCGCACTCGGTGAACGAGGGGTTCAGCGGTGTCTGGCTCACGTTGGCGGGCATGACCGCCGCCAGTTTGGGGATCGTGTGGCACGCATGGAAGTGGCCCAAGGTCAAGGATGAGCAGCCAGTCGGCGAAGAGCTGATGCCGATCTCGGCCGGGACGATGTAGACGCAGCCAACGCCACACCATCATCGGACCTCGTAACCGCAGCAGATCTGCCCCGATCGGCACACCTGCGTGGGGCACAGGCTCTAGCCTCCTTGGCGGTGCCATGAGAGTCAGGGGGCTTGTGATGGCTCGATCGCTCCGGCGGCGGTCTGTAACGACGGCCTTGGCAATCGCGCTCCTCCTGTCAGGTTGCGGCGGAGACACACTGTCGTTGACCGAGTACGTCGATCGACTCAACGGAATCAACAACGAGGTCCTTCCTCAGGCAGCGGTCCTGATCGCCGAGTTGGAGCGCAGCGCTACCCCTGGAGAGGTCTCGGCGACGATGTCAGCCATGGCGGCGCTCAGGACCGAATCCGTGGAAGCCACCGAGGCACTCGAACCCCCCGAGAAGATCGCCGATCTGCACTGGCTGCTGCTGGAGTGGGAGAACAAGCTCGTTCCCATCGAAGAGGCGTTCGCGGCTCGGGCCGCCGCCGTGTCCGGGTGGCCGGAGCTGCTTGAGACCAGCGAGGTGGCTGCCTATCGGGCTGCGCTCGTCGAAGGGAAGCAGATGTGCATCGACTTCCAAGCAACGCTCGATGCCACCGAGAGCCGGGGCGTCTTCGCCGACACTCCGTGGCTCCCGGCTGAGTTCAGTGAAGTCGTCGACGCTCGGCTCGGGTGCGACCTCTTTCCCGAGAATCCTGATTCCGTGTTCCAGCCGGCTCCACCGACAACCGGGTCAACTGGATAGGTGTTCAGAACGAGAGTGCCGAGCGTCACCCGGTGCTGCAAACGCACGGAACACCTCAATCCCCGACGAATCCGTACGGGCTGTCGTATGCGCCGATGATGGCTCGCCCGTCGATCGGCTCGGTGAGCACGACGGCCAGAAACACCGTCTGGTCGAGCGGGCACCCGAGCTCGCCGAACTGATCGCCCTCGTTGGGCGGCGGATCCAGCGCTTCCCAGACCGCGATCTCGATCGTGTCTTCGCCGTAGTCGGCGACCACCACCACCTCGTGTCCGGCGTCAGTGACGACGCCACAGTTGTCAGCGGCAACCAGGTGGAGAACCTGGGAATCCCCATCGACGTCGACCCGTTCGTCGATCACCCATTTGGCCAGTTCGAATCGATCAGCACCCCACTCACAGGTCCCCCAGCCCTTCGGCTTCCACGCTTCACCTACCCGGCGAAACTCCGCCGAGGACCGCCGGCCATCGTCGTCGCTGCCGAGCAGGATCAGCTCAGTCGCTGTTCGGCTGAAGATCTCGTACTCGTATCGAGCGACGAACGGGGCGCCTTCCACATGCTCGCCAAGCGCGGTCACTGCTTGGGTTGCGTCGTCGTCGAGCGCGGCGAGCGCTGGAATCGGTTGTCCACCCGGGACCTTCGCTGAGCCGCACGCCTGCGGCGGCGTGAAGTCGGCGACCGCAGCAACCGTCAGGACATCGCCCGCCCAACCGAGTTCGGCCAACGCCGTCTCATTGCTCGTTCCGGCGCCGCACGAAACGAGCAACGCCCCAGCAACCAACCATCGGGCGACCTGATTCATGTCGTGAGTATCGGCTTCGCGCCGCTGAGCTGCAGCCTCCAATGCGGGCGAAGCTCGGACCCCGCACTAGCGTGAGACGTGATGTTCGACCGCAAGCTCGTCATCGTTTCCGGAAAGGGCGGCGTCGGGAAATCGGCCGTCGCAGCATCGCTCGCACTCCACGCCGCCCGCCGGGGCAAGCGCGTCCTCTGCATCGGGATGACCGATGCGATCGGGCTCGCCACCCACTTCGGCGTGCAAACCCTCACCTACGAGCCGCGACGTGTGCACGCCGGGATCGACGCCATCGCCATCGATCGGGTCGCCGCGCTCGATGAGTACCTCCACATCCAGCTCCGAGTCCCCAAAGCGGCGCCGCTGCGACAGTTCACGAAGTTCTTCGAGGAACTCGTCGACACGGCGCCGGGTATCCGCGAGATCATCACGATGGGCAAGCCACTCTTCGAGACCTGGCGCACGACCTACGACCGGGTGATCGTCGACGCGCCGCCGATCGGCCAGCTGATCTCCTACCTGCGAGCACCGATCACGGTCGCCAACGTCGTCCCGACCGGCGCCGTCCGCGACGAGGCCATGCGCATGCGGATGACCCTGGCCGATTCCGCCCAAGCAGGGCTGCTCATCGTGACGATGCCCGAGGAGCTCCCCGTGGTCGAGACGATCGAGGCACTCAACGACATGGGTGATGAGGCGCTGATCGACCTGCTCGGCATCGTGATCAATCGCGTCATCTACCCGCTCAACGCTGACGACGACGCCGTTGGCGGTCTCGAGGATGGGCCGCTGAAGGACGCCGCCGTGCTCCACCAGCAGCTCGCAGAGGAGCAGCATCGTTGGCTCGAGTTGCTGCCCGACGGGCCTCGCCTGCCCCACCTGTTCGGCCTTCTGACCCCAGGTGAGATCGCCGCAGCGCTCAGTGAACGGTGGGACGAACTGTGAGCCCGCGAAGCCGCACGCTCATCGTCACCGGCGCCGGCGGCGTCGGCAAGACGACCGTGTCGGCTGCCCTCGGGGTGCACGCCGCCCGCAACGGGACGCGGACGCTGGTCCTCACGATCGACCCGGCCCGGCGCCTCGCCGATGCGCTCGGCATTGCGAAGCTCGGCAACGATCCGGCACCCGTGAAGACCCAACCTGGGTTGTGGGCCGCAATGCTCGACGTGACCGCATCTTGGGAGGCGATCCTCGATCGCCACACCGAACCGGAGATCGCAACGCGACTGCGATCCAACGCCTTCTTCCGCGCCATTGCCGATCGGTTCCCTGCGGCGCAGGCATATGCCGCAGGGGAACAGCTCGCCGACTACCTGGAAGCCGGTGCGTGGGAACTGATCATCGTCGACACACCGCCGGCCGGCGGCGGTATCGACTTCTTTGCGGCACCGAATCGAATGAGCGAACTCGTTGGTGGGCGTGTGCTGCGGTTCCTCACCGGAGCCGGTCTGCCCGGACGTCGTGCGCTCTATCGCTTCACCGCTCGGCCGGTACTGAAGGTTGCCGACGCCGTGCTCGGCGGCCCGCTGCTCGAGGATCTCGCCGAGTTCTTGCTCGACCTGCGCACGCTGTACGACGGGTTGACGATGCGGGCCGCAACGATCGAGCGTTACCTCTCCGCAGCTCGGGTCATCGTGGCGACCACGGCGCAGCCGTCGGCGATGCGAGAAGCTGCTCGCTTCTACGACGAGCTCCCCGGGATCGTCGTCAAGCCGGCAGGGGTGGTGTTCAACCGGGTCCTGCCGGCTGAGTGGATCGGCCTCAAGCCGGGAATGCCGTCGAATGGCTTCACCCCGGAACAAGCGGCGGAGCTGCGCGACAACCTTCGGAACTGGGCGGCGGAAGCACACCGCCAGGCCGACGCCAGAGCAGAGTTGGCCTCCCAGTACACGACGGCAACGGCGACGATTCCGTGGCGCCACCATGCGCCGACGACGCTCGATGCCCTCGCCGATCTGATCACGTCATCCGACGGTCTGGCAGTACTCACCGGTCTCGACTGATCGCCAAACCCCACCTCCCGATTCCCGCAACGAATCACCTCAGGATTGCCGCTGCAGGCGCCGATGTTGGTAAGTGCTGGAACGGACGACCGAGTGTGGTGCACGGATGGGGTCGCGGGTCAAGGAGACGCGCAGGTGAAGACACTTCGCGTCATGATGCGCGACCAATTGCTGGCCGCCACCATCGGAGCGCTGGTCGTCTTCGCCATGACCTTCATCTGGTTCCTCGGTCACGCCAGGGCCGGCGAAGCTGCCGACGATCGACTCATCCGCACCGTGCGCCAGCAGATGACGGCGACCGCCGAACTCGGTAACACCGCACTGCTCTACCTCGGATCTGCCGCAACCGCAGACGAGATCACCACGACCCTCACCGATCTCACCGAACGTCACCGGTCTCTCAGCACCGGCAGCGACACACTCGACCTCCCAGGCGCACGATCTCTCGAAGAGGAACAGCGGTACGCCGCGGCGGGCGGAGAGCTCCAGCAGGTCCTCGACGATGCACAGCGTCTGCTGGAAGATCCGACGGCCGCGACCGGCGTAGCTCTGGCCGAAAGCACCCGCAGCTACCGAGGGGCCCTACTTCCGATCGGCAACGGATACGTGATCGACGCATCGACACGAGCCAACCGCAACGCCCGCATCGAGATCGTCGCAATCGCCGTTGGCAGCTCGCTTGCACTCGGCCTCGCAATGCTCGTCGGTCCGTACTCGCGCCGGCGCCGCGACCTCGTGAATGCGATCGCCAAGGCACGTGAGAGCCATGGCCGGGGCCAGGTCGATCCGCTGACAGGGCTGCCGAAGAGAACCGCGTTCCGCGACCGGCTCGTCCAAGCCGTCCACCGTGCGGCACGCGGCGAGCAGTTCACCGGTCTGCTCGTGCTCGCCGTCGACCGAGCGTCCGCCCAGCCGATCGGCGCCAATGACCCCGACGCCGACGTCATCATCACCTCCGTCGCCCGGGTCCTCGGCGAAACGCTGCGCAGCACCGACGTCGTTGCCCGCTCGGGTCGCGATCAGTTTGCGATCCTGGTCGACATCCGCCGCACCGAAGACATCAGCGCCGTCGCAGAGAAGCTGCTCGGCGCGCTCAGCCGCCCGCTCGAACCCGCCGACCTGACACCGACGATCAGCATCGGTGCTGCCGTCGCTCCCGTCGACACCGACACCGCAGATGATCTCCTGCAGATCGCGACGGCAGCAATGCTCGGTGTCCGTCGCAACGGTGGAGGCTCGTACGGTTTCTACGCACCCGAGCACGCCGAAGGAGCCCTCGGCGCAATCCAGATCATGGAGCGGCTTCGTGGCGCCGTCCGCCGCAGCGAAGGGTTGTGGCTCGCCTACCAGCCGAAGGTCCGGATGGACGATCGTTCGCTGGCCGGGTACGAGGCCCTGGTGCGGTGGCGTGATGAGGAGCTGGGCGACATGCTGCCCGGCGACTTCATTCCGATCGCCGAGCAGAACGACCTCATCATCGATCTCGGTGCGTGGGTGATCGAACACGCATGCCGTCAGATGGCGCTCTGGGCCGAGGCAGGGAGACCACCGGTCCCCGTGTCGGTGAACGTGTCACCGCGCCAGGTGCGCCACGGCACACTCCTGGAGATCACCGAGAAGGCGCTTCGGCGCCACCATATCGATCCCGGCCTGCTCGAACTCGAAATCACCGAAGCCGTCATGCTCGATGACGAGTCTCGCCCGCTGTCACGCCTCCGAGACCTACGTGCCCTCGGCGTGACGATCGCCGTCGACGATTTCGGCACCGGCTACTCGTCGCTGAGCTATCTGCGCCAGTTCCCCGTCAACACCCTCAAGATCGATCGCTCGTTCGTGCAGGGGCTCGCCCCCGGATCGAACGACATTGCGATCGCCAAGACCATCATCGCCCTCGGCTACAGCCTTGGACTCGAGGTCGTCGCCGAGGGTGTCGAAACCGAAGAGCAGTTCGACATCCTCCGAGACCTCGGCTGCGACCTCGCCCAGGGATATCTGTTCAGCGCACCCGTACCGCCGAGCGCACTCGAAGCCCTGGATCGCCGACCGGCCCGGTCGACCCGGAGTCGTTCGCTCGCATTTGAGACTCCGTGATCGGCCTTCGGCCGGAGTACTGAGTACTGAGTACTGAGTACTGAGACCAGAGCGTCCGCCCCCTGCCGAACGCCCCCGAGACGATTGAGATCTGGGACGACCGGCGGAGCCGGTCCCTCACATCACAGCTTTGGGGCCCAAGAGCTCTCTCAGCTCGGCGTAGAGGGCGGTCCTTGGTTCGACTCGGTGTTCGTCGCCGAGGCGGATCACCTTCTCCGAGCCGTCGGTGGTCATGTGGAGGTACACCGGCGACGAGCCGGGGTGATTGCTCAGCGCCGACTTGAGCCGATCCACCATCGTCCGCGAAAGCCGGGTGGCCGGGACACGAAGCCGCACGAGGTCCTCGTCGGTGAGGCTGGGCTCACGGAGCTCCTGAGCGATGAACTTGACCTCGTCGCCGCGGTGGTCGACTCGGCCGCTGATCAGCACAACGGCGTCTTCACGTACAAATGGTCCGTATTCGGCGACGGTGCGGGGGAAACAAACGACTTCGGTCGATCCCTGCAGGTCTTCAAACGTGAAGAAGTACATCGGGTCGCCACCCTTCGTGTAGCGGGTGGTGACGCTGCCGATGATGCCGCCGATGGTCGCCCGTGACTTGTCCTCCTGATCCCACAGACCGGGAATCGTCGTCGTGCACATCTGAGCGAGTGCCCGCTCGACGCCGAGCAACGGGTGATCCGAGACGTAGAGACCGAGCATCTCCTTCTCGAACCCGAGCCGGATCTTCTTGTCCCACGAGTCGCTCGGGATCTCCACCGGGACCTCTTCGATGAGCGCTTCGCTGCCTCCGAAGAGTGAGTACTGGCCCATGTCCTCGGCCCGCCGCCGCGACACGGTTGCGTCCAGGAGATCGATGTAGTGCTCGAACAGCCCGCGGCGCGCATGCCCGAGCGAGTCGAAGGCTCCGGCCTTGATCAGCGACTCGATGGTCCGCTTGTTCAGCACTGCGAGATCGACCCGGTCGACGAAGTCCTTGAAGCTCGCATACGGCCCGTTCTTGTCCCGTTCCTCGATGATCTGCTCGACGACGGCTTCGCCGACATTGCGGACCGCCGACAACCCGAACGTGATGTCGCCTTCGACGGCGGAGAAGTCGAGGTCGGAGCGGTTCACGTCCGGAACCAAGACCCGGATCTTCATCGTGCGGCATTCGTGGAGGTAAATCGCCGTCTTGTCCTTGTCCCGCTTCACCGAGGTGAGCAACGCGGCCATGTACTCGGCCGGGTACCGAGCCTTCAGCCACGCCGTCTGATACGCCACGAGCCCGTACGCCGCGGAGTGTGACTTGTTGAATCCGTACCCGGCAAAATGCTCGATGAACCCGAACAGTTCGTGGGCGAGCGACTCGTTGTGACCGTTGGCGAGACAGCCGGCAACGAACTTCTCCTCTTGCTCCCGCATCACGGCAGGGATCTTCTTCCCCATGGCCTTGCGCAGCGCGTCGGCTTCGACCATCGAGAAACCCGCCATGTGCTGGGCCGTCTGCATCACCTGTTCCTGGTACACCATGATCCCGAACGTGTCGCTGAGGATCTCCTCGAGATCGGGGTGTGGGACCTGTACCGGGGCACGGCCGTTCTTGCGGTCGGCGTATTCGGTGTGCATGCCCGCGCCGAGTGGCCCGGGGCGATACAGCGCGTTGAGAGCGACGAGATGCTCGAACTTGTCCGGCTGCAGATTGCGCATGAGCGCTCGCATGGGACCGCCCTCGAACTGGAACACTCCCATCGAGTCCCCGGCACGCAGCATGTCGAACGTCGTGACATCGTCGAGCGGAATCGCATCGATGTCGATCCGCTCGCCCGTGTTCTTCTCGATGAGCTCGAGCGCCCGTTCGATGGTGGCCAGGTTTCGCAAGCCGAGGAAGTCCATCTTGAGCAAGCCGAGCGATTCAACGGCGTGCATTTCGAACTGGGTCACGACCTCGGCGTCGTCGCCCTTTCGTTGGATGGGCACGATGTCGGTGAGCGGGTCCGGGGAGATCACCACGGCGGCGGCGTGAATCGAGTCCTGCCGGCGGAGTCCTTCGAGTCCTCGGGCAGTGTCCACCACATCCTTGACCGCCGGGTCCGCCTCGTAGGCTTCACGCAGCCCGGCGGCTCCGGTGTACCAGTCGCGTTGGTTCTGCTCCGAGTCCATGCCGGGGGCGTCGAGGCATTGCGCCAGCGTTGCTTCCTTCCCGAGGATCGCCTGCGGCATCAACTTGGCCACCCGATCGCCGAGGCTGTACGGATGGCCGAGGACGCGGGCGGCGTCCCGGATCGCCTGACGGCCCTTGATCGTCGAGAAGGTGATGATCTGTGCGACGTGGTCCGATCCGTAGCGCTCGGCGCAATACCGGATCACCTCTCCTCGGTACCGCTCGTCGAAGTCCATGTCGATGTCGGGCATCTCCCGACGACCCGGATTCAGGAAACGTTCGAAGATCAATCCGTACTCGAGCGGATCGAGCTTGGTGATCCCCAGGCAGTACGCCACGATCGAACCTGCAGCACTCCCGCGCCCCGGACCGGTCCGAATTCCACGCTCGTTGGCATAGCGGATCAGGTCCCAGACGATCAGGAAGTACGCCGAGAACCCCATGTCGTCGATGACACCGAGTTCGTAGTCGATTCGTCCGCGGACGTCGTCTCCGAGCGTGTCGCCGTACCGTCGGCGAGCGCCCTGATAGACGAGCTCCCGGAGATGTCCCGCTTCGTCCGTGCCCTCCGGCACCGGGAACTGCGGGAGGAGGATCTTCCCGAACTCGAGGTTGACATCGGCCCGCTCCGCGATCAGCAGGGTGTTGTCACAGGCACCGGGAAAGGCCTCTTCAGGAAACAGGTCTCGCATCTGCCGAGCGCTCTTGATGTAGAACTCCTGCGAGTCGAACTTGAAACGATCCTGGTCACTCTTGTTGGCGCCGGTCTGAATACACAGCAGGACATCGTGGCTGTCGGCCTCGTGGGCGTGGGTGTAGTGCGAATCGTTTGCGGCGAGCAGCGGTGCCCCAACCTGCTTGGAGATCGAGCGCAAGTCATCCATGATCCGGCGCTGTGCTTCGATCCCGTGGTCCTGGACCTCGATGAAGAAGTTGCCCTTGCCGAAGATGTCTTGGTACATCGCTGCGGCAGACACGGCAGCGTCGTAGTTCCGCTCCTGACCGACATTGCCCTCTTCTCGCGAGGCATCGGGGGCGAGCAGTTGGGGCACGTGACCACCGAGGCACCCGGAGGTTGCCACGAGGCCTTCGGAGTACTGGGAGAGCAACTCGACGTCCATCCGCGGCTTGTAGTAGAAGCCTTCGAGGTAGGCCCGCGAAGCGAGCGTCATCAGATTGCGGTAACCCACATCGGACGTCGCGAGCAGGGTCATGTGATAGCGGATGTCGTCGCGGCGGGGAGGTCGATCGAAGCGGGATCCCGGCGTGACGTAGGCCTCGATGCCGAGGATCGGCTTGACCCCAGCCTGGGTTGCCGCCCGATAGAAGTCGACGACGCCGTAGAGCACGCCGTGGTCGGTGATCGCTACAGCCGGCTGGCCATCGGCGGCGACGGCCCGTACGAGGTCTTTGACCCTCGCCGCCCCGTCGAGCATCGAGAACTCGGTGTGGACGTGCAGATGAGCGAACGATGGTGACCCGGCCATGGCCTCGAGGTGATCGACAGGTGCGAACTACACGTATGTAAGCACACCGGCCGGGCCGCATCCACAGCGCGAAACCCGGCCGTCCGAGGTCCCGCCGGCGCCGCCCTCGGCGCTCGACGGGCGTACGTTTCCACATCGTCCCGGAATGCGCTATTACTTGGCCCGACATCTTCCTCAAGGAGCACCATGCGCATCGGAATCTTGACCGGCGGCGGCGACGTACCCGGGCTCAATCCCTGCATCAAGGCGGTCGTCAACCGGGTCGACGAAGAGGGTCACCAGGTCGTCGGTATCCGTCGGGGCTGGGGAGGGTTGCTCTACGCCAACCCCGATGATCCCGCCTCGATGGCGGAGTACTTCGTCGATCTCACCCCGGCGTCCGTCCGCACCGTCGACCGCACCGGCGGTACCTTCCTGCACACCTCGCGGACGAACCCCGGCCGGGTGCGCACCAGCGAGATCCCCGACTTCCTGCAGGGCAGCGAAACCGGCGAGAGCCCGCACGACTTCACTTCACATGCCCTCAAGGTGCTCGAAGCTCAGGGCATCGACGTCCTGATCCCGATCGGTGGTGACGACACCCTGTCCTACGGGCTGCGAATGCACGAAGAAGGGGTGCCCGTCATCGCGGTGCCGAAGACGATGGACAACGACGTGCATGGAACCGACTACTGCATCGGGTTCTCCACGGCGGTGACGCGCGGCGTCCAGTTCATTCACAACCTCCGGACATCGACCGGGTCGCACGAGCGGATCGCAGTCGTCGAGCTGTTCGGCCGCTACAGCGGCGAGACCTCGCTCATCACCGCCTACCTGTCCGGCGTCGACCGGGCGATCATCTCCGAGGTGCCGTTCGACATCGACCGGCTCGCCGAGATGCTCATGGAAGACAAGGCAACGAATCCATCGCACTACGCGATGGTCACCGTCTCCGAGGGTGCAGTGCTCTCGGGTGGGGACATGGTCCTGTCCGGCGAAGAGGATGCATATGGGCACCGCAAGCTCGGCGGGATCGGCATGCAGACGGGCGAGCTGCTGAAGCAGAAGACCGGTTCGGGCATCATCTATCAGCAGGTCGGGTATCTCATGCGGTCCGGCAGCCCGGACTCGCTCGATCTCATGGTGGCCACCAACTACGCCGTGATGGCAGCAGATCTCGCACTCGAGGGAGCAACCGGTCGAATGGTTGCCTTGCGTGGCGGCACGTACACGACGGTGCCGATCTCCGTGACGAAGGAAGGCGTGAAGCGAGTCGACGTCGACGAGCTGTACGACGTCGCCAACTACCGGCCGAAGCTCCGTCACGTGACCGGCAAGCCGATGTTCTTGTACTGAGTGGCGACTCCTGAGTACTGAGTAGCGAGACCCTCATGGCTACATCCAAGGTCATCGGTGTCTTGACGGCGGGTGGCGACTGCCCGGGGCTGAATGCGGTCATCCGAGGTGTCGTCACGCGGGCTACCGAGGTCCACGACGCTGAAGTTGTCGGCATCATGAACGGGTGGGAGGGCCTCATGGGAGGGCACACCCGCTCGCTCGACCGTGATGACGTCCGCGGCATCCTGGGCCGCGGCGGCACGATCCTCGGAACGTCGCGTATGGACCCCTACGTCCACGGCAGCGGCTACGAGAGCTGCGAACGCACCGTCCAGCGAAACGGTATCGACGCCCTGGTCGTCATCGGCGGCGATGGCACACTCCGATCAGCGTTGCGACTGGCCGAGGAGGGCTTGCCCGTAGTCGGCGTACCCAAGACGATCGACAACGACATCAACGGGACCGATGTCACCTTTGGGTTCGACACTGCGGTGCAGATTGCCTCGGACGCCATCGATCGGCTGGCCAGCACTGCAGAAGCCCACAACCGGGTGATCGTGTGCGAGGTGATGGGACGAACCAAGGGATGGATCGCCGTGTACGCCGGCATCGCAGGTGGTGCCGACGCGATCCTGATACCCGAACGCGACTACGACCTCGACGAGGTCGCAGAGATCGTTCGAGCACGGCATCGACGGGGCAAGTCGTACTCGATCGTCGTGGTCGCCGAGGGTGTCACCCCGCCCGAAGGCGCCGTCATGGAAGAGAAGACCGACGCATTCGGCTTCGCCAGGCTCGGTGGCGTCGGCTATGCCATCGCTGCCGGTTTGGAGGAGCGGACCAGCTTCGAGACGCGGGTCTCGGTCCTCGGACACATCCAGCGTGGTGGCACGCCGACGGCATTCGACCGGGTCCTCGCATCCCGCCTCGGCGTTGCCGCCGCCGACTACGCCGTCGCCGGTGAAACGGGCGTGATGGTTGCCGTTCGTGGAACCCAGATCGTGCCGGTGTCGATGGAAGAAGCGTGCGCAGAAGTGCGTGGTGTCGACGACGCCCTCTTCGACACGGCGGCTTCGTTCTTCGGGTGAGCCGCCTTCGGCGGCGGTGCCTGGTACCTGGTACCAGGACCGAAGAGCCCGGCTTCGCCGGCGGCACTACTTGGTCCCTAGAACGCGGCTGCGGTTCGAGAAGGGTTAGGCCTTCTTCGGTGCGGGCTTCTTCCCTGCACTCGTCTTCGTTGCAGGTTTCCTCGCCGCCGGCTTCTTCGCTGCAGGCTTCTTCGCCGCTGGTTTCTTGGCCGCTGGTTTCCTCGCCGCTGGTTTCTTGGTAGTGCTCTTCGCAGCCGGCTGCTTCGCAGCCGGCTTCTTCGCCGCAGGCTTCTTCGCCGCAGGCTTCTTCGCTGCAGGAGTCTTGGCCGGGGTGGCGCCGAGTGGGGGGCGAGGTTTGGGCTTGGTCGTGCTGCCCAGCGGTGGGCGCTTCTTGGGTGACGCCTTCTTCTCCGCCGGTGGCGAGCCGGCCGTGCGAGCCGCCTCGAGGAGCTCGGCGAACGCAGCGTCGATGCACTCGACAAATCGTTCGATGTCCGGCACCACATCCCAATCGCCGTTGAACCCCCAGTACACCCGGCCGAGATAGCTGAACAACGCGATGCCGGTCCCATGACCTTCCCAGAGCGGCACGAGGGGGTACTGCGCGACCATCGGTGCTTCGAGCAGGTACAGCAGGAACTGCGGGCCGGGCACGTTGGTGACGGTGAGGTTGAACGGCCGAGCATTCTGGGCCAGTCGGCTCGCCAAGGAGAGCAGCGTCGCCGGGGCCCCGGTGCTCACCTGGACCAGGGTCGACGCACCGAGCGCTTGGTCGGTCTCCTT
>JASJAX010000050.1 GCA_030066755.1 Acidimicrobiia bacterium
CAGCGGACCCGACGACAGCGTCAGGACGATCAGGAACCCGATCCACGGCATCGCACTCGTACCGTAGGCCGGCGGAGCCTCCCGAAACCACCGCCCAACCGTGCCAATCCCAGAGCCGCTACCGTGCCCCACACAGAGCCGTCGACCCTTCTCGAGGATGCGATGACGACCGAGGCCACAACAACTGATGTCACCCGGGTGCTGGACCTGATCGACCAGCTCGTCCGTGCACACGACCCCAACGGTGACCGTCACGAGTTCATGCGTGCGCAGTTCGACATGGGTCTCGCCTGGGTGCACTTCCCCGAAGGCCGCGGCGGATTGGGCCTGGCCCCCAACCTCCAGAATGTGATCGACGAGCGTCTCGATCAGCTGACGCCGCACCGACCCCGGGTCTTCGACATTCTCGGTCACGGGATGGGCGCCCCGATGCTGGTGGCCCATGGAAGCGAAGCGCAGCTCGATCGTTATCTCCGACCGATGTTCACGGGCGAGGAAGTCTGGTGCCAGCTCTTCAGCGAACCCAACGCGGGGTCGGACGTCGCCGGGCTGGCCACGCGCGCGATCCAGGATGGTGAGGAGTGGATCGTCAACGGCCAGAAGGTCTGGACCACCGCCGCGCAGCTCGCCAAGTGGGGCATGGTCGTCACCCGCACCGATCCCGACCTCCCGAAGCACAAGGGAATGACCTACTTCCTGATGGATATGGAGGCGGAAGGTGTCGAAGTGCGCCCGATTCGCCAGATCACCGGCGAAGGAGAGTTCAACGAGGTCTACATGACCGACGTTCGGATCCCCGACTCGAATCGCATCGGAGGGCGCGGTGACGGCTGGCGCGTTGCACTGACCACGCTGATGAACGAACGCGTGGCCATCGGCGCTCGGGTTGCTCCCCGCAACTCTGGAGCCATTGCCGACCTCCTCGAAGTGTGGGATTCAACCGGACGGCCGGCAGATCGTCGAGACGAGGTCATGCGCCTCTGGGTTGCGGCCGAGGCCGCCCGCCTCACCAACCAGCGTGCGGCTGAAAACCGCAAGGCGGGGACCCCAGGGCCAGAAGGCTCGACGGCGAAGCTCGTGTTCGCCGAGCTGAACAAGAAGATCTACGAACTGGCAACCGACCTGATGGGCCCTGAAGGCATGCTCTACGACAGCTACTCCTTCACCGTTCCGGACCCGAACGAGGAAGCGTCAACCGACGTGCGGCGCCGGTTCCTGCGAGCCCGTGCCAACTCGATCGAAGGCGGCACCTCGGAGATCATGAAGAACATCCTTGGAGAGCAGGTCCTCCGCCTCCCCGGCGAGCCTCGGGTCGACAAAGACGTCGCCTGGAGTGACATTCCGCGGTCCTAGGTCGGGACGAGGGCAATCGGCGCTGGGCGAGGGCTTATGGCTAGTCGGCTTCGAGGTGATGGCCGGTCCGCACGCGTACGGAATCCAAGCGTCTCGCCGAGATGTCGGTCGTCAGATGTCAGCTGAAACGGAGACCCCGTTCTGGGTCTGACTACTGACGACTGACGACCGAAGACTCCTTCAGCAGGCCGTCAAGACCCCGCAGCGTCGCTACTCCCCCATGACCCCGCCCCGAGAAGAACCTCAAGCTGCCCCAGAAAATGCCGATTCCACCTGCACATCGCCGTCGTTCGAGGTGCGCGCACAATGCCTAACTTCCCAGGTTCCCTTCGTCTCGCTGCCGACCCGCAGAGCCGGGTCAGGGCGGAGATCGAGGTGGATGATGAGCGTTTGGTGGTTCGTGCAGGCGGGGATGAGCTCGGCAACTGGGCGCTTTCGTCGGTGAGTTTCGATCCTGCGCCTGGAGGATTCCGCATGAGCGCCGACGGCGAGGACCTGATTCTCACAACGGGTGACAATCCGGCCTTCGCCAAGATCGTCGGTGTCGATGCGCCGCCACCCTTGGTCACGAACGGTGACGAGCCCGAGCCGGTCAAGGAAGCGCCGACGAAAGGGGCCGAGTCGAAGCGGTTCGGTCAGCTCCGTAAGCGGTCGGCAGCATCCTGGGTCGACGACGACACCATGGACCCATTGCTCGCCTACATCCTCATGGCGACCGGTCTCCTGGTCATCGTCGGCGCCGCCCTCAACTGGGGCGATTACCGACTCCTCGGAGACGACGGGTTCCCCTGGAGCCGGATCTTCGTCGGAGCTGCAGCCGTCGGCGCCATCGTCGGGGCCGTGTTGGCATGGCGCGAACAGCGCCGGATGATCGGGGCAGGAATCGCAACGGGCGCAGGCGTCATCAGCCTCGCCGTCCTGTACTTCTACGCCGCCGAAGCCGGCCTCGGCCTCGGCTTCTTCTTGGCCATCCTGGCGATCGTTCCGCTCACGATCACCGCCGTCGTCGGGCTCACGCCGAAGGGAATCGCCCCGCCGCCCGAACGCGACTGATCAGACACCGGTCTCGCGTCGTTCCATCCACTCGTCGAGGAGGCGATACGCCTCGTCCGGCTCGTACGGCCCCTCCTCGATACGATGCTCGAGCAGCATCCTCATCGCGTCGCCGATGATCGGCCCCGGTTCGACCCCGAGGTGCGCGATCACCTGGTGTCCGTCGATCGGCGGACGCAGCGCGTCGATCGCCTCCTGCTTGCGGAGCTCGACAATTCGGTCTTCGAGCTCGTCGATACGCCGCTGGATGGCTCGTGCACGTTTTGCGTTACGGGTGGTCACGTCACATCGCACGAGTTCGTTCAGTTGCTCGAGTAGGTGCCCGGCATCGCGCACGTACCGACGGACCGCAGAATCGGTCCAGCCCATCTTGAAAGTGTGCGGCCGCATGTGGAGGAAGACGAGCTGACCGACGTCGGACACCTGCTGTTTCGTGAACCGCAGGTCACGCATACGTTTGCGGGTCATCCGGGCGCCCACGACCTCGTGATGGTGAAAGGTGACGCCACCCTCCACGAACGCCCGAGTCGCCGGTTTGCCGATGTCGTGGAACAGGGCGGCCAAACGAAGCTCGAGCCCCGAGGACCGCCGAGTCTTCTCGACCACGGCGATCGAATGGGCCAGCACGTCCTTGTGCCGGTGCAGCGGATCGTGTTGCGAGGCCAGATCGGAAACCTCCGGGATGAACTCATCGGCGAGTCCCGTGGAGACGAGTCCCCGGAGCGCATCGCCGACATGTGCCCCGAGCATCAGCTTCGAGAACTCGTCGCGGATCCGTTCGGCCGACACGATCCGAAGACGCTCCCGCATCCGTCCCGCCGCAGCGAACGCCACGTTGTCCGGCTCGAACCCGAGGGTCGATTGGAACCGGAACAGGCGCAGCATCCGGAGTGGGTCGTCCCCAAAGGCGATTTCTGGATCGAGGGGAGTGCGCAGCACCTTCTCGAAGAGATCTCTCAGGCCGCCGTGAGGATCCACCATCTCGGGCTCGTCACCCGGCTGCGCGGGGAGCCGCAGAGCCATGGCGTTGACCGCGAAGTCGCGACGAGCGAGGTCACCCTCGATGGCGTCCCCGAACGCAACGTGTGGCTTGCGACTGTCGTCCCGATAGATCTCGGAACGGAATGTCGTGATCTCGAGGATCGCCCCGTCCTTGATCGCCCCGATCGTCCCGAACTGCTCCCCCACCAGGTAGAGGTCGTCCGCCCAGGCGCCGGCAATGGCCTTGATCTGATCCGGACGGGCATCGGTGGTGAAGTCGAGATCCGGGGCGTCGTTGATCCGTCCGAGCAGCGCATCGCGCACGCTGCCGCCCACGAGGTACAGCGTGTAGCCGGCTTCACCGAAAGCGCGAGCCAACGACGCCGGGGGAGCGTCGTCGCGGAGCAGCGGCTCGAGTCGAGGTGGGATCATGCGCTGAGGTTACCGGCGGTGGCAGGGGCGGCGATCACTGGCCGAACATGAGGACCTCGAGCGTCTCCCCGAGGAGCCAGAGCCTCCCGTCGAACACGACGGCGTTGACCTCGGACACCCCCGACTGCCTGACCAGAAAGACGGGCGACTCTCCTTCAGAGGCGTAGAAGACGTCCCCGTCGCTCGACACGACCCACGCAGCCCCCTGCGTACCCTGAGTCGTCACGAGAAGCCTTCGTCCATTGATCTGTTCGTCGACGACGACGGTGCCATCACCGCGCAGCTTGACAACGCCCCCGTCGAGGCCCGTCACCCACACCGCAACGTCGGACTCGAACCGATCGTCCTCGACCAGGATGTCGAAGGCCCTGATCCCAACATCGAATGGGTCCAGGAAATCCTCGAGAGCCGGGTCGTAGCGCAGCACCATTCCGTCGAGTGACGCGATCCACAGGACACCGTCGTGGATCTGCATCGCGTTCGGCTCAGCGCCCGGAGGCATCGGGATGACGCTCGTCAGGGCGGAGTCGCTCCGTCCGATGTAGGCGATCTGTGCTGACTCGTCGCCACCGGCCCACGAGAGAATCCACACGCCGTCCGCGGTGACGGCGAGATCCCTGGTCGATAGGTCGCCGAGATCGATCTCCTCGACGCTTCCGCTCGAGTTCGTGATGCGCGCCAGGGTGTTCGCTGGAAGCCCGCCGTCCCCCGCCCGGGCCGCCCAGACGATGCCGTCACCAACCGCAAGCGCATTCATCGGAGCCGACACCTCGAACGCAGCCACGAGCTCACTCGTCCTCAGGTCAACCTGGAGGATCTCGCCCCACTCACGTTCCAAGTCGAACCGATAGGGACCGGCGATCCACAGGGTCTGTTGGTCGGCCACCATTGCTCGACCTGCGGCGGCACGTACCTTCAGGGCATCAAACGCTCCCGCCCTGCCGAGGGCTCGCCGCTCGATCTCGACGCCCGCCTCCGTGCTCCGCATCGAGTACACCGCACCGTCGCTCCCCGGCCGAATCAGCCCGAAGGGTCCAACCTCGGCCCACAGTGAGCCGTCCCAGGTGAAGCCGTCGAGCATCTCACCACGCCGATCGACAACTGCGGCGAGCTGCCCGACTCGTCCGTCGAGCTCAATCGATCCCGTCGACGCCGTCACGAGGAAGTTGTCCGGGCCATACGGCTGAACGAAGTGTCCCCAGGTCTCGCCGCGAGCATCGATCTCGGTGCGATGCGTAGCTCCTTGCCGGTCGGTGTGGACGATCGCAACACCGGTTGCCTGCGGCGTGAACTCCAACTCCATGGTCGTACCGTCGGACAGCAGGAGCGCCCGTCGTACCTTCTGGTCACTGAGATCGATGATGTCCCCGACCTCAGTGCCCAGCTGGATCCACCGCACCCCGTCTTGACGCCACTTCGTCGCCCACACGCTGCCGGCGCTGTTCACCAGCTCGACGTTGCTGTCGACGATCGTCTCCGCCCGCTCGATCACCGTGCCGTCCATCGTCATCGTGACGAGATCGTGCGGACGGCCGGGGCGGTTCGTCATCCCGAGCACGAAGACGACGTCGTCATTCGGCTCCCGTGCGATGACCATTGCGTCGGGCACGAAGTCCGCCGGATCCCATTGAGCGATCGTCCGCGGACCGATCAGCGAATCCGTTGCGACCAGACGCTGCTTCGCCGTGTCGAGCACGACGACAGTTCCGTCATGGGCGACGTCGAAGCAGCAGGGTCCAAAGGACTTCTCGCTCAGCCCGAGGTTGCCGACCCCATTGCCCCAGCCGAAGGACGCAACGGTCGACGGCTCGATCACGTTCGTCAGTTCGACCACGAGATCCTCGATGACGCGGGTGGTGTTGACCGGTGTCGGAACGACGGTCGCCGGCGGCAAGGTCGACGGCGGCGGCTCCGGTGATGCCACCGTCGTCCCCGGCAACGTCGTCGGCGCAACCGTCGGCTCGGGGAGCGTCGTCACGGCCGGATCGTCGTCATCGCGGGGGCCGCCGAGCAGCACGAGCGGTACGAGCACGAGGGTCAGAACCACCACAACCCCAGCGGCGAACGCCCACGCCGGACGCGACCGCGGCAGCGAACGAGAAGGGACCGGCGGCATGTTGGCGTCGGCGGCCTTCGCCGCGAGATCCGCTGCTGCGTGGGTGCCACGATCGTCGATGTTCACGGCGTTCCCTCCAGTTCTCCGAATCGCCGAGCGAGCGAGGCTCTGCCCTTCTGGAGCGAGGTCTTGACGGTGCTCTCCGACACGCCGAGCACCGCTGCGATGTCCTCCACCGAGCGATCTTCGGCGTAGTGCAGGGCGACCGCCTCACGTTGTCGTTGAGGAAGTGAGCGGACGGCGGCCCAGAACTCCTCGGAGACCGGTTCCAGCTCGGGAAACGCCACCGCCTGAAGCCCGATCCATCGGCGAAGTGCCCTCAGCTCGGCCCCGGCGCGCCGCATGCGTGATCGAGCCAGATTCAGAGCGACCGTGCGGACCCAGGCTCCGGGATGCTCGTAGCGGCCGACCTCGTCCCAGTTGCGGTGTGCCCGCAGAAAGGCATCCTGGGCGATGTCTTCAGCCCCCCACGAACTCCCGGAGAGCACGTACACGAGGCTGAGGACGCGACGCCACTCGGCGCGGTAGAAGTCGGCGAAGTCCGGTGTCGGCGTCAGGGTCATGGATGGTCGTACCGTATCGAGCGTGGAGGCCACGCAACCTCTCCTGATGAGCTCACAGCAGTAGAACGCACAAGGGAGCCTTTCGGGTCTACTCGAGCGGCCTGCCGGCCGAGTAGCGAGTACTGAGTAGCGAGTAGCGAGACTCCCTTGACCCTGGCGAAGCCCCTACGAAGTGCGACCTGCGGCTCGGAACTTGGGACTTGGGACTTGGGACCCAGAAGGCAGGAGCACCAAGCACCCCCACAATCCGATCTCTGTCCCTTACAGCCTCCACCGACTCGCCAGCGCGTCGGCGTATTCGTTCCATCGGTACCCGGAGTGCGCTGCGATCCACTCGAGTGTCAGATCCGTCCGACTGCGAAAGGCATAGAACGCTCGCTGCACGAGATCGAGATTCTCGACGGGCCCGGACTTCCGCCTCCAGCCGCGCCGTTCCCATCCGGCGGCCCAGTCGTTGATCGTGTTCACGGCCAGACGACTGTCCGAGTAGACCACCGCAGCCGTGCCCTCCGGAACGAGGCGGGCCGCCTCGATGAGCGCCTGCAGCTCCATCCGGTTGTTTGTCGTGTCGGGTTCGTGACCGTGAGCTTCGGCAACCAACTCGCCGTTGACGACATACACCGCACCCCATCCGCCGGGTCCGGGGTTCGGGACCGAACCCCCGTCCGTGAAGACGCCCGACTGAGGTCCATCGGTGAACTGATCGAGCACCTGATCGGTGGTCAGCAGCTGGGACGCCGTCGAAGTCCGGCGCCGAACGCCGCCCGACCCTCCGGCGCTGCCTGCGCTTGCTGCTCTGCTCTGCCCGGTGCCGGAAGACGACCCGGAGGTGTGACATGACGAGCACTGGCTCGGAACCCACCCCGGATACTTGTCCAGAACGCGCTGCGGCATCGAGAACGAGTTCCCACAGGTCTGGCAGATGAAGGAGGCCATACGGAGAGGCTAGGGCGGTTCGGGCCCGGTTCCTGCGATCGGAGCGAAACCCGTCGCAAGTCCCACGTCCCAAGTCCCATGTTGGTCCGACGCACGGTTCCTGCCTGAGACCTGAGACCTGAGACCTGAGACCTGGGACCTGGGACTCGGAACGTGAAACCCAACAGCCGCACGGCGAAGCCGTGCGGCTGCTCTGTTGGCGCCAGCTGTGCGTCTCGTTCGGGTCAGCTCGTGCTGAGCCCCATCGCCTGTGCAGCGAGCTTGAAGTCGCTCGGATCGGTGGCATGAGCCATCGCGTCCTGGAACGTCACGATCTTCTTCTGATACAGCGCAATCAATGCCTGGTCGAAGCTCTGCATCCCGTAGAAGCTCCCGTCGACGATGGCATCGAGGAGCAGGTTCGTGAGTTCGGGGTCGATGATTCGCTCGTAGGAACGCTCGTTGATCGTCAGCGATTCCACGGCAACCGCGCGCCCTTGGCCGTCTGCGCGCGGCAGGATCCGGTGACACAAGACGCCTTGGAGGACGCCGGCGAGCATGAACCGAATCTGCTTCTGCTGGAACGGTGGAAAGGCCTCGATCACCCGCAACACCGTCTCCGATGCATCGGCGGTGAGCATCGTCGTGATCACGAGCTTGCCCGACTCGGCAGCGTGCAACGCCGACTCCATGGCTTCGCGATCGCGCATCTCGCCCATGAAGATCACATCGGCGTCCTGGCGGAGCGCCCGATGCATACCTTCCTGGTACGACGGAGTGTCCAGTCCGATCTCGCGCTGGCTGACGATCGACAGCTTGTCCGAGTGGAGGATCTCGATTGGATCCTCGAGGGTGATGATGTTGGCACGTCGATGGGTGTTGATGTGATCGATCAGCGCACCGACCGTCGTGCTCTTGCCGGTGCCGGCCCTGCCGGCGACGATCACCAGACCACGTTCGGCCTTCGACAACCGCTCCAGAACCTGGGGAAGCCCGAGTTCGTCGAAGGTCGATGAAACCGGGGGCACCGACCGGAGTACGACACCGATCGAGCCACGCTGGCGATAGACGTTCACGCGGAAACGACCCAATGCCGTCTTGCCGTAGGCGAAGTCCGCATCCTTCTCGGATTCGAAGCGCTCCTTGATGTGAGGCGGCATCACCTGGTCTGCAAAGTCGGCCGTGTCGTCGGGGGTGAGGCTGCGGAGCTCGGCGAAGTGCAACTCTCCGTCGAGTCGATAGGCCGGCGGTGAACCGACCTTCAGGTGGAGGTCAGAACCCTCCAACTCCGTCAGCTTGCCGAGGAGTTCGTCCAGCGACGGCATCCGTTCATCGGTCGAAGCGACGGCCATGTTCGGGCTATCCGGTGACGGGTCGTCCCAGCTCGTGGGTGCGGCCGTCTCGGTCGCCGGGGCATTCCACGGCTCAGCGCCGGCCCCTGTGAGCTCCTCCCACGTCCGCCCTTCCGATTCGGCGGCCGGCATGACGGAGGTCGCGGCGTCGCCGAGATCGGCCGCGCCGAATCCGTCTTGATAGGCACTGCGCGTTTCGGCCGACGACGGGTCGAAGTCGCCGAAACCGCCGCGGTCTTCCCCCTCGAGCGAGCTGTGCTCCATGTGCGTTTTCCCCTGCAGTTGATCGGTGCTGGTTACCAGGGGGGATATCGGAAACCACCGGGGTCGACTTGAGCGAAGTGGGCCCCTCCGCAGGGCGTTCGTGAGGCCGCTCAGGGCCCGCCGAGCCGCCCTGCCACGTGCATCACCGTCCGCCACGCGCCGCCGGTCCCGATCTCGTCTGCACGAGGGAACTCCTCACTGTCGCCGGCCACTCCGCGCAGCGTGGCGGCCACCGAGGCGGTCATCGCAGCGAGGTCGTAGCCGCCCTCGAGAAAGAACACGACGCGGTGCGCCGGCACAACATCGGTGAGGAGGTGGGCCATCACCCCGTAGTCGGACTCGACGAGGCGAATCCCGGCAAGTGGATCGGCCCGGTGGGCGTCGTACCCGGCCGATACCAGGATCCAATCCGGGGCGAAGTCGCGCATGACGTCGAGGATCACCCACCGCATCGCCCATCGATAGGCGTCGCCTTGGGTGCCCATCGGCATCGGGAAGTTCACGACGGTGCCCTCGGCGTCGCCGGCCCCATCCTCGTCAACCCAGCCGGTCCCCGGATACGCCGGGAACTCGTGGAGCGACACATACAGGACGTTGGGGTCGCGGTAGAACGTGTCCTGGGTTCCGTTGCCGTGATGGACGTCCCAATCCAGGATGGCCACCCGCTCACCTCCTTCGGTGAGCATGCGGGCCGTGACCGCAATGTTGTTGAAGAGACAGAACCCCATTGCCCGGCCGATGAGTGCGTGATGGCCCGGTGGTCGCACCGCCAGGAACGCCGTGTCCGCGATGCCGGCGCGAAGCCCGGCCACCGCAGCAGGGCCGGCACCCGCCGCACGTAACGCAGCCTCCCAGCTGTCGGCAACGGCCACGGTGTCGGGATCCAGCGCACCGCCACCCCCGGCACAGAACTGCTCGATCTCACGGATGTAGCGAGGTTCGTGCACCCGAGCGACGAGCTCGAGATCGACGACCGGCGCCTGGTGCGGCACCACGTCGAGACCGGACGCGTGGACTCCGTCGATCACCGCCGGGATCCTCGAGGGTCGTTCCGGGTGTCCGCGGCCGGTGTCGTGGCGAAGACTCGACTCGTGTTCCACTAGAAGCACCCGCATGCCGCCATCTTCGCATTGGGAATCGAGGAGCAAAACCGACGGTACGCTGGCCCCTGAAACGAGGGAGCACTCTCGACGTGGCATTGCCAGACACGCCGATCCGTGTGATCGAAAAGGGAGAATGGCCGGGACCCTTGACGTTCCGTCGTGCCTGGGCACGAGCGTCCGCCCGACCATGGAACGATGCGGAGGCGTCTGCCAGCCTTCGGTTGATCCGCGGCTCGGGCCAGTTCCTGCACGCCTGCACCGAGCTCGTGTTGCTCCACGACGTGCCTGCGGTGTTGTCCCCTCCGCTCCCGACCGGCGGGCGGCGCACGTGGCTGAACGTTGGGTACGAGGAACACCTCCAACTTGCGCTGATGCGATGCGAGCTGGATCGAATGCCACCACCGCCCGACCATCTCGTGGTGGAGACCGACACGGCCCGTATCGAGGAAATGCTCGCCATCGATCAGGCCGCGTTCTCGAGGTTCTGGCGCTTCGACGAGCACGGCCTCAGCGAGGCGATGAACGCCACCGGGCGATCGTGCGTGCTCGTCATCCGTGATGCCGAAGGGGGTCTCGCCGGCTTCGCCGTCGTCGGCTTCGGGACGGCGATTGCGTATCTGCAGCGGGTCGCCGTCCATCCCCGCTGGCAAGGCCAGGGTATGGGGCGCTCCCTGGTTCGAGTCGCCATGCGCAAGGCCCGCTCCGACGGTGCCCGGGTCATGCTCCTCAACACCCAACTGGACAACGACCCAGCGCTCAACCTGTACGAGTCCGAGGGCTACGTGAAGCTCCCCGAACCCCTGTGGCTACTCAGGTACGCAGCCAGTAGCCAGTAGCCAGTAGCCAGTAGCCAGTAGCCAGTAGCCAGTAGCCAGCAAAGACCTCGCGCGTCCGACTGAAGACGACAACACCAGTTCGGACTGGCGACTGGAAGCGAGCGCAGCGAGCGTACCGGCGACTGGCGACTCGGCGGCAAAGCCGCCGCTGCCGCGTACCTACACCTGTCTCCTGCGAAACTGTGGCAATGGCCCCCCGCCTGCCCGATCGATATGAGACTCAGGTGCGGCTCGGTCGCGATGGCGACATCGAGGAGTGGTTGGCGACCGACACCGCACTGGACCGGCCGGTTCTCGTCCGGATGCTCGACGATGAGGCGAGCCAGGTCCGACGGTCCGCCTTCATCTCGGGTGTGCGCGCCGCTGCCCGTTCCCACCACGCGCATCTCACCGAGGTCTACGCAGTCGGGACGCAGGACGATCCGTACACCATCGTCGAGTGGCATGGCGGCGTCTCTGTGGCGGACCGCCTCGCCGCCGGTGACCCGTTTCCGGTCACCGAGTTCCTACCGAACGCTGCGGGCCTCGCCGACGGTCTTGCCGCACTCCACGACAGCGGCGCGGTGCACGGTTCCATCGACCCTTCGTCGATCGGATTCGCCGCTGCGCACCCGGCCAAACTGATCGGGTTTGGTCGACACAGCCCCGCCGGATCGTCCGACCGCGATACCCGCGATCTGGCAACCGCCCTCCGCATCGCCGTCACCGGCAACGATGTCCCCGGTATTCGGCCATCCCAGGTGGCAGAAGGTCTTCCCGCGGCCGTGGACGGCATCCTGGCGTCGGGAGAACTCGGCGAGGTGGACGCGCACCAACTCGCAGCCGGACTGCGTGCAATCCCGTTTCAGCCTGTCGAACGACCGGTCGGGATCTGGTCTTGGCGCTGGCTCGTCGTGATCGGGTTCCTGCTCCTGGCTGCGCTGCTCGTCGCCGTCGCCGGTCGGGCAATCGACGTCGACCCGGATTCCCCTTTTCTGTTCCCGGCGGCACCCGCCCCGACGGCTCCAGCACCGACGACCACTCCCCCAACGGTCCCACCGACCGTCGGCGACCCTGCCGAGGGTGGACGGCTCGCCGTGACCATTGCCGTCTACGACCCGTCCGGGGATGGCACCGAGCGGGATTCCGAAGCACCCAACGCCATCGACGAGGACCCGTCCACCGGTTGGCGGACCGAGCGCTACTTCAGCCCGCTGCCCGCGCTCAAGGACGGTGTCGGCCTCACCTTCACCGTCGGCGGCCGACCTTCCCAGATCGACATCGTGGCGACACCCGACACTCGCTTCGAGATCCGCTGGGCCGAGGAACTCCCGAGCATCAGTACCGGCTGGCAGACCATCGCCTCGGGAACGACACTCGACGGCGTCAACGTGATCCAACTCCCCGATCGGGGTGGCGGGGTGTGGCTGCTGTGGCTGACCGCCCTCCCTGAGCTCGCCGAGAGTGAGTTCCGATCCACCGTGTTCGAGGTTGCGTTCCGCTCGCCGTGATCGTGACCGGCGGGAGCCGAGTCGTGACAGCCGAGCCAGAACCGGCCAGAATCCCCGGTGATGACTCACCGGGCCGCAGAAGACGTCGATCTGCTTCGGCGCTACCTGAGTGGGGACGTCGCGGCGTTCGACGAGCTCATGGCGGCGCACGAGGATCGTGTCTTCGGCATCTGCCTTCGCATCTTGCGCGACCGGGACAAGGCCCTCGACGCCGTCCAGGAGACGTTTCTGACCGTCTTCCGCAAGGCCGACCGTTACAAGGCGGAAGCCGCCTTCTCGACCTGGCTCTATCGGGTGGCCGTCAACACGTGTTATGACCAACTCCGGCGCGCCAAACGGCGCTCCGCGGATGCCCTCCCCGAGGGCCACGACCCGGTCGATCCCCGGGGCGGCGACGCGTTCGAGTCGGCGGAGGTTCGACCCGAGATCGAATCGGCACTGCAGTCGATTGCGCCGGAGTTCCGTGCGGCGGTCGTGCTCGTCGATCTCGAAGGGCTCGCGCTCGAGACCGCAGCCAACCTGCTCGGCGTCCCGGTCGGAACGGTCAAGTCGCGGGTATTTCGAGGCCGGCGGCTCCTGGCCGAACACCTCGGGAACCTCAGAGGCCCCCCTGAACATCCAATGGACGAGTAACGATGCACGAACACGACACTGATCTCATCATGGCGCTCGCCGAAGGCTCCCTCGATCCTTCGGCTGCCGCCGCGGCAGAAGCCGATATCGCCTCATGCGAGTCCTGCCGAACCGATCTCGAGCTGCAGCGGACGGCCATCTTGGCGCTGCGGTCCGCCCCCGAAGCGACCATGAACGACATCGAGCGTGCTCGCATCCGCCGCACCGTGCGGGATGAGCTCGGACTGACACCACCGGCCCAGGCGAGGTCGACGCGTACG
>JASJAX010000199.1 GCA_030066755.1 Acidimicrobiia bacterium
AGTCCCAGGTCCCAGGTCCCAGGTCCCAGGTCACAGGTCCCAGGTCACAGGTCCCGAGTCCGGACCTTCCGCCCGATGAGCTGCAGAAGTTCGCCTGCCCGCTACCATGCCGGCGCTGGCGGAGTAGGGGCTCGACGAGTCGACGAAGGACACGCCGTGCGTGAACGCCAGTCCATGCATCCGCTCGAGTCGCAGTGGCGCGTTCCCGTCGTGGCCGAGCCGAGGAGAACCAAGACAATCCCGCAGGCCCCGGGGTCTGCGCCGAGGGTGACACTTCCATGATCAGACTGCAGAACGTCACGAAGGTGTACGAAGGCAATGTCATTGCCTCGAAAGACGTGACGATCGAGATCTCACGCGGCGAGTTCGTGTTCCTCGTCGGGCCCTCCGGCTCCGGAAAGTCGACGCTGCTGCGGCTGATGATGCGCGAAGAGAAGCCCAGCAACGGTGATATCTGGGTCGCCGGCAAACACGCGTCAGGGATGCCCGGCTGGAAGGTGCCGCACCTGCGTCGGTCCATCGGGACGGTGTTTCAGGACTTCAAGCTCCTGCCGACCAAGACGGTCTACGAAAACGTGGCCTTCGCTCTCGAGGTGACGGGTCGCCCCCGCCACGTGGTCCGGAGCCAAGTTCCTCAGGTCCTCAAACTCGTCGGTTTGTCGTCGAAGGCGGATCGGTATCCACGGCAGCTCTCGGGCGGTGAGCAGCAACGGGTATCGGTCGCACGGGCGTTCGTCAATCGGCCGCTCATCCTCCTTGCCGACGAGCCCACCGGCAATCTCGATCCCGCCACGTCGGTTGGCATCATGCGCATCCTCGACCGCATCAACCGCACCGGCACCACCGTGGTCATGGCGACGCACGACCACGCCATCGTCGATGCCATGCGGCGCCGGGTCGTGCAACTCGAACGAGGTCGCGTCGTGCGTGATCAGAGCCGCGGCGTGTACGAACGGCGCACCGAGCCGGCATCCGGTCCGCCGCTCCCACCGAGCGAAGAGCCGGTCGTGACACCACCGCCGCCTGAGCCGGAGATCGCCAAGGTCGAGGACGCAGCTCCAACGGAGGAGTTCAAGGCTTGGAGCGAAAGCGGGGGAGAGGCCTCCTGATGCGTATCCAGTACGTGCTGAACGAAGCCTTCAACAACATCCGACGGAACCCGCTCGTGGTCGTCGGAGCGATTCTCGCCGTCTTCATCACACTCTTCCTGGTCTTCGCCACCCTCATCGCCGGCGAGATTGCGCGGGTCAACACCCTGCGATGGACGGACGACGTTCGTGTCATTGCCTTCCTCGACGACGATGCGGATGTCGACACGTTGCGCGCCGACATCGAGTCTTGGGTCGAGGTCGAAGAGGTCTTCTATGTCTCGAAGCCTGAGGCGTACGAAGAGGCGCTCGAGCTCCTGGCCGATCAGCAGACCGTGCTCGAAACGCTCCAGGACGCACCGGAGATCATCCCCGCGTCGTTGCGCATCAAGCCGGTCGAGATCGGCGAATACGACGTCATCGAGAATCGGCTGCAGAACATGATCGGCGTGTTCAGCGTCGAGTCGGCCGATGCGGCGATCGATGCGATGAACAGCATCAGGGGCACGCTGCAGACGTTCTCGCTGGCGCTCGCAATCGCCCTCGGCGTCGCCGCAGTCGCCTTGATCGCGAACACCATCAACATGGCGATCTACGCCCGGCGAGAGGACCTCGAGATCATGCGTCTCGTGGGTGCCGGCAACTGGTTCGTACGTACCCCGTTCCTCCTGGAGGGGGTCATCGAAGGCCTGCTCGGCGGCGCAGTTGCCGTCGCCGTCATCGTCGGCCTGTACCGGCTCGGCCTCGGGTCGCTCGAGACCGTCGAGATCATCACCCTCGAAGTCGACAGCGAGTTCCTGTTCACGTTCGGGCTGCTCATCGTGACGTTCGGGGCGATCGTTGGGCTCATCGGGTCCGGCGTTTCCCTTGCCTTGAACCGCTACATCCGGTCATGAAGTCGCTCCGGCGCTTTGCGGCGGTCATCGCCGTGGCGGCGCTCGCGGTTGCCGGTCCGGCTGCGGCCGACGACCTCGACGACGAGCTTGCTCAGGTCGAGGCTGAGATCGAGGATCTGCTGGCACAGATCGACGAGGCTTCGAGCGAACGCTCGGGTCTTGCGTTCGACGTACGAACGACCCAGGCAGCAGTGGATCGACTCCGGGGCCGCCTCATTGCCGCCGAACAGGCGCTGGAGGATTCCACCTGGCAACGGAACCTGACGCAGCTGGAACTCGATCGTGCCCGAGCTGCCGTCGCCGAGGCCAGAGTGGGTCTGGCCGAGGCGACCGAAGCCGTAGCCGTCGGGCGGACGAAAGCGCAAGCTGCGGTCCGGCGTCTCTACACCCAGTCCGGGCAGGAGACCCCCACGGTTGTGCTGGAAGCCGCATCGCTCGACGAGGTCGCCGTTGTCACGACATACCTCGGTCGCGTGTCCGATCATCGTGCCCAAGCAGTTGATGAACTGGCCCGCCTCCTCACCGTCGCCGAGTCCCACCGCCGGCTCGTTGATCAGCAACAAGCCGCCGTCGACGAACAGGCCGCGCTGCTGGAGTTCATCGATACCCAACGTGCGGCATACGCCGAAGAGATCGCCGAGCAGACCGAACTTGTAGCGGCACTTCTCGCGGATCAGCGTGCGCTCCTCGCCGCCGTCGACGACGACATCGCGTTCTTTGAAGGCGAGTTGGCCGGTCTCGAGCAGGAGCAGGAGGCGATCGAGGCCCTGATTGCAGCCGAGACCGCACCTCCCGAGGATGACCCACCGCCGAGCGACGATTCCACAGTCCAGTACTACCGACCGGTGCCCGGTGCGATCACGTCGCCGTTCGGTCCCCGTCTCCACCCGATCCTCGGGTACACCCGGATGCACTCCGGAGTCGACATGAGGGCTCCTCAAGGACAAGCGATCCGTGCGCTGACGGGTGGGCGCATCATCCTCGCGTCGAGCAACGGCGGCTACGGGAACACCGTCATCATCGACCACGGTGGGGGGCTGACGAGCCTCTACGCCCACCAGTCGTCGTTCAACGTGCGGTACGGGGACGTGGTCGAGGGTGGCGATGTCGTCGGCTACGCCGGTTCCAGCGGACTCGCAACCGGCCCGCATCTCCACTTCGAGGTCAGGATCAACGGTTCGCCCGTTGACCCTGCTCCCTACCTGGCAGGCACCTGATGGCGAAGAAACGGCGTGCTCCCAAGACGGTCGACGGCCGCAAGATCGTGGCGACGAACCGCAAGGCCCGTCACGACTACGACGTGCTGGATCGATGGGAATGCGGAATGGTGCTCGTCGGCTCCGAGGTGAAGAGCCTTCGCGATGGCCAAGTCCAGATCAAGGATGCCTACGCCGAGGTCCGCAACGGCGAGCTCTGGCTCGAGAACCTCCACATCTCGCCGTATCAATTCGCCCGGGCCGGCGGTCATGATCCCGAACGGCGCCGCAAACTGCTCGCTCACCGGCGTGAGATCGAGCGGATGGCCGCCCAGGTCGCCGAACAAGGCCTCACACTCGTGCCGATGCAGATCTACTTCTCGAAGGGACGCGCCAAGATCGAGATCGCCCTCGCCCGCGGCCGCCGTTCCTACGACAAGCGGCAGGCGATCCGTAAACGCGAACAGCAGCGGGAAATCGAACGAGCCCACTCGGCACGACGGCGAAGCTGAACCGGCGCGGCGGTCAGCGGTGCGCGAGGCTACGTCCCGGTTACGAGCGCCTCGACCTGGGTGAAGATCGCCTGGACGGTATCGAGGCCGACGGCACCGGCGACCCGGAACACGACCTTGCCGTCCCCGTCGGTGACGACCCAAAACGGGAATGCGCTCGTGCCGAATTGCGCCGCAATCTGGAGGTCGTCGTCCATCAGCACCGGGAACGGGAATCGCGACTCGTTCAAGTAGGGCAGCAACGGGTTGCCGCGGGTCTCGTCCGCTGAGGTCGACACCGTCACGAAGTCGGTGTTCGGGAAGCTCGCGGCGTTCTGCGGCCACCACTGGGCGAGATCCGGGAGCTCCTGCTGGCAGTACGGGCACCAATGAGCCCAGACCAGCCATACCCGAGCCGTGCCGTCCGACGGCGAGATCGTCGTCGACTCGCTCGAGTAGTACTCGGTAGCGGTGAGTTCGCCCAGAACGTACTCGCCGAGCACCGCAGGATCGTTCTGCGGGTCGGTGAACGGCGGGAGCGAGCCGGCGGGAATCGACGTGGGATCAGACGGTGTTGCGCTACCCGGGGAGCGACCTGCAACTGCCGCAAGTGCGCCGACCTGCTCATCGAGGGTGTCGATACGATCGTCGATGCCCTGTACGTCGATCTGGAGGTTGGTCAGCGCTGCCCTCGTGGCCGTCAAGTCATCGTCGGACGACTGGAGGCGTTGCAAGATCAGCGCCTGGAGCACGATGACGACGCCGATCGCAAGGATGGTGATCATCCGACGCAAGCCTGCTCCGGGTGCTGCGGACGGCGCGCGGGCGACTTCGACGACGTGCGAAGGTTCGGCATCGGCCTCGTTGCCGTGGTCATCGGGTTCTGGGGGTAGAGGTGGAGCTTCGGCCATGGTGAGAGTATGGCGGCCGCCCGGCGGGAGCAGAAACCGTCGGAGGGCTGAAGTCCGCACCGGGAAGGCCGATAGGACGGTGTGCGTTATCCTGATTGGAGCAAGTCGCGAACGCACTGCACCTTGGGGGTGACTGGTATCGACTGTGAGAGTTGAGGCGACGGAAGCGAGCCGAGGTACCCCGGAGTCCTCGTTAAAAGCCGGGAAACCAATACGTGCCGACAACGATCTGGCACTGGCTGCCTAACAACTAGGCGCCTGTCCGCCCGGGGGGTCCCTGCCTCACCGGAACCGGGCAACGCAATGCAGGGTGCCCCCGCCGGGGTGTCGGGACCGGCGGGTCAAGCCCAACTCCGACTGGGACCGATGGACATGTGCCGACAGCATCCTGAGGTCCGAGAGCTCGCTGTCGGCTGCGCTCGGAGATGCCGGCGCTGATGCCTCATAGGACGGGGGTTCGAATCCCCCCACCTCCACGCAAAAGGACCGGCCTTGGGCCGTTCCTTTTGAGTACTGCGTAGAAAGTACTGGATCCCCCGCCCTTGTTGGGCGGGGACAGGCTGCGGAGCAGCCAGGGGAGGGTCTCCACCGTTGTGCACGTCGGCCGTTTCGCTGGTCATCAGGTGGTGTATGGGCTCAGCCTTTTCGCGATCACTCCTG
>JASJAX010000051.1 GCA_030066755.1 Acidimicrobiia bacterium
GCGGCTCCGCCCGAGGTGGGCGATTGCCGCGATCTGGGTTTCCGGCCGAGTTTGGGCGAAGCCCAAACTTAAATCTGATGTCCTCCGATGGCGAAGCCATCGGATCACATCAGGCAGCGTCAGCGTTGGCGACTCGGTCGCTGAGACGTCCGGACATCCGCTGATACCGCGAGGGCATGACGAGCCAGTCGAGTTGCTCTGAAGCGGCGGCTTCCCGAACCCGGTTCAGATCGCTGATCTCAGCGAGCCTGGCCACGAATGCAGCATTGGCCCGAGCTGCGCTGCCCCAGCGTGTGCGATGCGCTTTGCGTTCGGCCATGATCTTGTCCTTTGTCCGTCTCCCGGCACCCGGTCGTGCCCTCTCATCACTCCGGTCGGCGACGTAGGTGACTACATAAGGAGACGTCGTTGGGACTAGTCAGGGGGAGTAGCGAGTAGCGAGTACTCACCAGCCGTGCGGCTGGAGGCTGGCGGCTGGAGGCTGGCGGCTGCCTCCGTGGCCGCCGAGGATCTTGGCGATGCGCTGGCCGGCGTTGCCGTCCCAGAGGGGGATGTCTGCCGGGAGGTGGGGGGTGGCGATTGCGTCGTGGGCTGCGGCGGCGATCTCGGTTGGCTCGACGAGCTGGTTGGTGCCGTGGGTGATGGTGATCGGGCGTTCGGTGTTCGGGCGAACGGTGAGGCACGGAACACCGAGGATGCTCGTTTCCTCCTGGATCCCGCCGGAGTCAGTCACGGCGAGCCTTGCTGCGGCGACCAGGGACATGAAATCCAAGTATCCGAGTGGCTCCGTGACAACGAGGTTGGCGACATCCATCAGGCCAACCTCGCTGAGGGTCGCCCGACCACGTGGATGGAGCGGGAAGACAAGGGTGATCTCGTTGGCTACGTCGGCCAGGGCCGAGACGATCGCCCTCGCACGATCCGCATGGTCGACGTTGGCCGGTCGGTGCAGCGTCACGATGCCGTAGTCGTCGGCGATACCCAGCGAACGTCGCACAGGTGCGGCATCGAGGCGATCCCGGAACCGCACGAGCGTGTCGATCATCGGGTTGCCGACGAGATGGACGCCGGCCGGATCAACGCCTTCGGAGGCAAGGTGGCCGACGCCTTCGGGGCTCGTGACGAACAGTTCGGTGGCGAGCGCATCGGTCACGATTCGGTTGATCTCTTCGGGCATCGTTCGATCGAAACTCCGGAGACCGGCCTCGACGTGGGCCACGGGGATGTGCAGTTTGGCGGCAACGAGCGTTGCGGCGAGCGTCGAGTTGACGTCCCCGTACACCACGACCTTCCGGGGCTCGAGGTCGACGAAGGTCGTCTCGAGTGCCGTCATCAAGGCGGCCGTCTGCGTGGCGTGGCTGCCGGAGCCCACGCCGAGATCGACGTCCGGTTCGGGGAGCCCCAGCTGGCGGAAGAAGACGTCGCTCAGCGCTTCGTCGTAGTGCTGGCCGGTATGAACCAAGTAGGGGTCGTCACCGAGCTCGTGTGCCGCCGCCACGACCGGAGCCGCCTTCATGAAGTTCGGCCTCGCGCCGACGATATGGACCTGTCGCTTCACGAGGTGACTCCGGCGGCTCGACGAGCTACCACCGCGCGAGGTTCGACTCTGCCTTTCGACATCACGTCGGCCTGCTTGGTGAGGTGTCGACGATACGTCGTAGGTGGTCGGCGAATTCGCCGGCGATCGTCGCCGGGTCGTACCGATCGGCAAAGGCTGCCGGCAGATCGTGGTCGACCGTTGCGGTCTCGGCGATTGCCTCCATGAGCACTCGGTAGAGGTCCTCGTCGTCGGTGCGGTCGAAGAGGCGGACGAGGCCCGAGGCAACGGCGTCACGAGTGACGGCGTTTTCCGGTGCGATCGAGTCACAGCCGAACGTCAAACCGAGCATCAACACGCCCGAGTTCAGGACTTGGCGGTACGGCAGCGCCACGATGTCGGCGCTCGTGAACATCACCTGGACGTACTCGTCGGGAATCGGCTCGTCCGTGAGGCTCGCTCCTTCAGTGGTGGCCACGAGCTCGTGGAGCTCGGCGTTGTCGATCGATCGCATCGTCGGGCCGGCCACCATGACCCGCACGTCGCGTCCACTCTCCTTGCGGATTCGTGGCAAGAGACGGACCAGGCGGTCGAATCCCTTGTAGGGACGGATGGCGCCGAATCCGAGAATCATGACCGCGTCGTCGTCGAGGCCGATCAGCCGGCGAGACGCACGACGCGTGAGGTAGGTCTCGTAGATGCCGGTGTACAGGGGGTGCTCGACAACGAAGACCTTGTCCGGAGGCAGGGTGTAGTGCGGGGACACCTCGGCGACGGTGCTCTCGTGCAGCACGTGGATCCCGGTCGCGAGGTCGGCGAGGTGCTGGCGCAGATCCTTCTCGACCTCCGGGAACGGGCAGTCGTGCGGGAGTGGCTCGTGGACGCTCCACAGCATCGTTCCGCCACGTTCGACAAACGCTGCGATCGAGTCGAGGAACTCGTCACTCTTCTCCTGAGCCTGCTCCAGGGTCGTCGCTCCGACCTGGGCGACACGGGTCCAATGCAGGTGGAAGACGGAATCGGGGGAGAGGCGATGGAGGTGATCGAATCGAGCGAGCGGGCGCGGATCGAAGCCGACCTCGGGGAGGCGCGAGTACAGCATGCGGAGGTACGGGTTCTGCGTTCCGCCCGGGAAGTAGGTGAAGTCGGTGAGACCGCCACCCGGTTCCCAGCCCGCCAGCTGTGAGCGCTGCTCCCACCAAGCCTCCTCAGGGAAGCGGGTCTGCTGTTCGAGCTTCTGCAGTCGTTGCCGTGCAGCTCGGAGCTGCTCACGAGCCGTGTCACGCTGCTCGGTCAATCGGCGCCGGGCGTCGTCCGCGAGCGGGGGTGGCCGCCGCGTCGGGGCCGGCCGTGAGGCAGCGGCTCGTTGACGACCCAGCTCGGACTTGCGTTGGACCGGTGGCGGACCGGCCAGCGGGTTGATTCGGAACGCCTTGAACGCGTCTTTGACCGACCGGGGGATGAACCGCAGGAGAAAACCCACGTCAGCTCCCCTCGCTCGGCCCGACGTAACCGAGGCTGCGGGCGAGGCGACCGGCGGATGCTTGAAGCTGACCGATCTCTTCCGCCCGGAGGGTCCGATCGACGCCGTCCCACTGGCCGCGTTGCTGGCCGGTCCCCCCTACACGTTTGGCGAGGATGTCGCGATCGATCGTGATGCCGGTAGCTCGCTCGAGACGATCGACGCCAGCACCCCGGACGATGTCCTCGTACGCAATCACCGTGCCGTCGACGTCGTCGACGACATCGAGGAACGACCCGGTGAGCCGCGTCCAGATCTCTCCGAAATGGCCCGCTGTTTCCACTTGCTCGTCCGGCCAGCGGTGGTACCACCAGTAGGAGTGGGAGCGGATGTCGTGCAGAAGCCGGTAGGAGAGAAACGCGTCGTAGGGGTTGCGATGCAGGAAGACGAAGCGGGCATCCGGGTAGATCAGCTTGAGGTACCGAGCGTGCTCACCGTTGAGCCTCACACCCTTGAGCCCCCAACGGGTGTACCCGGCCTCGGTCGCGGCGTCCGTGAAGAGGCGATCGAAGAAGGCGCGGTGAGCGCCGAGCAGGTAATGGGGGTCCGGGTAGGCGTTGGCGATCCACTTGTCGGCCGACGGGGGATCGTCCGGATCGACGATGTAGGGATCCGGCGGCCATCGGTCGTCGAATGGGCTGAGCGAATCGGCGAGGCGCCGGATGAGACTGCAGTGATCGTACGGCTCGCCCCACATCAGCAGTTGGCTGCTGGACACGAGCAGGCGCTGGACGAGGGTCGAGCCGCTCCGCCACGCACTCGCCAGCACGAATACCGGAGCATTGGCATCCGGAAGTGGCGCCGGGTCGAATCGTCGGTTGAGCGTTGCGATTCCGGAGGCGATCGTATGGACGGGCGATGCAGAGTCGTCGGTCACAGCATCTCCGTCAGTTGATCGGGAGCGGGTCGAGGGCGGCAACGGCCTGATACCAGTGACGGAACGCAGCGACTCGCTCCTTCGACTCCCCCGGAGGAGCGCCGGCCGGTGCCGCGTCCTCGAGCGCGTATCCGAAATGGTCCATCTCGACGTGGCAGGTCGTCTGCACGGCAGCGATGTCGAGCTCGGACAGGGTTTCCTTCCACGTGTTGACGCGGTCCGTGGTCACCCGATCGGTGGCGTTGTCCTTCCACGATTCGCGTGCCGGGAACAACGGATGTGCGGCGAGTGTGGCATCGGTCAGTTCGGCCGGCTCGAAGGGAACGTCGAGGAAGGCCGCGATCCGTTCGTGGTGGCCCGGTGTGTCGGCAACGAGGTCCTCGTACCGGACCACGAGGCACCGATCGGAACCGAGGAGGCGTTCGCAGTCTCGAATCGAGCGCTGATGCGCAAGCCATCGCTCGGCCAAGGCCCAGGGATCGGGCTCGCCCCACGCCACGGTGCGTTGCGAGCGAAGCACGGCCCGCGGGTCGCGCACGACGGCGATGAACCTCAGGTCGGGGCGTGCCGACGCGAAATGCTCCCACCAGGCGATGTGGTTGGGGGTCTTCTCGCCGAGAATGGCCACGTCGGGGCTCATCGCCGCGACCAAGGCGTCGAACACTTGCCAGAGTCCGATGCGCACACTCGACGACTGCAATCGAGCTGCGACCGCGCCCGGCTCGATGCCGAGGTCTCGGTGTCGGAGCTCAGTGAGCAGCCAGTGAGCGAACTCGGTGCGATCTCTGGCACGCAATGGGAAGTCGAATCGGTGTCTGGCGCGGTCGGCCAGATCCCAGAAGTGAGTCTCCGGGGGCACCCAGACATCGGGCAGCTCCGCACAAAGCCGCTGCACCAATGTCGTGCCCGATCGGGCGGTTCCGATGATGAGGAACTTCACGCCGCCTTGTTCTGCGTGCCCCATCTCAATCGTCCTCCTCGTCCGACGTTGCGTCGATCACGATGTCCGACACACCCCATTCGGTCAGCGCGACCCGGGCTCGATAATCGCCGGTGATCCAAGCGATCCACGGGTCAGCGACTAGTTCGGGGACCGGACGGACGCCGAGGCTGAACAGCGTCGCAAAGGTCGTCGTCCCGGATCCGTCCCAGCCGAGCGCCCAGTTTGGCACCATCCGGTCCCCGTCGGGCGACCACCAGCCGTTCGGCTCGGGTTCCTGGACTCCGCGCAGCGGGACCATGGGGTTGCCGTCGCCGAGCGGTATCACCCAGGCGGCCGGCCGAGCGCTCTGGAGCAGTATGTATCCCGAGCCGCTGGCCATCACGTCGAGTTCGTCGCCCACGTGGAATCGGACACCGACGTTCGCGGCAGGGTCGGCTTGCACTTGGTCCACGACCAGGAGCCAGCGGCCGGGGTGCAAGATCGTTGTCCGGCGGTGACTGCCTGCCGACGAGGAGTGGGTCGCTTGGAGGTGCAGCGTTCCCCGCACGCTGCCCCATCGGCTCAACGATCCGTTCCCACGGCCGAGCGGAACGTCGTCGACAAGCACGGTGTTGTGGGCTGAGCCGTTCGCCGCATAGTGCGCAGCCGGGTGTGCTGAGCGTTCGAGTACCGGGCCCGGTTCGACGAGGAGCCGGTGTCCGCGATCGTGCCATGTGACCACGAGGCCTGCGGTGTCGTCGGAGTCGACCGCCGTCTGCAACACGAGGTGGCTCGCGGCGGATGTGCCCCATTCACGATCAGGCCACGGTGTCTTGATGGCCGCGAATCCGCCGGGAAACACGCCGATTGGGTGACCCGGGGGAGTTCCGAAGCGCCCTGCGCTTGTGGCGTGCAGCAGGGCAGGATCGGCGACACGGTCCGGCAGGAACCGCAGTCCCGACGGCTTCAAACCGTAGGCGGTGGTGATCGGTTCGGTGGTCGTCGCACCGATGTTCGCCGGGGCGCCGGTGGGGTCGAGCAGCCAGGCCAGGGCGCGCTCGGCGCGGCCGATCAGACCGAGGAGCGACGCGGGGAGCAGGCCGCTGGCTCGGAGCACGGCGACCCGCTCCATCACCTGCGCGTGAACGCCCGGTGTCCGGGAACGATGGATCCCGTCGCTCGAGAATGAAGCCTCGAGGTGGGCGGCCAGGATGTCGGACGTGTCCTCTGGAGCGATGGAGAGTGCATCCAGCCCGCCGGACAAGCGGCCGACAAGCGTCACCAGGCCGGTCACCGCCTCCGTCGTCGCCAGCTTGGTGTCTGCCGGATCGATCGCGTGGAGGAGTTCGGTGGCGGTCGATGCCGCGTGGTGCACGAGCTCCGCAGCGCCGGTTGCGGCGGCTACGTATGCGAGCCGGAGTGCTCGACGGCCGGCGACTCCCAGGTCGGGGGCTGTCAGGTCGCGACCGAGCTCGATCCACTGAGCGGCGTATGCGGCCGCCTCGTCGAGCGACCGTTTCGGGTCGTAGCTGTGTGCCAGGAGCACCGGATCGAGAGGTTCCCAGGCGTCGAGCGCCGCGCGGGTAGTCGAGTCATGGGTCGACTCGGTCCAGTCGATCTCACCGACGATCGGCACCAAGCGCCGATCGGACGAGGAGTACCACCCGTACTGGATCGTGCTGTCTGCGAGACGCGTCGCTTCGGGTTCGCCCATGGCAAGGCGTGGTGCTGCGTAACGCGGTTGCGTTGGTGTGGATGCCTCGTAGCTGTCGGGAACTCGATCGCTGGTCACAGGTATCGGGCCATCTCGTCTTCGTTGCGAATGAAGCTGCGGACACCGAGGACCATGATGACCGTCGCCCAGGTCGCGGCTGAGGCCAGCATCAGCGGCTCGAAGGGATCGTTGATCATTGCGGTCCGGAACAGCGACAAGAACGCAAACATCGGGTTCGCCTCGAGAATGTCAACGAGGAGCGGATACTTCTCGGCCTGGTCGGCGAGACGCTCGGTGCCCCAGAGAATGGGCGAGAGGTAGAACCAGATCCGCGTGATGTGAGGGATCAGGTTGCGCACGTCGCGGACCGGGACGACCCAGCGAGCGGTGTACGCAGCCAGGCCCAGGACGAACATCCCGAGGAGCACGAACGGCACGGGGAGGAGCGCCAGCCGATACGTCGGTACCACGCAGACGGTATCTGCAACATCGCGAGCGGCTTGGATGCAGCTCACTGGAGTCACGATGAGGTAGAAGACGGTCAGGCTGGCAAGGAAGGTGAATGCACCCTCGAGTACGGCAGCGATGGGCAGCACCATGCGAGGAAATCGGACGTTGACGATCAGCTTCGAGTTGCCGATGACCAGCCCGGCTGCCTGGCTCAGCGTGACCTGCAGGAAGCGGAAGACCAGAACGCCAACGATCAGGTACGCCAGGAAGCTGGCCGACGATCGCCGGGTGCCACGGATGATCAGTCCGAACACCACGAAGTAGATGCCGGAGAGCAGCAGCGGGTTGATCAACCACCAGAGCACGCCGAGTCGGGCCTCGGCGGTTCGTCCTGCGAGGTTGCCTCGCGTCAGATGAGTGATGAACTCGCGGCGTTCCCACAGCTCACGCAGATACGGGAACCGGGCTGGCGACGTGTCGGGAGGCGCGGCCTCGAGGGTTGCCATGACGGCGCGAGTGTAGAGCTGGAGCCCGGAATGCCCACGTCGTCTGGTTCCTCTCCCTACGAGGGGGAGGATCCGTGAGTGAACAGCAGCGCGTGAGGTGAACTACCAGCCGCGAGCGAGGTCGGGTCGAGCAACCGCTGCGCAGACGGCTCGAACGATGCGGGCGTCGTCTTCGAGCCCGGACAGGCCGCGGTAGTCGTCGGCAGCATCGCCCGTTTCGACGAAGTATTCGATCGCGCCGGCGAGCAACCGCCGCTGTTCGAACGTGAGTCGGTCGGCGGCGACGATCAGCTCGAGCAGCGCAGCGGCGATCCGCTGCGCCAGCGTGAGGTCGACGAGGGGATCCTCGGCGGCGAACAGCGTGATCGTGTTGAGATGTGCGGCGATGCGATCGGCGTCCCGTCGGAGCGTGGCAACGTCCCGAGCCTCGCACAGCGCGAGGAACCGGTCACGATCCTCTTCGGAAAGCGCTTCCGCCGTAGTGCGCAGCAACTCCGTCTCCATCCAACAAGCGTACTCCACCGGGTGATCGAGGCTTCCAGCATCTGGCTGGATCCTGGCGACTGACGACTGACGACTCCTGCCCCCTACCCGAAGAGCTCGACGGCCGTGTGGATGATGAGCCCAACGAGGCCTCCGACGAGGGTTCCGTTGATGCGGATGTACTGGAGATCGCGGCCAACCTGGAGTTCGAGTCGTCTGCTGGTCTCCTCGGCATCCCACCGTTGCACGGTCTCTGCGATCAGTCCGGCGATCTCACCACCGGAGCGGGCGGCAAGCTGATGGGTGAGCGATCCAATCCACGTGTTGACTCGATGCCGCAGGTCGGCGTCGCTCCCGAGCCTCGCCCCGAACGAGCGGACGGCGCTTTCGAGGCGGCGTCGCAACTCGGAATCGGGGCGATCGATCGCTGCCTGCAGGTTCTGCTTGACGTCCGACCAGATGGTGTCAGCCCATGCCATGAACTCGGGATGGCCGAGCATCTCCTCCTTGAGTTGCTCCCCGCGGTCGCGGAGCTCCGGTGAGGTGCGTAGGTCATCGGCGATGAGTCGTGCTCTGGCGTCGAGTTGGATGCGGATCGGGTGATCGGGCCGTCCGGTCACGTCGGCGACGAAGCGCTGGAGGGCGCCGAGGATCTTGTCGAGCAGCACCTCGTCCATGGCCTCCGGCACCCACCACGGCGACTCTTTGCGGATCTGCTCCCGGATGATCGCCCGGTTCTCCGTCGCCGCACTCACGAGACCGCGCAAGGCGGCGTCGATCATGGCATGGTGATGCCCGCCCTCCATCGACTTGTCGATGACCGTCCCGATGATCGGCGCAACTTCGATCGAGCGGAGCCGAGCTTCGATCATCGACCGGATACCCGACTCGACGACGTCGTCCTCCATCGCTTCGGCAACACCGGCGATGATGGAGGCGAGCTGGCCAGCGACCAAGGCGGCGTGCCGCTCATCGTCCAGCCAAACGCCGAGACGTGATGCCATGTCGGCTTCGTCGATGCGGGCGGCCAACGTGCTGGGGTCGAGGAAGTTCCGTTGCACGAACTCGCCGATGCCGACACCGATGGCGTCCTTGCCGCGAGGGATCAGGGCGGTGTGCGGGATGGGGATACGCAAGGGATGGCGGAAGAGGGCGGTGACGGCAAACCAGTCCGCGACGCCGCCCACCATCGCGGCCTCGGACGCAGCACGCACGTATCCCCACACACCCTCGCCGTCGGTTGCGGCGTAGGTGGCAAAGAAGACGAGCGCTGCCAGCACCAGGAGGCCCCCGGCGCTGCTCTTCGCACGTCGCAGACGCCGGGCTCGATCCTCGTCATACGCGGTGTCGAACGGAGTGGCCACATCGGGATGCTACGTCCTGGCTGCGCAGTCCCCGACGTGTCGGGGAGGTCATCCCTATCCGGGGCCGGGAACGTAGACCGGGTGTCATGCGAATCCTCATTTCTGGTTCAAGCGGTCTGATCGGCACAGCGCTCACCCGATCGCTCGATGAGGCGGGGCACGACGTGGTTCGCCTGGTTCGTCGAGCTCCAAACTCGGCCGACGAACGCCAATGGTCACCGGCCATCGGCCACCTCGACCCCGCTTCGTTCGACGGTGTCGACGTCGTCGTCAATCTCTCCGGAGCCGGTATCGGCGACAAACGGTGGACGGCCAAACGTCGCAAGGAGATCGTCGACTCCCGCCTCGACACCACGCGGCTCCTCGCCACGACCATGGCCGCGCTCGCTGAGCCACCGCACACGTTCGTCTCGCAATCGGCGATCGGCTACTACGGCAACCGCGGCGACGAAGTGCTCACCGAATCATCCGGTCCCGGGTCACGAGAAGATTTCCTGACCGACCTCACCATCGATTGGGAAGAGGCAGCCGGACCTGCGGCCGCGGCAGGGCTGCGGGTGGTGCATCCGCGTACCGGGCTGGTCCTGGCATCCGGCACGCAGTTGCTGGGTCGCCTGGTGCCGTTGTTCAAAGCGGGCCTCGGCGGCCCGATCGGAGACGGCCGCCAGTGGTGGAGCTGGATCACGCTGCGTGACCAGGTGGCGGCGTTGATGACTCTCATCGAGGGTGACGCAGTCGGGCCGGTGAATCTCGTTGCACCGAACCCGGTCCAGAACGTCGACTTTGTGAAGGCGCTCGGCACCGTGCTTCGCCGACCGACGCTGTTCCGTGTTCCCCGGGTTGCGATCCGAGCGGCGATGGGGCCCGAGATGGCGGATGAACTCTCCCTGTCGAGCAGCCGGGTGGTCCCGGAGCGCTTGCTCACGTCCGGCTTCGAGTTCGCCGCCCCGACACTCGATGCCGCCCTTGCCGACTTGTTGGGTGTCGTTGACCGCGCCGCCTGATCGGCCTTCGCCCGCAATCACTTGTGTTCCGGCCGTTTCGGCCGACGGTGCAATGGTCGACTCCGTCGACTCATACTGCCGAGGAGGTTCTGGTGACCGGAGAACACGAATTGCAGGTGTTGTCGCTCGAGACGGCGATGGAGCTCATGGGAGGGATGGAGCTCTTCACCGAGATCGCCGGCATGCTGCTCGCTGAGCTGCCTGAGCTGATGGACGAGATCCACCTCCATGCAGCCGACGGCGACCTCGTGGAGCTTTCGAAGACCGCCCACCGCATCAAGGGGAACTTCGGCGTGATCGCCGCCGAGCAGGCGCAGGCGGCTGCGAAGGACCTCGAGTACTCCTCACGCGACGGCGACCGACTCGCTGCAGAAGCGGCGCTGGCCGAACTGGAAGCTGCGATCGAACTGGTCGTTCCGGAGCTCCACCGCCTGATGACCGAGCCCGCGGCTTAGGCCTAGGTCGCTCGGCTGCGCCTCGCTCCCAGTCGCCAGATCGCGGCGGGCCTGCGGCCCTTGCTGCCAGATCGCTCGGCTGCGCCTCGCTCCCAGTCGCCAGATCGCGGCGGGCCTGCGGCCCTTGCTGCCAGGTCGCTCGGCTGCGCCTCGCTCTCAGTCGCCAGATCGCGGCGGGCCTGCGGCCCTTGCTGCCAGGTCGCTCGGCTGCGCCTCGCTCTCAGTCGCCAGATCGCGGCGGGCCTGCGGCCCTTGCTGCCAGATCGCTCGGCTGCGCCTCGCTCCCAGTCGCCAGTCCGAACTGGTGGCGCCATCCCCGGTAGGACGCGCGAGATCCTCGCTGGCTACCGGCGACTGGCGACTGGCGACTGGCTACTCAAACCCCATGCCCCGCGTGCGGGAACTCATCCAGCCCCAGCGTCTCAACCACGTCAGCGAGTCGTTCGCGCTGCACTCGTCCTACCGGTAGCCCCGTTGCGTCGACGATCCGGTTGTACAGCTCGAACGCTCCAGCAACGGCGGCGGCGCGTACGGCGGCGTCTGGGCCGATGACCGACGCGACCTTCTGTGCGGGAACCGCGTCAACGTCGTGACCGATCGCCGCTCGAGCCAACGCCACGAGCTCGGCGCCTCCGGCAATCCCCGGCGCCACCGTCGTATCGACGATCCCTGAGAAGTCGATCGTTCGTCCGGTTTCCTGGGCGCTCCACCTGAGCATCCCTGCGTGGGCGAACGTTCAGTAGAAACACTCGTTGCCGTGGGAAACCGTCGTGGCAACGACTTCGATCTGGGTGCGATGGAGCGTGTCGATGGTGGTGTCGGGGCTCTCCATCTGCGCACCCGTCATGTAGAGGGTTTCTGCCGTGAGATTGGTCGCACGTTGCGCTTTGGGCACGAGTGAGAGGACGTTCGGCGGGACGGGGAAGCCGGCCATGTTGACCCACGCCTTGCCCTTGCGGGCCTTGGCCGGTGGCGGCTCCGCAACGGCCGGACCCGGCGAGGCCTCCGGGAAGGGCTCCGGGGCAACTCCAACGAGCCGAGTGAACGTGTCGATGGCCACGACCCGTGCGACGATCCCAACGATCTCCAGGTAGGCCTGCTCGCCGAGTTCTGCGACGACACCGTCAATCCATTCACGCGACGTCGTTGCTGGGGCGCCGCTCATCAAATCGACGACGTCGACCGCCGCAGGTGGTAGTTCGGCTGTCTCCCCATCGCGATCCAGGCGGGTGTCACGCGCCCGTTCGGCGATCGCAATTCGATCCGCTCCGGTCCACGTGGTTCCGGGCTCGGCCAGGTCCTCCCACGTTCGGCGGCACATGTCGGCGATGGACTGGGGAATGTCGAAAGGGCTCTCGGCGAAGTCGAACACGGGCGGATCCTACGTCGTCGAGCCGTCGGCGTGCGCATCCCGGCGGTACCGGCGTCGCATGCAGCGGGCCGACTCGCCTGCGAGCATGGCCGGGTGACCGACATGGCATCGGAAGCGGCGCTGGCTGCGGTGCACGCCGTGGCCCAACGGCACGGCGTCGGGTCCGATCATCCGGTTGTGCTCCGTGACTTCAGCAACCTCATTGTTCACCTGGCACCACATCCGGTGGTGGCGAGGGCGGCGACGTCGACTGCTCTGCTGCGTCCATCGGTCATCGACAACCTCCGTCGAGATCTGGACGTCGCTCGATTTCTTGCCGATCGGGGAGCGGACGTCGTCCGGCCATTGCCGGATCCGCTGGCGGGGCCGCATGTGACGGATGGATTCGTCGTGACGCTGTGGGACTTCATGGACGGCGCAACGGGAACCATGCTCGATGCGAACAGGTTTGGCCACGAGCTGCGGGCGCTCCATCACACCCTTGCGGACTACCGGGCCGCGACCCCTGGACCGGCGACGCCGTTCGACGACGTCCGCCGGTTCCTCGACGAGCCGCAGCGGTGGTGGCCGACGGCACCGACCGACCTGATGCCGATGCGTCGGGCCTTCGACTCGCTTGCCCGGCGCATCGAAGGCAAGGACTTGCCGTCGCAGCAACTGCATGGCGACGCCCATGCCGGCAACATGCTTGTCGGCGGCGACGCGGCACGCTGGATCGACTTCGAGGACACGTGGCGTGGCCCGATCGAGTGGGATCTCGCATGCGTTGCGGAGAGCCGACGGCTCGACGCAGATCGGGTGTTCGCCGCCTACGGGAGAGTTCCCGACCCCGAGGTGATGGCCGACTACCGGTTGCTGCGACGCCTCCATGTCACGGCGTGGATCGTGGTGTTTGCGTCTCGCTTCCCTTCGGGACGCAACGATGCGGCCCGACGGATTGCGCAATGGGAGACATGACGGCGACCGGGGCGTGCCCGTAACACCCCGGTACCACTCGTCGGTAACACGGGCGACACCGGCGCACGACTCTCGAGAGTCTCGCCGCCGGTGGATTGGCGACGGCGCATGCTGCGCTGAGTCCCCCTGAGGGCAGCACGCGTGGCGGGTCCAGGCGTTGTCTGGGCCCGTC